>CAZGOQ010000064.1:0-12384 GCA_964527315.1 uncultured Oscillospiraceae bacterium | reverse complement strand
TTCAGGACGCGCTGGAAGGCATCACCCACTCCCTGTGCTCCCTGGAATACGAGGATCACCGCCCACTTTACAACTGGGTCATTGCGCATCTGTCTGTGCCTTCCCGGCCCCGGCAGATCGAATTTGCCCGGTTGAACCTCAGCTACACCATTATGTCCAAGCGGAAGCTCCGACGGCTGGTGGAGGAACACCTTGTCTCTGGCTGGGATGATCCCCGGATGCCCACCCTCTGCGGGCTTCGGAGGCGGGGCTACACGCCGAACTCCATTCGCAATTTCTGTGACCGCATCGGCGTTTCCAAGGTCAACTCTGTTGTGGATTACAGTTTCCTGGAGCACTGTCTCCGGGAGGACCTGAACGATTCCGCCCGGCGGGTCATGGGCGTCCTGCGGCCCATCAAGCTGGTCATTACCAACTACCCGGAGGGACAGAGCGAAACCTTTGAGGTGGAAAACAACCCGCTTCATCCGGAAGAGGGCGCCCATACCGTCAGCTTTTCCAGAGAACTTTGGGTAGAAGCTGAAGATTTCCTCCCGGAGCCGGTGCCCAAATATAAGCGGCTTTATCCCGGCGGCCCGGAATGCCGCCTGAAGGGCGCTTATCTCATTCGGTGCGTGGGCTATGAAACGGACGAGCAGGGCAATATAACCGAAATCGCGGCAGAATATGATCCGGACTCCCGGGGCGGCGACCCCGCCGACGGCAGAAAGGTCAAAGGCGCAACCCTCCACTGGGTAGACGCGACCAGCGCAGAGAATGTGGAAATACGACTCTATGACAATCTGTTCTCCGACCCAGACCCTGACGCCTTAGGCGATCAGTTTGTGGATGCGCTGAATCCGGACTCGCTGAAGGTACTGTCAGGCGCCAAGGTAGAAGCTTCTCTATCTGGGGCACAGCCCGGAGACAGTTTCCAGTTCATGCGCATGGGTTATTTCTGCGTAGACAAGGATTCCTCCCCGGAGCATTTGATTTTTAACCGTTCTGTAATTTTAAAAGACAGCTTCAAGATCCCATCGTAAACGAAATGGGCGCGTTGTAAAATAGGCTTTTCAAAAATTTGACCTGATAGTAAAGCGGGAGAAACCACACGTTTTTGTGATTTCTCCCGCTTATCTTCAGCTTTTTTAGCGGACACTTCCCGCAAGGATCGCAGTTTGAAGCAGGCCCTTTATTCCTTTGTATTTTCAGCCTCCGGTGAGGTTTCTCCTGCAGTTTCTTCTGCCGTACCCGGTGTTTCCTGCTCCGCTTTCTCCGCCGCAAACTCCTGCCGCTGGAGTTCCTTGATGGCAGCCGCAGAATATTCTCCATGCTCCATCGCCTTTTCTACCAGTCGGCGGTCCGACTCCGACGGCCCGGCGTCCAGTTCCTCCCCGGCATAGTCATGGAGCATTTCCACCGCACCCAGCAGCTTGTTGAACAGTACGGCTTCCTCCGCGCTGATTTCACTGCTCCGCTGCAGACTGGCCAGATCGTGATAGACGTCCAGCAGTGCGAACTGCCTCTGCCCGTCGATCTCCGTGATGTTGTTGTAGATTGGAACATAGCTTGCATCCTCTATGATCACGCCCCCATTGGCGTTTTTGGAAAACGTCAGATTCAGGATCACGGAATTCTGAGCGTTCTCCTGTTCGGGGTCTGTGTAGAAATCTCCCAGGCTATAAGCCACAAAGCAGGTTTTCGTTGTTCCATCCATGCGCTCTACCGTCCGGAACCCCATTTCACTGACCAGATGGGAATGGCTGCCGATAATCACATCGACGCCGTTTTCCAGCAGGAGTTCTTCTGCTTTCTTCTGCGGCTCGCTGATAGAGCGGCCATATTCGCTGCCCCAATGAACCAGCGCCACAATGACCTCCGCGCCGGCATCTTTTGCCGCCTGAATATCCTGCCGGATCTGGCTGCTTTTCAAATCCGTCCAGTAGTCGGAATAGTCCTGATAGAGCGTATTGAGGGCGTATTCCTTGCCCTCCGGCATCCGGACAGAATCAGTCCCCTTGGTATAGGACAAAAACGCGAATTTAATTTTATGAATGGTGCGGATGTACGCGCCGCCGTTTTTGTCCCGCTCCTCCTGGCTGAGATAGGTGCCTATTCCTCTCAGCTTGGCCTGGGTCAGATAGTTCTTTGTGGAATTCAGTCCCTCCACGCCGTTGTTGAGCATATAGGTATTGGCCGTTGACATAAGTCGGAACCCCAGCGTCCGAAGAGCGCCCGCCAGTTGGACGGGACTGTTGTAATACGGCTCCGTGCCATAAGCAAGTCCATCTACCATGGTCGTCTCAAAATCTCCCACCGCGTAATCCACATCTGAGAAATAGTCCTCCAGTTCTAAAAAGGCCTGAGAAAAGTCGTAAGTGCCGTCACTTTTGGTAACCGCCGCCACCTGATCGGAGGAAGTGGAAATATCCCCCACAAAGGCGATGGTGGCAGTTGCCGGACCGTTATAGCCCACTTCGTCCTCTTCTTCGGCGGCATCCAACTCGTCCAGCGTAACTTCCTTCGAGGATTCTGCGGGGGGATTAAAATGTCGAATCAGAAAAAAGGCGGAAAACACAACAACCAGGAACAGCAGCGCAAAGGCCAGCCTGCGATGGCGTCTCCGGCGCCGCAGGAGTTCTTTTCGGCGCTTCTGCCGAGCTTTTCTCTGCTCCGGAGTCAGCGTGTTCCGCTGATTTTGCTCCGGCTGTCGCCCCGTATAGTAAACCCCGCTTTGAGGGGAATTGGACTGTCCCCGTGCCTGTCCTCTTTGCGCATTGCCGCTCCGTTCTGGGCGCTGCCCTGATGACCGGGCCATTGATCAGGCTCCTTTCCACAGTAATCGTTTTTCTATTTTACACTATTTTTTCTCTGTAGACAATGAATATTTCATTAAATTTTCGATTTTTCATTTCGGAAATCCAAATAATGTGCTATACTGTGTCCTTGGAAGTCAAAATCAGACGGAATCCCCCGGATCCGCCTGAAAGGAGGTGCGCTATGGCGGACGCAAAGAAGAAGAAAAAGAAAAAAAAGAAAAAAAGCGGCAATTCAAATACTGCCGCAATCGTTATTCTTGTCGTCCTGCTATTGGTGTTGTTTGGCGCGCTGTTCTTTCTGGTGCGCGTGATACGATACACTGCGGCTTCCTCGCCAGATCCAACTCCTTCCATCTCTGCCGTGCCTACGCTTTCCCCCAGCCAACTGTCTCCGGATGGCTTCGGTCTGGAAAACGGCTATAAAACCTACTCCTCTCCTTCCATCAGCGCTGTACTGGGCATTGACGTTTCCAGCCATCAGGGATACATTGACTGGCAGGCTGTCGCGGACAGCGGTGTAGATTATGCCATCCTTCAGGTGGGATATCGGGGCTATGGGGACGGCTCTATCCATCAGGATGAAACATTTGAATTCAACATCACCGCAGCCAAAGCTGCAGGCCTGAGCGTCGGCGTCTACTTCTTCTCCCAGGCACTTTCTTTGGAGGAAGCTGAGGCGGAAGCCCATACGGTCCTATCTCTCATTGATGGCCACACCATAGAATATCCCGTTTATTTTGACTGGGAACCGGTGGAAAATGCGCGCTCCGACACCATCAGTTCCTCCGAACTGACCGCCTGTGCAAAGCGCTTTTGCCAGACCATCGAAGAAGCAGGCTACCGGGCCGGCGTTTATTTCAATCTCTCCCTTGCCACCCGCTACTATCAACTCTATGAGTTAAAGGACTATGCTTTTTGGCTGGCAGACTATCAGGAGGTTCCTTCTTTTCCGTTCTATTTTGGAATGTGGCAGTATACGGACGGCGGAACGGTTCCAGGTATTTCTGCTTCTGTCGATTTAAACCTCGCTTTTACTTATGATAACTAATTATTTCCCCGGAATGTATTAACATATCTTTTTTGATATTTCCGTCTGGTGGTTGCCGCACAGAGCAATCACCAGATTTTTCTCATAAATGACCCGAAAGTGGAGGTCGCTGCCCCGGAGTTTCCACTCGCCGTCGTAATAAAAATCCGTTCCATTGGGAAAGCCCTGGAGACCGCTGCCCAAAAATTTGAGATAACTCTCTTTCAGCGTCCACAGGGTAAAAAAGTCCTTTTTCAATTCTCCGCACTCCTGAAACCACGAAAATTCCCCGGCAGAGAGCACCCGCTTGGGCAGTGTCGGGAGATAACTGCGGATTTCCTCCATGTCCAGTCCAACTTCCGTTTCGGAAAATGCCGCCGCCACTGCTCCATGTGTATGGCTCAGATTGAAGCACGGCCCTTTTTTCAAATAGGGCTTGCCATACGGTTTGATGCTGAGTTCCGGATGCCGAATCCCATACTTCCGGGCCAAAACCTCCTCCAGCAGCCGATGGGCTTCCGGAGACAATGGCTTTTCTGTATGTCTGATATAAAGATCAATCATGCTGTCCTCCGCCAAAATATCTCACAAACAAACGCAGCCGACTTCAGAGGAAGCCGGCTGCGTTATTGTTTCCGATAATCTTGAAATTAGCCCTCTTCTCTCATACGAGCGAAGCAGTCAGAGCAGTAAACGGGCCGGTCAGACTTAGGCTCAAAGGGAACCTTCGCCTCACCGCCGCAGGCTGCGCAAACAGCGGTAAAATACTGTCTGGGGCCACGGGCCGCGTTCTTCCGCGCGTCACGGCAGGCTTTGCAACGCTGAGGCTCGTTCTGGAAGCCTCTCTCTGCATAGAACTCCTGCTCGCCGGCAGTAAAGGTAAACTCAGCGCCGCACTCTTTGCAGACCAAAATCTTGTCTTCGTACATAATTTTTCCCTCTCTTTGAACAAATAGATTTGCCCTTTGCGACCCAGGAAACATATGGAGCTGCAAGGGATTTATATTGCAAGCGGCCATTTCTGACCGTACTCGCCCTTTTCGGCAAACGCCGCAGTCCGGCAAAAGCCGGGTATCCACACACCAGGCGGATTCCAAAACACAAGCTGATTCCTATGTTTCGCAGAGCAAATCAAAAGAGTGGGGCTTGAGCAATAGAAAAGCTGGGGGTAGGCACATGGCCGCAGAAAAACTGCACCAAACTAGGATATATTATAACATAAAAGCAAATGATGTCAATAGTTTCTAAAAAATTTTTTCTTTCCTCTAAAAAACTGGTGATTCTGACTGACGCGGAACGCACTGCGAAAATCGGTATTCCTCTCTAGCCACACTGAGAATGAATGCACCGATTCATATTCGCATACTACAAGCAAAAAGCACGCTCCTTTCAAATCAGTCTCTGATTGCTTATGCTTGGACGCGCTCAATAACCGCCGCCAATTCTTCCGCCGTGCTCCGGGCCGTGCCCTCCTCCGGCGCTTCCACCATGACCCGCAGCAAAGCCTCCGTCCCAGAGGGACGCACCAGCACTCTTCCCGTATCGCCCAGTTTCTTCTCCTGCCGCTCAATTTCGGCCTGTACTGGCGCACTGTCAATCAGCGCTCTCTTTTCCTCCCCGCCATGGGGGCCGGGCACATTGATAAGCACCTGGGGAAATTTGGGAATTTCCGCCATGAGCGTGCTGACCGGCGTGCCGTATTTGCTGATGATGCTGAGAAAATGCAGCGCCGTTAACTGGCCGTCGCCGGTAGGCATATGATTCAGGAAGATGATGTGTCCCGACTGTTCGCCGCCCAGCACCATGTTTTCCCTCGTCATCAGTTCCCGAACATTCCGATCCCCCACATCGGCCTTGAGTACCCGGTAACCGTGCTTTTCCGCATATTGATGCAGTCCGATATTGCTCATAACCGTGGCCACAAAGCCGCCGTTCTTCAAGTCTCCTGCTTCTTTCATAGCCGTGGCGCAGAGAGCCATGATTTTATCGCCGTCGATCTCATTTCCGTTTTCGTCCACAGCCAGGCACCGATCCGCATCTCCATCAAAGGCAATGCCTACGTCATAGCAGCCAGCCGCCACCTGTCGCCCCAGTTCCTCCAGATGGGTCGAGCCGCAGCCATCGTTGATATTGACCCCATTGGGCTTATCGTGGATATAGCGAACATCCATATCATAGCGGTTGAACAGCCGCTGGGCGGTCACCGCTGCCGCTCCGTTGGCGCAGTCCACCAGCACCCGCAGATCATGGGGGTCTCCTTTTACCGTGGAGGCCAGATAGCGGATATAGCTGTCCATAAAATGCCGATCATCATAGGTCATGCCGATGTCTCCGCCCTTTTTCACCGGCAGAACCTCGTCGCTCAAAATCAGTTCTTCAACGGCCTGTTCCATCTCATCCGGCAGCTTGGAACCGTCCGGCCCGAAAAATTTGATGCCGTTATATTCATAGGGATTGTGCGAAGCGGAGATTACCACACCGGCGGCCGCGTTCCCTTTGACCGCCGCCAACGCTACAGCCGGAGTGGAAATAACGCCGAGAGTATGGACATTGGCTCCGCAGGCACAAAGTCCGGCGATCATAGCCCCCTCCAGCAGATCAGAGGAAATCCTGGTATCTTTTCCGATGACCACCACCGGTTTTTTTGAAAGGTCTTTCCCGAGCACCAACGCCGCCGCCTGACCGACCCGGTAGGCCAGCCGTGCATCCAGCTGCTCATTGGCAACACCGCGGATACCGTCGGTCCCAAATAGCTTTCCCATAATCGTTTTCTCCTTTATTCCTCGATACAGAGTTGGCTGTCTTCCATCATATGGGCAATGCCCAGATGGTCATAGGCCAGCTGGGTGACACAGCGGCCCCGGGGCGTCCGGGTCAAAAATCCAAGCTGCATCAGATAGGGCTCATAGACATCCTCCAGCGTCACAGCTTCCTCTCCCAGCGTAGCTGCAAGCGTTTCCAGTCCCACAGGACCGCCGCCATAGTTGGTAATGATCGCCCGAAGCATCCGCCGGTCCAGATCATCCAGTCCCAGGCGGTCTACCTCCAGACGATTCAACGCATCGTTTGCCGCTTCCCGATCAATGATCCCATTGTGGTAAATCTGTGCAAAATCCCTGACCCGGCGCAGGAGACGGTTGGCAAGCCGAGGCGTTCCCCGACTCCGGGAAGCAATCTCATAGGCACCCTCCGGTTCGATCTCCGCCCCCAACAGCGCTGCGCTGCGAAGCACAATTTTTTGCAGTTCCTCCGGCTGATAAAGTTCCAGACGGAGAGATACGCCAAATCGGTCCCTCAGAGGCGAAGAAAGCTGCCCCGCCCGGGTAGTCGCGCCAATCAGCGTGAATTTCGGCAGATCCAGCCGGATGGAATTGGCGGAAGGGCCTTTGCCGATGATAATATCGATGGCATAGTCCTCCATGGCCGGATACAGCAGTTCCTCCACCACCCGGTTCAGCCGGTGAATTTCGTCAATAAAGAGGATATCCCCTTCGGAAAGATTGGTCAGCAGCGCCGCCAGATCTCCCGTTTTTTCAATTGCCGGGCCAGAGGTCACACGGAGATTGACCCCCATCTCATTGGCAATCACGCCCGCCAGTGTTGTCTTGCCCAGGCCTGGCGGACCATAGAGTAAAACATGATCCAGCGGTTCTCCCCGGCGCTGTGCCGCTTCAATGTATACCTTTAAATTGCTTTTTGCCTTTTCCTGGCCGGTATAATCCCGCAGCGTCTGAGGGCGGAGATTTCCCTCCCCGGCATCGAGCGGCGTCCTGCTGGCCGTTGTCAAAGGCGTTTCCATTCCCTCCGAAAAATCAATGCTCACGCGCTCGCCTCCTTTACTCTGTCATCAATCTCAGGGCCTGTTTGATGACATCCTGAAGTTCCAGCTTCTCCACATCGATCTGCTTCATGGCCTTTGTAATGGAACCTGTATCATACCCCAAAACCTGCAAAGCCTGAACAGCTTCCGTGGCCTTGTCACCCGGTCCGACAGGCAATACCGTCATATCTCTGCCGGAGACGTTCAATTCCGTCACCGCTCCCATTTTATCCTTTAATTCCAACAAAATGCGTTGGGCAATTTTCTTCCCCACACCGGGGGCAGAGGTCAATATTTTTTCATCCTGGGTCGCCACAGCCATTTGCAGTCCATCCGGAGTTACAGACGATAAGATTGCCAGCGCCGCCTTTGGCCCCACACCGGTCACGGAAATCAGCAGCTGAAAGGCCTCCAATTCCTGCTTCAGCGCAAAACCATAGATGTCAAAGGCGTCCTCCCGAATGGAGCAGCAGGTAAACAGCTTTGCCATCTCCCCGACCCGAATTCTGGAAATGGTATTGGTAGTGGTATGAACCGAAAAGCCAACGCCGCCGCAGTCTATCACCAGCAGATTCACTTCCGCCGCAGCAACTACGCCATTTAAATAATAAAACATATATTCTCCATCCTCATTTCAGCTGTTCTAATCCGGACAGCAGCGAAGTGCTGCTTCTGGCATGGCACAGGGCCAGGGCCAGACCATCCGCCGCATCATCGGGTCTCGGCATCGCATTCAGATGCAAGAGCCGCCTGGTCATATCCATCACCTGGTTTTTTTCCGCCCGGCCATAACCTGCCACAGCCTGCTTTACCTGCAGGGGCGTGTATTCATAGATCGGCGCACCGCATTTGGTGCAGGCCAGAAGAATCACGCCCCGTCCATGGGCCACCTGAATGCCCGTTGTGAGATTGGTATTGAAAAACAGTTCCTCGATGGATACCGCATCGGGCTTCAATGCTTCCAGAAGTTCCAGCATATCGTCATAGATCATTTGAAGCCGCAGAGGGAATTCCATCCCCGCCGGGGTCGTGATAGCGCCATAACGCAGCATTTGCACGCTTCCCCGATCCGCCGCAATCAGGCCAAAGCCGATGGTGGCATAGCCGGGGTCGATGCCCAAGATTCTTTTCACTGCCGCAACACCAGTCCTTTTTATTTGCTCCACCCTTGAGAAAACAGCCGATTTTGTGTTTCCCGGAGTGCGGTTTTCTGCTCCTTATAATCCGGTATGTACCGGGCCACCAAAGCCCAAAAGGCCGGGCTGTGGTCAAAGTGTTTCCGGTGGGCCAGTTCATGCACCAAAACATAGTCGATCGCACGCTCCGGCGCCATCAGGAGATACCAGCTGATCCGAATATTTCCCTGATTGGAACAACTGCCCCAGCGCCGCACCGCCGATGACATATGGAGCGTCTCATAGGCGATTCCCATTTGTCCCGCCCAGAAATCCAGCCGGCGGCGGAGCAGGGGCAGTCCATATTTTTTATAGAGTTGGCCAAGAAGCGGGCGAAGCTGCTCCACAGACCGTTCCGGCAGACGGATCCTCTTTTCGTCCAGATCCATGGTTGCCAGATTGCCCGCCCGAAATATGACGGAAAAATGCTCTCCGAAAAAAGGCAATGTGTCCCCCTCCCGGATCTGAAATTCCTCCCGCCGCGCCAGCGCTTCCCATATTGCTTCCTGGCGCCCGGCGATCCAGCGCCCCCTGGAGGAAACGAACTGGTCAATATAGCTTCTAGGGCAGTTCCACGGTGCGCGCACCAGAATCTGCCCCTCCGCTGTGACGCTGAAGGAAATGGTTTTTCGCTTTGAGCGAACCAGCTTGTAGTCCATCACTTCAACTTGCCCCAGACCGCACAGATGCCAGTGGCAAGCACGATCAGAACAATCAGGATCCAGGCCGCTACCCGCTGCCACATGGGCCGGGGATGATATTCCTCACTGGGCTTAATCTCCAGAACCGGACGTTTTTCTTCTTCCCGCTCTTTCACACACAGTCCTCCATTTTATGTCCAAATCTTATATAGTATATCAAAAAGGCGTGGTTTTTACAAGACTTCCCGATAGAGCGCCAGCACATTTTTGTAAAAGATTTTCTCAATTTCCTGCTCCGAAAATCCGGCGCGTTCCATTTCCTCCGCCAGACGCTGCATTTGATCGCAGTGGCTGAGTTCCAGTTCCCCGCCAATGCCATCATAGTCCGTACCAAGTCCCAGGCAGTCGATGCCTCCCACATGGATGATATGTTTCATATGCCGGATCATATCCTCCATCCGGCTTTCTCCGTTCGGGTTCAGAAAGTCACCGCAAAAGTTGATGCCCATGACGCCGCCCTTGTCGCTGATGGCCCGGATCATTTCGTCCGTCAGATTCCGGGTGTGGCCGCAAACGGCTCTTGCATTGGAATGGGACGCCACGAAGGGCTTTTCGGAATATTTGACCACGTCCCAGAAACCGTCGTCCCCCAGATGGCTCACATCCACAATCATCCCCAGCGCGTTCATTTCTCGAACCACCTCGATGCCCCTGGGCTTTAACCCAAAACCTTTCCCCGCAGGATATGGTTCATTTTTTATCGTTGTCCCCGGGTATCCCAGTTCATTTTCAAAATTCCATGTCAGTGTCAGCATCCGCACCCCCAACCGGTAGAGATTCCGGAGCACAGAGATGTTTCCTTTCAACACCGCTCCTTCCTCGACGGTCAGCATCGCCGACATTTTCCCGACAGCGGCATTTTTTTCAATATCCGCATAGCAAAGAACCGGAGCGATCAGGTCGGTATTTTGGGCCAGTTCCCGACGGTACACGTCGATCATTTCCAGCACGTTTACCAGGGGATCCGGCTCCTTTCCCAAAAAGACGAACATGGCAAAATTTTGAAGAAAATAGTCGCTCTTTTGCATTTTTTCCAGATCAATATGCAGTGTGTTGCTTCTGAGGGACTGAGGCGTTCCCTGCTTTTCTTTCTGCCATAGTTCTCCTATGGTATCGCAGTGCATATCCACAACCTTCATGGTCAATCCTCCCTGTTGTCATTTGGTTTAGTCTACGAAATTTTGAACAAAAAATCAACCTTGTTCATTGCAAAACAATGTCACGTCTGGTACAATGATTTCATTACTTTAAGGGAGGCGCTTTTATGCGTATTCAAATCACCTCGGACAGCACCTGTGACCTCAACCGAGACTATCTGGAACAGCACCATGTGGTACTTGTTCCCCTGTATACCATCAAAGGCGGGCAGACGTTCCGGGATGGGGTGGACATCACACCATCCGATATCTTTGCTCATGTGGCCTCCGGGGGCGACCTCTGTTCCACCGCCGCCAATAATGCGGAGGACTACCGGAACCTGTTCCGTCAGCTGCTCTCAAACTGCGACGCCCTGATCCACATTGATATCAGCGCGGATTTTTCCTCCTGCTATCAGAACGCCTGCATTGCAGCAAAGGATTTTACCAATGTCTATGTGGTGGATTCCCGGAACCTGTCCTCCGGACATGGACACATTGTCTGCGAAGCGGTGAAAATGGCGGAAACTGGCGAACTCACACCGGAGGAAATCGTCTCCCGGCTAAAAGATCTGACTGCCCGGGTAGAAGCCAGCTTTCTGGTAGACCGGCTGGACTATCTCCGCAAGGGCGGCCGCTGCTCCGCCGTGGCTGCGCTGGGCGCAAACCTGCTGCACCTCAAGCCCTGTATTGAAGTCGTCGATGGCAAAATGCAGGTGGGCAAAAAATACCGGGGCAGTTTTGAAAAATGTATTTTGAACTATGTTCGGGAACGTCTTTCCGGCCGGGAAGATCTCGCGCTGGAACGCATTTTTATCACTCATACGCCGGTGAAGGACGGTCTGGTGGATAAGGTCCGCGCGGAAATTCAGGCCTGCGCACCCTTTGCGGAAATCATCGAGACTCAGGCGGGCTGCACCGTCTCCTGCCACTGTGGTCCCGGCACCCTGGGCATTTTGTTCCTTCGGAGTCGATAAGATTGGATATTTTTATTATGAGCCTGGAATTAATCGGCACGGTAGCTTTCTCCGCTTCCGGTGCAATGACCGCCATCCGAAAACAAATGGATCTTTTGGGCGTAATCATCCTGGGCCTTGTGACCGCCGTGGGCGGCGGTGTGATCCGGGATTTGATCCTGGGTATTACACCTCCCGCCACCTTCCGGGACCCGATCTATGCTGCAACCGCAGCCATTACCGCAGCCGTCATCTTTCTGCCCCCGGTTCAACGGCTGCTTCAGCGTTATCGCCGCGTCTATGATCTGGTTTTACTGGCGATGGACTCCGTGGGTCTGGGACTCTTTACCGTGCTGGGCGTACAGACCGCATTTGTGCATTCCAGCGCCTCCGGCATTTTCCTGCTCTGCTTCGTCGGCGTGATCACCGGCGTGGGCGGCGGGGTCCTTCGGGATATGATGGCCGGGAACACGCCCTATATCTTCATCAAGCACATCTATGCCAGTGCATCCCTGGTGGGTGCGCTGATCTGTGTTTTGCTTTGGCCATCCTCGCACTTTTGGGCGATGGCCCTTGGCGCAGGCGCCGTTGTTTTTATTCGCGGCTTATCGGCCCATTTCCGCTGGAGCCTGCCAAAAGCCCAGTAAAAAGATTTCCCTGTCCCGACCTCTTTTCTCTTGACAAAGCTTTTGGAATTTGATAAGATAAGCGGGTCAATTCGGAGAGATGTCCGAGCGGTTTAAGGAGCCGGTCTTGAAAACCGGTGATTCC
>CAZGOQ010000063.1:0-12493 GCA_964527315.1 uncultured Oscillospiraceae bacterium | reverse complement strand
CAACCAGCGCCTGCAAGGTTTTTTCCGCAGCGGCTTCCTCCTGATCTGCTGCAAAATAATAGATTTTCAGCTTCGGTTCAGTGCCAGAGGGCCGCAGGATCACACAGTTCTTTTCACCAACGCCAAAGGAGAGCACATTGGAGGACGGAAAATCCAGTGAATTGGTTTCTCCAGTAGCAGTGTCCATTTCTGTGCCGCTCAAGTAATCCGCGATGCTGTTTACATAAATATCTGCAAGTTCTGTTGGAGGCGAATTTCTCAAGCTGCTGATAAAATCAGAACAGCGCTGTTTTCCCACTTCTCCGTCCAATTCGACAGAAATCACCTTGGTTTTATAATAACCGAATTGTGCATAGAGTTTACATAATTCATCTATTAAACTGCGGCCCGCCGATTTGCAGCCGGCAGCCAGGGCACAGACCAGAATACAGGCCACCTGCGCATCCTTGTCCCTGGCATAGGTTCCCTTCAAAAAGCCACAGCTTTCCTCGAAAGCAAAAACGACCTCGTCTGCCCTCCCCTGCTGTTCCAGCGTTAAGATCGTTGCGCCGATATATTTAAAGCCGGTCAGTACATCAATGTTCTCACAGCCGTATTGCTTCGCAATTTCCAGAACCATAGGCGTTGTAACAATACTCTTGATACACTTGGGATGGGGCGGCAGCGTGCCCTGTGCCTTTCTGGTTTTCAAAATAAAGTCCAGTAGGAGACAGCCCAATTCATTTCCGGAAAGCCGAATCAGCGCGGCTTTGCCGCCGTCGTAGCACGGTACCGCCGCCGCCATCCGGTCAGAATCCGGATCTGTGGCGATTACAATGTCATAGTTTGGTGCGCCGGGAGCGTTCAGGACTTTTTCCGCCTCCAAAAAGGCCGCTGCCGTCTCCGGATTGGGATAGGGACAGGTGGGGAAATTGCCGTCCGGCGCCGCTTGCGCAGTTACAACATCGTAATTTATCCCCAGACGGTCAAAAAGCGTTGTAACCGGCGTCAGGCCGGTGCCGTGCAGGGGTGTGTAAAGCACCTTTAATTCGGAAATCCCAGTTTCCGGATTCAGCATTTCTTTCAACACAGCGCTATAATAGGGTTCATAGACCTCCTTGTCGATCATAGTAATCTTTCTCTGAGAAACCAGCGAGTCAAACTCCGTCTTTGGCTCGGAGATCATTGGAATCTGCTGCATCCGTTGAAAAACTTCCGCCGCCGGTTCGTCGGTCTGCTGACAGCCGTCGCTACCATAGCATTTCATGCCGTTATAGGGGGCCGGATTATGGCTGGCTGTCATGACCACACCGCCTCCTGTTCCAAGATGCCGTACCGCAAAAGACAGGACCGGTGTCGGTGTGGGCCGGGAGAATAAATAGACCCGGATCCCCTCCTCTGCCAGCGCTGCCGCGCAGGTCTGGGAAAACAATAATCCATTATTTCTGGTATCATAGGCGATCACACAGGTTTTTGGCAGATCGGCGTTTTTGATATATTGGCCATATGCCAGCGCTGCACGTCGGACGGTATAGACGTTCATCCGGTCTGTTCCCGCGCCCATGACGCCCCGAAGCCCCGCAGTGCCAAAGGTCAAATCGTTTCCAAAACGACTTTGCAATTCCGCATCATTGCCCATCAGTTCCAGAAGTTCCTGATGCACGGGCGAAGTCTCCGGTACCTGCGAAAGCCACAGTTGATATTTTTCCATATAGGTCATAGCGCATCGCTCCTTCTTGCTCTTAACCTTATTATATCGACATCAGGGAGGAAATGCAAGGGAAAAAGGAACTTTTCAAAATTGAGGCCGCTGTTTAACAGCGGCCTCAAATACGGTTTAGTATCACGCAATGATGATCAGCAGTTCGCCGGCCTTGACATTGCCGCCCTCTTTGATAAACACCTCTTTAATCTCGCCATCCATACGGGCAACCACAGATGTCTCCATTTTCATGGCCTCGATTACGGCCAGAACCTGGTTTTCCACCACCTTGTCGCCTGGTTTGACGTTGATCTTGGTGACCATGCCGGGGATGGATGCGCCCACATGGCTCTTGTCCTGAGGATCTGCCATGACCACCTGCTTGCCAGTGACTGTGGCATTCTGGTCTACGACAGCCACTTCGCGGCGGTTGCCGTTGAGTTCAAAGACCACATTCCGGGTACCGTCGTCATTGGCGTCGCCCAAACCGAGATATTTGATGACCAGCGTTTTGCCGTCCTCAATGTTGATCTTATTGGTCTCACCCAGGGCAAGGCCGTTGAAGAACACGTGGGAACCCATCCGCATGAGGTAGCCGTACTCCTTGGCGTGCTTCCAGTACTCCTCTACCACCTTGGGATAGATGCAGTAGGAGATCACATCCCGCATAGTGGGATTGGGGCAGAACGCCGCTACTTCTTCCCGCATCTTGTCAAAGTCTACAGGCTCCAGCAACTCGCCGGGGCGGCAGGTAATGGGCGTCTCTCCCTTGAGGACAACCCTTTGCAAATCTTCGGGGAAGCCGCAGGGCGGCTGTCCCATCATGCCCTTAAAGTAACTGACCACGGAATCTGGGAATGTCAGGCTCTCGCCCCGGGCAACAATGTTTTCGGGGGTCAAATCATTTTGCACCATGAAGATGGCCAGATCGCCCACCATTTTGGAGGACGGCGTGACCTTGACCAGATCGCCGAGCATATCGTTGACGGTCTTATACATCTCCTTGACTTCCAGGAACCGGGAGCCAAGGCCCAGAGAGATGACCTGAGGCTCCAGATTGGTGTACTGGCCACCGGGGATCTCATAGCGGTAGATATCCGTCACCGGGGTTTTCAGGCCGTGGTCAAAGTTTGCATAACGGAGACGGACGTCTGCCCAGTAATCCGTCAGTTCCTGAATCCCTTCCATAGGAATGCCGGTATCTCTTTCGTTGCCCTGAAGGGCCGCCACCACGGCGTTCATGGAGGGCTGAGAGGTCAGGCTGGACATGGACGCTACCGCAGTATCTACAATGTCCACACCAGCTTCCGCCGCCATCAGCAGTGTGGCAACCTGGTTACCGGTGGTATCATGGGTGTGAAGATGGATGGGCACGCCGATTTCCTGCTTCAAGGCATGAACCAGTTTCTTCGCTGCATAGGGCTTCAAAAGGCCGGACATATCCTTGATGGCAATAGAGTGGGCGCCAATGTGCTCCAACTCCCTAGCCAGCTTGACATAATAATCCAGCGTGTAGCGGGTGCGGCTGGGATCCATGATATCACCGGTATAGCAGATGGTCGCTTCGCAGAACTTATTCTGGTTCAGGACCTCATCTATGGCAACAGACATACCGGGCACCCAGTTCAGAGAGTCAAACACGCGGAAAATGTCGATACCGCCCAGGGCGCTCTGCTTGACAAACTCACGCACCACGTTGTCCGGATAGTTCTGATAACCCACGGTGTTGGAGCCGCGGAGCAGCATCTGGAAGGGAATGTTAGGAATCTTTTCCCGAAGCAGATCCAGCCGCTCCCAGGGGGATTCATGCAAAAACCGATAGGCTACGTCAAAGGTTGCGCCGCCCCACATTTCCAGAGAGAAGCAATCCGCCAGAATATCGGCTGTTCCGTCCGCGCCCTTGACCATATCCCGGGTACGCATTCTGGTGGACAAAAGACTCTGATGGGCGTCCCGCATGGTGGTATCCGTGATCAGCAGCTTTTTCTGCTCCATGACCCACTGAGAAAGCGCCTTGGGGCCTTTTTCATCCAGCAGCTGTTTGAGACCCGGTCTGGGGTTGCCGGATCCTTTGGGGAATCTGGGGGTATCATACTGCTTCCGCTCCGCGTCGGGATTGGAAACCTGAATATTGGCGATGTACTTAAGCACACGGGTAGCGCGGTCCTTGGAATCTGTGATATCGAAAAGTTCCGGTGTCTCGTCAATGAATTTGGTGTGGCACTTTCCCTCCTGGAAAGTGGGGTGGCTCAAAATATTGGAGACAAAGGGTATGTTGGTTTTTACACCACGGACACGCACCTCTCCGATGGCCCGCATGGCTTTCCGGCAGGCGCCCTTAAAGGTATTGTCCTGACAGGTGACCTTGACCATCAAAGAGTCATAATAGGGGGAGATTTCCGTACCGGTGGTGATATTGCCGCCGTCCAGCCGGACGCCAAAGCCTCCGCCGGTGCGGTATGCAGTAATCCTGCCGTTGTCGGGAGCAAAATTATTGGCAGGATCTTCTGTCGTCACACGGCACTGGATGGCATAGCCGCGGATCTGCACATCCTCCTGACAGGAAAGGCCGATCTCCGGCGTAGAAAGCGGATAGCCCTCCGCAATCAGGATCTGTGCACGTACCAGATCAATGCCGGTGACCATTTCCGTCACGGTGTGTTCCACCTGAATGCGGGGATTCATCTCAATAAAGTAGTAATTTCCGGCCTTATCCACCAAAAATTCCAGTGTCCCGGCATTCACATAGCCCACTGATTTTGCAATTTTGACCGCGTCCGCCAAAATATGATTCCGAATCTCCTGAGGAACCGACCAGGCGGGCGCAAACTCAACCACCTTCTGGTAGCGGCGCTGCAGGGAGCAGTCACGTTCCCCAATGTGGTAGCAGTTGCCGTATTGATCGGCCAGAATCTGCACTTCAATGTGCTTGGGTTCTACTAAAAATTTTTCAATAAAGATATCGTCGTTGCCGAAGGCCTTCTGGGCCTCGCTGCGGACCAGTTCAAAGGCGGGTTTAACCTCCTCTGGTGTATCGCAGCGCCGCATACCGCGGCCGCCGCCGCCAGCGGCTGCTTTGAGGATAATGGGGAATCCGAACGAAATTGCTTTTTCCAGTGCTTCGTCCCCATCTTTCAGCGGCTCTGTGGAGCCGGGGATGATCGGAACGCCGGCGGCAATTGCGATTTGTTTTGCAGAAAGCTTATCGCCCATTTTGGCTAAAATGTCGCTGGGTGGGCCAATAAAGGAGATACCGGCTTCCTCACAGGCCCGGGCAAAGTTCGCATTTTCAGACAAAAAGCCATACCCCGGATGGATAGCGTCCACACCCCGGCGCTTGGCCAGATCGATGATGGCCGGAATATCCAGATAGGCTGCCACAGGGCTTTTGTTCTCTCCGATCAGATAGGCCTCATCTGCATGGGTGCGGAACTGTCCGCCAGTGTCTTCATTGGAGTACATTGCAACCGTATGGAGTCCCAAATCGTAACAGGCCCGGAAAATACGGATGGCAATTTCACCACGGTTTGCCGCCAGTACTTTGTTAAAGGGTTTTTGTGTCACATGATCACCTCATTCACATTTTGCAGAGAGCACCTCTCCCTCCGCGAAAAATCCGCCGGTGGCGTCCCGCCGCACCGCGGCGGTTCCAGTGCCAGCATATATGATTCTCTAATTTATTATACCTGATTGCTTTTCGTATGTAAAGTGCTGAAATAGTAAAATTCAGCGAAGAAGTACAGCATAAGTGCTTCACACTGCGTAAAAAAACGGTATACCTTGCAAAAGCAAGGTATACCGCGATGAGTTTGCTACATTTTTTTCTGCTCGGCTTCCGCCGCCTGTTTCAGCGCCTTTCTGGTCTCCTGGATCTGGGACAGAGCCAGCGCCTTATCCTCTCTGACCTTATCCCGCAGAGCATTCAGGCCGGCGTCCAGTGTGTCGTATACTTCTGTGGCGGTCTGCTGGGCCTGTTCCAGAATATGATCCGCATAACCGACTGCACCGGTGATCAGCGCAGCCTTTTTCTGCTCCGCTTCTTCCAAAAGTTCTTTTTCATGCTTATGGGCCAGGACAACAATGGTATCCTCTTCAATCAGCTTTGCAGCACGCTCTTCCGCTTCTTTCAGCATTTGATCGGCGTGCTTTCTGGTTTCTGCCGCATCTTTCTTTGCACTTTGGCGAAGCGCATCACTGCTTTCAATGATGGCTTTAGCCTGATTGATCTCCTGTGGAAGCTGGCTCTGCAAGGCATCCACCAAAGAAAGCAGTTGTTCCCGATCTACCATGCATTTGTCCTGTCCGAACAGAGACCCCCGGGCATCGCCCACCAGCCCCTGCAGGCTGCTCAGCAGCGATTCAATGGTTGCTTTTTCCATAAAACCATCTCCTTGCATTTAATCTGTTGCGAAATTCATCAATGACCTCTGCCGGAAGAAACTCGCGCAAATCCACATCATACTGGGCCAGTTCCTTGACCGCGCTGGAACTGAGATACATATATTGTTCCTCGGCGCAGAGAAACATAGTGTCCAGTTCCGGATTGAGTTTTTTATTGATCAAACTCATGGTAAACTCCGATTCAAAATCAGACACAGCCCGAAGCCCTTTGACGACCACACAGGCGCCCTTGCGGCGGGCATACTGCGCCAGCAGTTCGTCCGACGCTTCTACCTCCACATTGTCGAGATGTCTGGTCGCTTTTTCGATGAGTCTGACGCGTTCCTCCGCAGAGAACAGAGGCTCCTTTTTGATATTGTTCCCCACGCAGATGACCAGCCGGTCAAAAATGGAAGCTGCGCGGGTGATCACATTCAAATGTCCCAGGGTGATGGGGTCAAAGCTGCCAGGATAAATGGCTATTTTCACAAAAATCACCTTTTATACAGATTGACGGCGGTTTTGCCATAATTGTAATCCTTGGAACAGGAAAAAGCACCCACCCGGGCAGGCATTGCCTTTTCTCTTGACCGCTCACAGACTATTATACCACCTTCTGTTAAAATGTCAATTTCCGATATTTTTTGCAGCGCCTTGTCCAGATCCTTTTCCCAATAGGGCGGATCCAGAAAAATCAAATCGAACCGCTCCCTGCAAGAGGAAAGATAGCCCAGATAGTCCATCTGAAAGACAGAAGCACTTTGATCAAAGCGTACCTTTTTCAAATTTTCCCTGATGACTTTGACTGCTTGGGCGCTGTCGTCAACGATCACAGCATAGTCTGCGCCCCGGCTCAGGGCTTCAATGGCCAGTTGACCGCTGCCGCCAAACAGATCCAGCACCCGGCGTCCCTCAATGTCAAACTGAATGATATTGAAGATCGCTTCCTTGACCCGGTCTGAGGTAGGGCGGGTATTGGTGCCTTCCAGCGCTTTCAGTTTTGCACCTCTGGCGCTGCCGGTGATAACTCTCATGGGTTCCCTCCTTTTTTTCCGCTGTGGTAGTATTCGTAGACGGCAGCAGCTGTATTCCTCGGCACAACTTTAGCAAGCGCGTCCTCAGACGCGTTCCGAATCGCCGAAATGGTTTTAAAATGCCGGAGCAGCTGTTGCTTGCGCCGGTCACCTACGCCGTCAATCTGATCCAGGGAAGAGTTTCGAAGCTTTTTGGAACGAAGCTGACGCTGATAGGTGATGGCAAACCGGTGCGTTTCTTCCTGGATTTTTCCAATCAGGGAAAACACTGCCTGACTGCCCTGAATGCCGATCTCCTGACCCTGGGGCGTAACCAGCGCCCGGGTGCGGTGGCGGTCATCCTTCACCATGCCGAATACCGGAATGCTCAAGCCCATGGCATTCAGCTGCCGCAGGACTGTATCTGCATGGGTCTTCCCTCCGTCGATGAGCAGCGCGTCCGGCCGTTCCGAAAATCCCCTGTCTCCCGCAATCAGGCGCCGAAAGCGCCGCTCGATGACCTTCCGCATGGCGCCATAGTCATCCGGGCTGGTCATATCTTCCAGCCTGAACCGTTTATAATCGCTTTTTCGAGGTTGTCCGTCCACAAACACTACCATGGACGCCACAATGTCCTCCGCACCCAAATTGGAGATATCGTAAGACTCCAGTCGGCTGGGAATGTGATCCAGTCCCATCATGGAAGCCAGCAGTTCCAGCGTTTTATTGGTTCGTTCACGATCCGTGGAGACCCGCTCGGCTTCCTCCCTTGCATTGCGGCAGGCCAGATCCACCAGACGGACATGCTCTCCTCTCCGGGGAACGGAAATACAGACCTTTTGCCCGTATTCTCCCTCCAGCATCCGGGCGAACAGTTCCATATCCTCCATCTCGCAGGGTAGATAGATCAGCTTTGGCGCAAGGCCACGACGGAGATAATACTGCTTGACCAGTGTAGAAACAATTTCCGCCCGGCTTTCGCCAATGGCGGTATCCAGCACAGATACGTCCTGATCTACCAGGTTGCCTTCTATAAAATGCAGTACGGAAAATCCGGTTTTTGCGGTGCCGATATGGCAGCCGACCACATCCGTATCCGCCATGGCGCCGGAGCAGACTCTCTGTTTGTTGGAAAGCGCTTCAATCGACCGGACTCTGTCCCGAAGGTCTGCGGCAGTTTCAAAATCCAGCTGTTCCGCCGCTTCCTCCATCTGCGCCCGTAACTGGTCAGAAAGTTCCTTATCCCGGCCCTCCAACAGCAGGATCCCCTGCTGGATCCGGCTCAAATATGCATCCTGTGTTTTTCCCTTTTGGCACCATCCGTCGCAGTTGCCAATCTGATAATTGAGACAGGGCCGGTCTTTCCCAATATCCCGTGGGAATTTTTTACTGCAGCCCGGCAGCTTCAGGGTCAGACGGATGGTATCCAGAGCCTGCTGTGTGACAAATCGGCCTCCATAGGGGCCAAAATACCGGGCGCCGTCGCTGCTCCGACGGCCCACCATGGAAAAGTTCGGGTAACTCTCCCGGAGATCGATTCGAATATAGGGATAGCCTTTGTCATCTTTCAGCAAAATATTATATTTTGGCTGATAGCGTTTGATCAAACTGCATTCTAGCACCAGCGCTTCAAACTCTGAAGTGGCGACAATGTAGTCAAAATCCGCAATATGGCTGACCATCAACCGCGTCTTTGCATTGTGTGATGCAGAGTCCTGAAAGTATTGGCTGACCCGGTTTTTCAGCTTTTTTGCTTTTCCGACATAAATCACCGTCTCCGACTTATCCTTCATCAGATAGACGCCTGGCTCGAAGGGCAGCGACAATACTTTTTCCTTTAATTCTTTTTGCGTCAGACCCATTGCCATCCCTCCCTTTTTGTAACGGAAACGCCCCATGGCCGCGTTTGGCCATGGGGCGTGACTGTTCGGCTTACTTGTCGAAATCCGTTGCCAAAAGCGCAACCAGAGCCTCTACCGCGTCCTCTTCGTCGGAGCCATTGGCGATCAGGGTGATTTCTGTTCCCTTTACGATGCCAAGGGACAGGACGCCAAGCAGGCTCTTGGCATTGACCCGGCGCTCTTCTACTTCGACCCAGATGGAACTCTTGAATTCGTTGGCTTTTTGAATAAAGAATGTGGCAGGGCGGGCATGGAGTCCAACCTGATTGCTGACGACAGCGGTCTTTGTATACATGAAACATTCACTCCCTAAGTATGGGCATTCCTGCCGGTTTTATTTATCATATCAAAAATTGAGGGAATCGTCAATGATTTGCCCTATGAATTTTTTATTTCGGCATTGTGAACAAGGCGGAGCGCCAAAATCATGGATCCAGTTCAGCAATGGTCACACCGTCTTCTCCCTCGCCATATACGCCCAGCCGGACAGACTTGACCCGCCGGTTCCGCTTTAAGTGCTGCTGTACCGCTTTTCGGAGCACACCGGTTCCCTTTCCGTGAATGACACGGATAGAGGGCAGCTTTGCCAACAACGCTTCGTCCAAATACCGATCCAGCGCATTGATGGCTTCCTCTGCGCTCATACCCCGAAGATCTACCTCCGGAGAAACGCCGAGATTTCGAAGTTCCCGACCGGCTTTTTCCACAAATTTCTGAACCGCCGACTGTCCCTCCTGTTCCGGCAGGACATAGACCTCCTCAGGCTTGACTGTCAGTTTCATAATACCGGCCTGAATTTGCAGGGATCCGTCCGAGTTGATCTCCAATACGGTTGCTCTGGTTCCAAGCTTTAAGAGTTCTACAGTATCGCCCTGCTTCGGAGGACGGGCAGAAATTTTTTTCTCTCGCTGCTGCTTTTCGCCCAGTTCATTTTCCGCATCGTTGAGTGTCCGGCGCAACTGTGACTGTCTCTGGTTAAAGTCTTCCACCGCGCCGGTGTCTTTCAGCTGCTTTTTCATCTGCTTGATCTCGTCCATGGCAAAATTCGCGCTGCGGCGGGCGTCCTCTAAGATGCGCTGAGCCTCCTTTCTGGCCTTTTCCACTGCCTTATCCCGTTCTTTTTTGATTTCCCGTCGGTATTCCTCTGTCTCCTTCTGCGCCTGCTCCATTTGATTTTTCATTTGCTCCGCCTGAATGCGGGCCTGTTCCATCGCCTGGCGCTGACTCTCCAACTGAGAAAGGACATCCTCAAAGTTGACGTTGTTTTCACTGACCAGACTCTTGGCGTCGTCGATGATCAGATCGCTGAGTCCCAGCCGCTTTGATATGGCGAAAGCGTTGGACTTTCCGGGAATGCCGATCAGAAGCCGATAGGTGGGTCGCAGGGTCTCTACGTCAAATTCGCAGGAAGCGTTCATGACGCCCTCTGTCCGCATGGCATAGAGTTTCATTTCCCCATAGTGGGTCGTAGCGGCAACCTTGGCCCCCAACTTCCGGCAGAATTCGATCACCGCCACCGCGAGGGCCGCTCCTTCCGCCGGATCAGTTCCGGCGCCCAGTTCATCAAAGAGTACCAGGGAGCGATCATCGCACTGCTGCGAAATCTCTACAATATTTTTCATATGAGAAGAAAATGTGGAAAGCGACTGCTCGATGCTCTGTTCGTCTCCGATATCGGCATAGACCGTTTCAAAGGTAGAGATACAACTGTTGTCGGAAACCGGAATATGAAGGCCGCATTCCGCCATCAATGTCATCAAGCCGAGCGTTTTCAGGGTCACAGTCTTTCCGCCGGTGTTAGGTCCGGTGATGACCAGAGTGTCAAAATCATCTCCCAATCGAACCGTGATCGGCACCACCGTATTTTTATCAATCAGAGGATGTCTGGCGCGGTTTAACATGACCTTGCCTGTTGTATTGACCGCCGGGGCCATAGCTTTCATCTGGCAGCTCAGCCGCGCTTTGGCAAACACCAGATCCAGTGCCACCAGCTGATTGTAGCTTTCCAAAATTGGCTCCCGATGGGCAGCCGCTTCCGCGGACAGTTCCGCCAGAATCCGTTCGATCTCCTTTTTCTCCTTGATCAGCAGTTCCCGCAGTTCATTATTGGCCTGCACCGCCTGTATTGGTTCTACAAAAAAAGTGCCGCCGCTGGAAGAGACATCATGGATCATGCCGGGAATGGAATTTTTATATTCGCTCCGAACCGGCACCACATACCGATCTCCCCGCATGGTGATGATCGGTTCCCGCAGAAACTTGGAATAGCTGGGAGAGGAAATGATTTTTTGTAAGCTGTCACGGACTTTGCTGCCGGTCTGCCGCATATGGCGGCGGATATCGCTCAGCGCCGGGCTTGCGCTGTCTGCAATTTCCTCTTCGCTGAGGATGGCCCCAAAAATTCTGTCCTCCAAATAGCGGTTCGGAGTCAGCATTCGAAAATAATGCTCCAGGCATCCGATATTGACGTTGTCCCCGTCCCCATAGCCCTTGACTGTTCGCGCCGCCCGGAGCACAGCGCCAATGCGCAGCAACTCGGCGGTATTTAACGACCCGCCTCGATCCGCGCGTTCCAAAGAGGGCTTGATATTTTTGACTTCCCGCAACGCTGGAGATCCCTTCAACTCCACCATATGGCAGGCGTCAGTGGTCTCCTGTAAGCGCGCACGTACCTCCTCCTGATCGGAACTGGGACGCAGTGCGGCAGACAATACTTTTCCTTCCTCGGTTACACAGAGATCCGAAAGCATGGACAGCACTCGGTCCATCTCCAACGTATGGAGGGATTTTTCATATAATTGATTCATGTTGGTCCCTCGCAATTAAAACAATCGTTTGTAAAAATCCAGAGTATAAAAATTCTGTTCCAGCTGGCAGAGCAGGAACTGCTCTGTCACCTCTCCCAGTTCCGTCAGCGTTTCCTCCGGTAAAGAGAAGGAGAACAGACGTTTCGCATCGCAGGATAAAATATATCGCATGGCGTCCAATACTGCGGCAGAAAGGGTGCGGAACTCCCCGGCCATTTCCAATCTGGAGCAGACGCTGCAAAAGAGCCGTCCCTGCAAAAAATTAAACCGGTTGGCCAAAGCATCTCCGCAGACACAGCAGACGCTAAGTTCCGGTGTGTAGCCGGAAATGCTCATCAGACGCAGTTCCAGAACTGCTTTCACCAGCGCCTGAGGCTTTTTCAGGCTGCTGAGCGCATAGAGACTGTTCAGGCCCAAAGAGAGCAACTCCGGATTTACCCGATCCTCTGCGGATACGGTGGAAAGCAGCTGCGCAAAATAAGATCCAAGAGACAGCAGTTCAATGTCTGTCCGCAGACAGCTAAAGAGTTCGATAGGCTCCGCCTCATTGACGGTATAGTAGCCGTTTCGCTCAAACAGCGTCAATTCGCTGTAGGAAAGCAGCTGGCAGCCGCTTCGAAGCCGGCTGTTTTTCTGCCGTACCCCTCTGGCCTTTGCTGTGATCTTCCCCAAATCGGCGGTCAGCACATCCAATAGCTTGTCACTTTCTTT
>CAZGOQ010000062.1:0-12610 GCA_964527315.1 uncultured Oscillospiraceae bacterium | reverse complement strand
TTTTCTCTGTTTTGTGAATCGGAAACAGGCTGAAAAGGCCTTGCGGAAACGTATAGGTTTTTGTAAAAACAGTCCTTTTACAGAATAGCCGACTTTTGCGCAGCATCAGTTCGACTTGCCAAAACAGAATTTTGGAAAGGTCGTCAAAGAACCCTGGTTTTCAGAAAGCGAAAACCAGGGGCTTTTTATAAATCAGCGCAAAGCAGGGAAACAGTACACTAAAGCGGCGTTTTTCAACAAACCGTTTCTCTGCGGTGTAAATAGGGCCTGCTGAAAAACCACTCTGAACCTCAGAATTGCAAAAAACGCAAATGCCATCGCCGCAGTCGGTAGGCTGCGTTCATGTTATACAAAAGGCGAATCCTTGTCGCCGGAATTGGATTCGCCTAACCGCGCCCACAATTTGTATTGCGGGGTGTTTTGCTGCCGGGGCGCCGCTTTCGGAAGATGGGCCGCAAAAAGCCCCGCGAGCCCCTGCATGAAGAGGCAAATCTGCAGCAATTTCAAAATAAAAGCCAGACAGGTTTGCAGTTCCCATCTGGCTCTTATGGCAGGATCGAATTGTCGGCCATGCGGCTGTTTTACACTGCTCATCCTCCTTTGCCTGAATGTATTTCGATCCGCACAGATCATTCCCGTTTCTTTTGGTCAATGAATTGGGATAAGCACCAGAAACGCCCTGTTTTTAGGGATTTCCTGTGTTGTCCCTATTATAACTCACTCACATTCCCTGCACGATTCCGCCGGTCTGCTTGAGCAGCCGCTGATCCGTCACTTCGATCATCATGCTGCGTCCCGTTCCGTCATCTATCGGATAGAGCTTTGCAATGTTGACCGTATACCGCTCCACCTGCTCTCCCTCCACATTGCAGAGTACCTCCGCAGCGCCGGTCTTTACCTGCTCTCTGGTGGCCACCGGCATCAGTCGGCCCTCCGGCGCCGCTGTCATGATGCCAAAAATCCCTTTGACAGTGTTTTGCGTCACCTGGCCCAGAATTTCGCTGCTGTCAAAGGAACCTTGGAGCATACCAGGATTTCCGGCGGTCCCTTTTTCCACGCTGAGAATGGTGGCCTTACAGATAAATCCCTCCCGAACCGGAAATAATTTTGCTGTGGCACTGTCCGCAATGCCATGGCCCAATGCGCCAAAAACCTCTGTTGCCGGGTCAAAATAGGTAACGGTTCCAATTCCGGCCATTTCCGATTTTACATTTGCACCAATTCGGCTAAGCCCATCCTCCACTGCCGGCCGCACCAAAAAACTCTGCTCCTTGTCCTGCCGGAGCGCCGTCAGTGTTACCTGTGCCTTTTCCTGAAGCATTTCCCGAAGCTGCGAAGCCTTCTCTACCGATTCTCCGTCTATTTTCATGATCAGATCGCCGCGGTGCAGGCCGCTCTCCCTGGCCGGGGAATCCTCCGCAAATCCGACCACCAAAAGCCCGCTGCATTTGACGTCAATTCCGACCGCCTTTCCCACCGGAATCACCTCTTCCGGCACCGCCGCCTGAACCCGAATGCTCAGCAAGAGGCAAATGGCCGCTGCGATTACCAGCATACGTTTTTTCATGTTTCATTTCCTCCCCTCTTTTTTTCGCTCAGTTTTTAATATGGCTGAATTCGAAAAAACTAGACAAAAAACGCGTATGCAATGTTCGGAAGCAGCACAAAATACCCCCGAATCTGTCATTTTTCACGTCATTTTCATTTTGACACTGTACAGTCAAATTGTATTTTCATAAGAGGTGTGATACAATATGGCAAAAAATCGGAAGGAAGTATCCATATGAAATTTGATTTTGAGACGTTAAATACTGGAGGCGGTGTACACCCCTTCGTTGCGGAACGGGGGATCAGCGATCCCAATATCATCAGTTTCTCCGTGGCGGAAATGCGTCTGAATCTGGCTCCGGCCATTTATGAGGGAATGCACCGGATCGTGGATCTTGGCTGTTTCGGTTACGCGCTGCCGGAAAAGGCTCGTTATGATGCCGCTGTAAAAAACTGGATGCAAACCCGGCATGCCTGGCAGGTATCCATGGACGACTGCGTTCAGACCGCCGGTGTGGTTCCGGCTATGGGCATGGCCCTTCGTGCTTTGACGCAGCTGGGCGACGGTGTGATCATCCAAACGCCTGTATATCCACCTTTTTCCAGCACAATCAAACGGAATGGCCGGACGTTGCTGGAGAACCCGTTGAAATGTGAAAACGGCATCTATTCCATGGATTTTGACGACTTGGAGCGGAAAGCAAAGCAAGCAAAACTTCTGTTGCTCTGTTCCCCTCACAATCCGGTGGGCCGAGTCTGGACAGAAGCCGAACTGAAACAAGTGGGAGAAATCTGCAAAAAATATCATCTCTATGTTGTCTCTGACGAGATTCATTTCGATCTGGACTACGCCGGCCGGCATCAAACCTTCCTGCAGGCAGTGCCGGAACTGACAGACAGCACCATCCTCTGTACTGCTCCCAGCAAAACCTTCAATCTGGCCGGAAACGCTCTGAGCAATATTTTTATTCCCAATCCTGTGCTTCGCGAGAAATTCCGTGCTGATCAAACGGTACACTGCGGAGAATTCTTCGGTACCTTTGCCTATGCTGCCACCACCGCTGCCTATGAAGGTGGCGGTGAATGGCTGGACGCACTGCTGATACATCTTCAGACAAACCGCCAAATTTTGCAGGCCTGTCTGACCGCTCTGATCCCCGGCATTGTGTTCAGTCCATTGGAAGGAACCTATCTGCAATGGATCGATCTGGGCTGCCTTGGCATGGAGCAGCCTGCGCTGATGAAAATGCTGGAACAGGCAAAAATATTTGTGAACGATGGGACCACTTTCGGCGGCCGCAGTCAGGGACATATCCGCTTTAATCTGGCCTGCCCCACACGATGCATTGAAGAAGCGGCCGATCGGCTGAAAGCGGTGCTGTAAGAACGGGAAAGCACTCCCCTTCTGCCCGGATATCATAATCACAGGTTATAGCTTCATAGAAAAATGATATTGGCGGGAAATCGCTTCCTGCGATACAATACATATATATTAGCCGAAAGGAGATATGACATGAGCGATATTCTGAAACGCACAGAGCAGTTTGAAGACCGCCGGGAAATCAAAAACGTCATGGGCAAATATGTCACAAGCTGTCTGCTGTGCCGTGAAAACACGCTGGTAGACACACTGTTTTGCTGCAGGGATGACATTTCCCTTGGCTTCAACAACGGCTATTATGTGGGAAGAGACGCCGTAAAGGCCTACTTTAACGCCGTCTGTGACGCCACCGCAAAAAAATCAAAATGCCTTCAGAAGATTTTCCCGGAACAGCTGGGAAAATGCTCGGAGGAAGAACTTTACGGCGTCGGCCCCTTTAAGGCCGAGCCACTCAACAGCTTTTATATGCAGGAAGCAGAGGATATGCAGACCGCTAAGGCCATCTGGATGGTGGAAGGCTCGATCACAGACATTACCGTAAAAGGCCCCCTGACCAGCTGGGTCTGGGGCTACTACGCTGCCGATTTTATCAAAGAGGACGGTCAGATGAAACTGTGGCATGTACTGCGGGTAGAGGATACCAACTGCCCCAACGGCACCAGTTGGGCCATGCCCGAAAACAATTATCCCGATCTTCCGGAATTCGCAGAACTGAAGGATATCAGGCTGCCGGAGCCAAACCATCCCGCCAAGGTCTATGTGCACTATACTCCCAGCCGCGGCCCCGCTCAGCCCCCCAGAATTCCGGAACCCTACAAAACCTTTGCTGAAACCTTCAGCTATGGTGTTTAAGAAGGAGGCGTACCGTAATGGCAATTGATTGGTCTACAAAAAAAGCCCCTGCCTGGTTTGAGCACAATATTCCCAAGCGCTATCCCCTGCCCAGACTCAGCGATGAGGATATGATCAACATGGTTACGGACATTGAAGCAGTCCGTGATCTGATGAGTCTTCGCTCCTATTACCAGGCCGCCGGAAAGCGGCAGGAGGAACTGGACGAACTTTGGGTCTCCCAGCCCATCCATGCCGCCAAAGCTTCCTTCGGCGCAAACTGGGGTTACTACTATGGAAAATCTGAAATTCAACGCTGGTATGTGGACGAGTTTAAGACCCGCCGTCAGGCCCAGATGAAGGCCTACTGCAAGGCTCAGGGCATCCCGGAGGATGAAGCGCTTCTGGGCGCTGGCTGTATGGCCATGTTCCCCATGTCTACCTCTCTGGTTCGGATCGCAAAAGACGGTCAGAGCGCTAAGGGCATCTGGTATTCCATCGGCCAGCAGACAGAACTTCAACTGGACGGCACCGCCAAGGCCCAGTGGCAGTACAACAAGATCTGCGCCGATTTTATTAAAGAGGAC
Source organism: uncultured Oscillospiraceae bacterium (assembly GCA_964527315.1). GTDB lineage: Bacteria > Bacillota > Clostridia > Oscillospirales > Oscillospiraceae > HGM13006. The sequence continues at coordinate 8,263 of CAZGOQ010000062.1, read as the reverse complement.
GGAAAGTTCAAAATCTACCATATTGTCTGCGCCAACGATCAAAATTACGAGGCCGGTACGAACTTCAGCGCACCCACCTATATTGACCCCAAGGACGATTGGATGGCAGTCGAGTTTGGCACGCCAACCATCCCAATGAACGTGCATGACAACACCTATAACTGGGCGGACAATTATCCCCCCATGCCGGAGCCTTATGACACGTTGACTCCGGAGAACAGCTACGGCCCCGAGGGCCATCCCATGCTGAAAGGAGGAAATCTGGTATGAATAAGAATCTGAGTCTGAGCCAGCGGATCTTCAACTGCGCCGCCACTCAGGAAGCGGAGTTCGTCCATGCCACCCACACCTATTTCCACGCCCGCGCCAACGCCACAGAGGAGTGGAGCCAGATTTGGTCCCAGAACGAAAATGTCAGCTGGGCCCATGCCTTTGGCCGTATGCGAGGCTTCAAATCCGTGTGGAACGGTTCCGTCACACTGTATGATGTGCAGGCAACCCAGCGGTTCCAAGGTGCATACGAAGCCATGCCGGAAATTGGCGGCTTTGATATCCGCCCGCTGATGGAACTCTCCCTTCATACACTGGCCACCGATATTGTAGAAGTAGCGGATGACGGAAAAACCGCTCGCGCTTTCTTCCTGACCCCCGGATTGATTTCCGGCGCGGTGGGCAACAATGGCAAGCGCCGCTGCAGCGGTCTCTGGGAGCGTTATGGCGCGGACTTTATTTTTGAAGACGGCTGCTGGCTGTTCCTCCATGAGCAGGTCTGCCCCGATATGGGTATCGGCTGCGATGGTGGAAACCCCGGCGCGGAAAACTACCAGAGAGTCAAAAATCCCGGCACAGGATTCGGTCCTGGAGAACCCGGCGGCCCAGCGCCGGAAGGAAAAGGCGGTCCCGGAGGACCCGGAGGACCCGGAGGTCCCGGCGGTCCTGGCGGCGGTCTCCGGACACGCCCCGACTGCGAGGACCCCGGCCCGCTTCATTCCAATTGGAGCGTCACACAAACGGTGCAGAACACCGTCCCTTGGCCTGAGCCGTATGCCGCCATGGATAACGACAACACCTATACTTCATTCCCCGATGGCAAGCACCTGTAATTTTTCTCACTAACGATTAAAACTCCCCCAAATGCATTGCATTTGGGGGAGCAGTTTTCATAAATCAGTCCAGTGCGACTGCTGTATCATATCCGGCGCGAACCGCTTGTGTGACCTGCGCCGTCTTCGTGCAGTCACCGATGGGAAGAAATACATGCTTCGTCCGGCGCAGTTCCTCCACCACACTGCTTCTGGGCCGAAGCCCAAGCGCACAGATGACCGTATCCGCCTCGAACAGCGTTTCTGTTCCATCCGGCGTAATCGCGATGACTCCCTTGTCCGTGATTTCCCTGCACTTTGTGGAAACCTGAAGTACTGGGGGGATCAGGCCCGGCTTGGTATCTTTGCCGCCGGCCATATCCGGATACAGACCCATACGGACTTTCAATGCCCGGCGATGGGCCGCTGTAGTTTCCATGGCAATCTCCGAAGCCATTTCGATCACGGTGACTTCGTGGCCCTCCTCCGCCAAATGCAGAGCGGTTTCGCAGCCGACCAGGCCGCCGCCCATGATGACGACCTTTTTGCCGATTGTCACGCCGTCCTCAAAAAGATCCGTGCCCAGAATGTAGTTGTCGCCGGGGATACCGAACTGACTGGGGATAATGGGATTTGCGCCCACAGCACAGATAACGGTATCCACATCCAAGGTGTCCAAAAAGTCCTTTGTAACCTCCGTGTTCAGATGTACCGGAATCTGTTTCAGTTCCAGCTGATGGGCCTGCCACTGGGCAAAGCGGTAAAGGTCGTGCTTAAAGTCCTCATGCCGGGCAAACTTCAATGCGCCGCCCAGTGCGTCCGTTTTTTCATAGAGTGCCACCTCATGCCCCCGCTCGGCGCAGGTGATGGCCGCCTGCATTCCGCCGGGGCCGCCGCCAATGACCGCCACCTTATGCTTATGTTTGGCGGGAAGCCGGTATTTTGCATCGTACTCTTGGCCAATGACCGGGTTGACCGTACAGAGGATGTTCCGGGTTTTCATCATCTGGCCCTGACAGGAATAGCAGCGGAGACAACGGCGGATCTCATCCACTCTGCCGTCGCGCACCTTGTTGGGAAGGTCCGGATCCGCCACCAACGCGCGGCCCATTGCAATAAGATCGGCCTTGCCGGATTCCAATACATCCTCCATGACGTCCGGGTCGCTGAGCGCACCCACGCAGGAGACTGGCTTGCTGACCGCCTTTTTGACTGCCTCCGCCAGATAGACATTTACACCCTGGGGCACAAACATACTGGGGTGCATCAGGATCCAGGTGTAGAGATCCTCCATGACGCCGGCGGAGATATTGAACAGATCCACATAAGGCTCCAGCGTTTTACACAATTCCACGCCTTCGCTGAGATCATAGCCGCCTTCCGTCAATTCAGAGCCGGAGATTCGCAACTCGATCAGGCATTTCGGCGCACCCTGCCGTACCGCCTGTAGCACCTCAATGACAAACCGGCAGCGATTCTCCCGGCTCCCTCCATATTCATCCGTCCGATGATTGTTGAGGGGCGACAGAAACTGACCCAGGAGCCATCCATGGCCCGCATGAATAGTCAGGATATCAAACCCCGCCATGGCACAGTTGGCGGCGCTTCTGCGGTAACCGCCAATCACATCGTCCATCAACGCCCGATCCATTCCACGGACAGTTTTTTCGCCTTTCTCGTCAAACTTGTCGCAAGGCCCGACCGGCAGCACATGGCCGGGCAGAAACAGGGGATTGCATCGATTGCCGCCGTGGCCGAACTCAATGGAGGCATAGGCCCCATATTTGTGGATGGCGGACACCAGATCGTACATGGAAGGCACGGCGCTGGGGTTGTCCAGAGTCACCATGGAGGGATGATCCGGGCCAGTCGCGCCGTGGGCCACCGCTTCGCCCACGTTGACAATGGCCGCGCCGCCCTTGGCTCGAAGTTCATAATAGGCAATATTTTCCGGGGAGTAAACGCCGCCGGGGCCCATCTCCGCCAGAGAGGTGGGTGCGGAAATCATGCGATTTTTCAGCGTCAGGTTTCCAATCTTGAAAGGAGACAGCAGCATATCGTAATTTGACATAGAGATACCTCTTTCCTTGTTTTATTATATTGTACAAAAATCCAGAATGAAAGAAAAATAGAAATAATATATGGGACATAACCACAGGTTATATTCACGCAAAGGATCTCCTCGCCGCATGGGCCGCCGGATCTATCGAACTGCCGGGTCGGGCGCCGCGATGTTTTCTTCCCGATTCAGTCCAATGCTCTTTCTGGGGCCAAACTGCATATCCGGGAAATAATTATTGACAAAAGCGGAAAGTATCGTCCCATATTCCTGAAAAAATCTCACGGCAAAATTATACAGTCGTTTGGACTGCTCCATCAGCGTTCGATCCTTTCGGGACACAATGGTAATGAACCGAAACACTTCCACATCCGAAAATCGCAGCACTACCACCGGGCCGTCCTCCGCGTATTTTTCATAAAAGATATTGGCAGGGATCATGCTGACCCCCTGTCCGGAAACCAGCGCATCGTCAATGATACTGGGTTCATTGCTGCAGAGGGTGATATTGGGTGTAAACCCCACCATTTTACAGTTATCGATGACCGCCCGCCGGTCAAAGCTGGCGTCATTGACCAGAAATCGCTCGTTCCTGCAATCCTCCAGGCGGACAAAGGTTTTCTCTGCGAACGGGTGCGTCCGTCCCACCGCCAGCAGAATTTCCTCATCCATCAATTTGATCTGGCTGATCTCCGGATCATGGAACGGAATGGGCGTCAGCGCAAAATCCAGTTTCCCGCTGAGCAGTTGGATCTGCAGTTCCTCCGGACTATAGAGATATTGGGATATCTGAAGGGATTCATGCTTATGGCTGCTGAGATAACTCATTAAAAGAGAATTGAGCAGTTCCGCCACCGGGCTGCCCACCGTCACCGTGGAACTGGCGGATTTTTTATAGGCATCTATGATCCGCTGGCCTTCATCAATGCAGTCAAAGGCCTTTGCCACCTGCTGGTAAAACTCCTGCCCGACGGAAGACAGGCTGATCCTTCCCTTTTTTCGGTCAAACAGTGTAACGCCCAAATTGCGTTCCAGCTTGGATATAGTTTTGGACAGCGCCGGTTGGGAAACATGAAGCGTCTCTGCGGCCCGGGACATATTCTCCTTTTCTGCAATCACTTTAAAATAGTATAGATAAGTCAGCTCCATAGCAGTCCCCTCCTCTGATGGGTCTTACGATCTTTTATGCCCATTATATCGAAAAGAATCGAAAAAGGCAATAGATTTATAACTTCTGGTTATATAGAATAGCCAAAAGATATTTGTAGTTGGCCTGATTTCCGGGTACTATCTTGATATACTAAATATTAAGGAGGAAAATGAATTGAAGAACCATCACTATTTTGCGCTGATCCTTGCGCTGGCACTGATGCTGGGGATGCTTGCCGGCTGCGGCGGCAATGCTTCATCCACAGAAGTTTCCAGCAGCACATCGGAACCCTCTTCCGAGACGCAGGCCGCCCCTTCCGATACGACGGAAGCGCCTGTGGAAGCATCCATCACCGAGCCGGAAGCGCCTGTGGAGCCGGAGTGGGAATACAGCCCCATCTCCTATCCCCTGACGACAACCAAAACGACCTTGGACTACTGGCTGATCTGGGAACTGTCCGCTGATACCATTTACAGCGACATCAATGAGCATATGGTATTGGACGTGCTGGAGGAAGCCACCGGCGTTCGCCTGAATATCAAGGCGCAGTCTCAGGCTGCCGGGCAGACCAATACGGACCTGATGATCGCGTCCGGCGATTACCCCGACCTGATCGGCGGTTTCAGCTATTCCACCGGTATGGACGCCGCCATTGAGGACGATGTCGTTGTCAATATCAAGGATATGCTTCCGGAGCACTGCCCGGATTACTACAAATACCTGATCGAAAACGATCACGAACTATGGAAGAGCATCCAGACTGACGAGGGCAATATCGGTGCTTTCGTCACCGTTGGAACCAAGCAGGAAATTCAGGATGGCATCATGCTGTTCCAGTTTATGCTGGACGAACTGGGCTTCAAGGCTGAGGAACTGACGACCATTTCCGCCTATGAGGACTATCTCCTGGCCGCAAAGAATCAGTACGGTATGGCGTCCCCCCTGTATCTGCCCGGCGACTTTATGCTCGATGGCGATACCATCTGCAATGCCTATGGCGTCGCGCTGAAAATTGACGCCATCACCGGTGATCTTCCCTGGATCGTAGAGGACGGAGAAGTCAAATTCGGCTATTTGGAAGATGGTTTTGCCGACTATGTTACCCTGATGAATGACTGGTATAACAAGGGCCTGATCGACTCCGATACCGCTTCCCATCCCACGGAATACAAGAACGAGGACCAGATCAATCTAATTTCCAACAAGCAGATCGCTGTGTTCCACCGCGGCTCCGGTCTCATTGATCTGTTCAACACCATCTCCGGCGAAGCCGTGGTACCTGGCTACTTCCCCACGGTAAACGAGGGCGATACCCTCCATGTGGGTGGCCCGGTGGACACCGTTTCCGGTGAATCCGGCCTGGTCATCACCACCGGCTGCGAGGAACTGAATCTGGCACTGGAGTTTTGTAATTACCTTTACACGGATGACTTCTACATCCCCTCTAACTATGGCATCGAAGGCGAGTCCTACTACATTGACGACAACGGAGACCCCCAGTTCGAAGAGTGGGTCTACACCACCCCCGGACGGACCTTCTCTTCTGTCATGATGGACTATCAACTCTTCACTATGGTGGACGCCAATGTGGAAACGCCGGGCCAGTCTGAAGCCGCCCTCAGCTGCGATCCCATCTGGAACAGTAACCTTGACAGCGAGAACGACTATCCCGAGGCCGCAGCCATGACCGTTGCCGAGAGCGATCAGTACAACGAAAAGGCCGGCGATATCATCACGCTCTGCCAGCAGTACACCGCCAAGTTTATCACGGGTGAAATGCCCCTGAGCGACATTGAAAGCTTCCAGCAGATGCTCCTTGACACCGGCGTGGAAAACTGCATCGAAGCAAAGCAGTCTGCATATGACCGCTATATTTCCAGAGATTGATCGTCATTGAAATGCGGCCTGCCCAATTCGGGCAGGCCGCGCGACGGTCAAAAAAGCCGCCCGGTTCTTTTTGCAAAGGACTGCCTCAAAACTAATTTTTTCTAAATAAATTGGTTTGAAAAATTCTGGAAAATTGCCGTGACAGGCAGTTTCCCAGAATTTTTATTGAGCGTTCGGTTGTAATTTTATGGGAACAGAAGGAGGTTAAAGCTGTATCCGTTCATCCAGAGGAATGAAACCGATCCGTCATACTTGATATGAATGTGCAGTGACCGCCTGCCGCCGGATGGGACTGGCTCAGCAAGTCGAAGCGTTCTTCGTTCAAACGGCCGCTGACATATTTTCAAAAGACAGTTGTCAGTTGCTTACAGATCCATAGCTGCATGGTATCCATCAAAGATGGCGCCGTTGGTCTTACCCACCTGACGACAGTCGCCGATGACACGAATCACCGGAACATCCAGCGTCAAGAACTCGCTGATTGGAACCGCCCTTTGTCCGAAAGCATAGACCTTGCTTTCAGCGGGGATCCACACAGTGTTTCCATTCCTGTCCTGGGTTTCCACGCCTTCCGCTGTAACGGCAGTACAGCGAAGCCCTGCGCATACATGGAGATTTTGGGTTTCCGCAAAACTCTGAAGCATTGCCACCCGGTGCATCCAGTTGGCGTCAGGGGCTACCTCGTCCTGCATCTCAATGATGGTCACCTCCCGGCCCATCTCCGCCAGAAACAGCGCCGTTTCACAGCCCACCAGTCCGCCGCCCATGACGGCGACGGTTCTACCCAGTGCGTCTAAATTGGTATAAGCCGCGGTCGCGTGCCGGGCCATTTCGATACCCGGCAGGGGGAACACCACGGGGGTAGAACCTGCCGCGATCAGCAACGCATCGGGTCTCAATTCCGCTACCAGTTCCGGTGTAACGGTGGTGTTCAGTCGAATTTCCGCACCGGAGTGTTCCACCTGGCAAATCAGGAAATCCTTGAGCCGTTTTAACTCGGATTTCAATGTGTCATAGTCTGTGAATCTCAGCAAACCGCCTAAGGCTCTGGTTTTCTCTGCCAGGATCACCCGATGCCCTCTCCGGGCCGCCGTGGCAGCCGCCTGCATACCCCCGGGGCCGCCGCCCACCACCAATACCGTTTTTCGCCGTCCGGCAGGTCCTTCCGTGGCATCCAGCCGGAACTCATGCCCGGCCCGGGGATTCACCGCGCAGGCGAACCGGGTCTTGGTCTGCATCCCGGTGAGACAGTCTAAGCACCGGAGGCAGGGACGGATATCCTCCGCCTTTCCTTCTCTGGCCTTTTGCGGCAGATAAGGGTCTGCAATAAGGCTCCGCGTCATGGCAACAGCATCCGCCTTGCGGTCAGCAATGATCTCCTCTGCCTCCTCAGGCGTTGTGATGGACCCTACGGCCACTACCGGGCACTTGGTCACCGCCTGCTTCACCGCCACAGCGTATTTGACATTTGGCATATGAGGCAGGAACATGGTGGGATGGGTTTTCACTGCAAAATTCGGATCCGTGTCCAGGCCTGCGGACACATGGATCAAATTCACCTTGTCTTCGATCATTTTGCAAAAATCCACGACTTCCTCGATGGAAAGGCCGCCCTCAATGAGTTCTGGCCCTATGCGGTATTCTATTGGAAACTTCGGCCCTACCGCCGCCCGAACCTTTTCTATGACAAGCAATGGGAATTTCGCACGGTTCTCCAGGCAGCCGCCGAATTCGTCTGTGCGGCGGTTCCACTTGGGTGACAGCATCTGGCAGAGCAGCCAGCCGTGGGCTCCGTGGAGCATAAGCATATCAAAGTCTGCCTGCTTCACCAGCTTGGCGGTATTGGCATAGGCATCCGCAATTTCCTCCAATTCCTGCAACGACGCGCCCTTGACGGTAGCACCGCTGGCTTTCACCTCATCCACAGGTCCCAAAGCCTGATAGCCTGTAACATTGGAATTGGCAATGCGGCCTCCATGGTTCAACTCCAGCGACGCAACAGCCCCGTGCTGCTTAATGGCCCGGGCCACATCGGACCACTTCTGGACCGTTCCGCTATTCACAATAGGATGCCGCGGTGTGGTA
>CAZGOQ010000061.1:0-12787 GCA_964527315.1 uncultured Oscillospiraceae bacterium | reverse complement strand
AGACCTCCCCCGAGGTCATCGAGCAGGCCCGCGAGTTCTACAAGATGTACGACAAAGCGCCCTGCGTCCTGAAGAAAGAGAAGAACGGCTTTATTGCCAATCGTCTCATGCACGCTCTGTGGCGTGAGGAGATCGCTCTGGTCACCGAGGGCGTCTGCTCCATGGCTGACGCGGACGATGCCTGGACCTTTGGCCCCGGTATTCGTTTGGCCGCCGTAGGCCCCGGCATGAACTATGAACTGGGCGGCGGCGCCTTGGGCATTAAGGGCTGCGGCATCAAGTTTGGTGCTATGACCAATGCTGTATTTGCCGACATCTCCGACATGAAGGAGGTCCCCGCCACCTGGCCTGATCAGTCCGGCGAGGAAATCATTATCGAAAAGGAAAATATGCCTGACGTTATCGGTCATACCAACGAGGAGATCGCCGCCTTCCGGGATAAGCTGATTGTGAATGTGCTGAAAATGCATGAGAAAATGTAATTCTAAAAATAAGGGACTGTGAAAAAGTTCCGGCGTCTTAAAATTTACAAAAAAGTTATGTGGAATCGGACATAAGCCGATTCCACATAATTTTTATTGAAATTCGGGCAAAAGGACTATTTTTTACAGCCCATTGATACCGTTGCGATATTATGTGTTTCCCAAACAGCATTGATGCATTATTCGTACAACAGTGAATGCTGCGCTTTTGTTCTGCGAAAACAATTTTCCTCCAAAGGGGCAGATTATCAACTCAGGACTTCAGGTTCGGGGGTCAGAATTAAACTACCGCGGTAGGTATGACCGGGCTGAAGGTCAGTTTCCCGTCCATCTTTCAGAAAAACGCCCTCAATGCGGCTGGTTTCGTCTACGGCGAGGCTGGTGAGATAGCAGGACTCTGTTACTGTCCAGCGGGAATGGTTTTTCAGCAGGACAATCACGCCGTTATTTACGGCAGGTGCCGGCGTGTTTTCTACACGGCCCATATCTTCACAGTTCTCTTTGGATATCTTAGAAGCCAGATGCCGCGCTTGGGCAGCGGAAATGTTGCCGGTGAACATTACCTGGTCTAACTCCACCTGGAGGTTTTTAGCCTGTTCCTTCGGTGCCTCCTCCGGCTTTTTCACAGGTCCAGCGTCCGGACCGAGGGGAGGAGGACCGTGTGGATCGCCCATATCCGGGCCGGTATCATAAGTGCGGTTGGTAGTGGCATTATAGATACTACCGCTTAAGGACATATCCCGGAATCGGGCAAAAACATCCTGTCCGATTTCCGCAGCGGTAAGATTCCGCGCCGGGTTTGGAACATCCAGTTCCAGATTATCCATAAAATATTTTTTGGGGTTTCTGGGATCGTCCGTATCCATTACCTGTAAGATCACGCCATTCTCTGGAGTCAGGACAGCCTGCTCCACATCGAACTGGGTGGCACAGCCCTTGACTACAAATGTCGTTTCCCCGGTTTTCAGAGTGCTGCCGCCATCCACGCGGATATGACCGCTGTTGCGGAAGCACATAGCGGCAAAACGGCCCGCATGAATTTCCGTTCCTCCGGTGATCACCGTGCTGGCAGGGCCGTTGGCAAGGATACAGGCGTAATCCGGCACATCTACGGTACAATGGTTCAGGGTGTTTACTGTGTCCAGCAGAGCAAAGGTTCCGTAGCCGCTGGGGCCTGTGACTTGAATATGGCTGTCGTTGAGGGTCAGACGGCAGCGATCCACACCGTCAGTGGACATAGCGCCCCACTCATAGGCGGTGATGCGGCAGCGGTTATAGACCGCCTCAGCGAATTCCGCCAAATTGGTTGCCCGGCTGTTGCCGCGAAGTCCAAGCATCCAGGGCACCCGCTTCATGCGCCCGGCGGCAATCGAATCCTCATAGTCCGGGGGCAGTACGCCGCCGACAGTCTCAATCTCAGAATCATTGACGGTCAATTTGCTGTGGCCGCCGCCAAACAATGCGCTTCTGGCAGCACCGCGCATCTTGATCCGCGCACGGTTAAGGGTGACAGTGGCAGTTCCGGCGGTGATAATCCCTGCGCCCTCGCCCACGGATTCATTTTCGCCATTGCCGATGCACTCGATCTCCGGCTGGTCCAGCACATAGGGGTGGTTATCATTTAAATACAGAGCAGAAAAGCAGTCGCCCAGGCTGGTGACTTTCAATCCAGTAATGGTATGGCCGATAACGGAGACGGATGGCGCTGCGGCAGTGACGGACTTCTCCGGCACCATTGCCCCGTTTTCGATACATACGGCGGCTCGCAAATCGGACTGCGCCATAGTACCCACATGAATGGGGTCTGTAATGGTCAAAACAATATCGCCCTCATAGGTGCCGGCGACCGGATTAACCTGGACGCCGTTTACCGTCATGGTCAAAAGTTTCCCCTCCGGCGGCAGAAGGGCTGCGCCGGGCATGAGTTTGAGACCGAACACAGATGTGGTTTCGGCAATGACGGTGGGTGTTTCAATCACATAAAATTCTTTCATAAATTCCCTCCTTTTTTCCTTATTATCTCATTATATAAAGTACATCTGAGGATGTCCAATGTTGAAAGGGCATGGGTAATGCTGAATATATGTATGTTCATACATATATTCAGACGGTTTAATCGGGATATTCTGTAAAGTGAAAAAATTGATGTACTGTGATACATCGGTTGGGCGAAGTCTGCCTTTCTTAGATATTGGACAAAAGCCACGGCAGCTTCTATACTGTAAGTATCAGAACCGCTTCGATGCAGAGCGGCTTTCAGAAAGGAGAATTATTATGAAAGAACGGTTATCAGTCCTGCTGCTGGCGCTGGTCATGGTCTGCGGTATGCTCACCGGCTGCGCGACCCAAACGCAGACCGGAAGTGAAAGTGACCAGGAAACAAGCACTGCAGCTGCAGAAACAGCAGCCGCTACAGAAGAGCCATCTGTGGAATCGTCTGCGCAGATAGAGATTTCCACACAGGACAGTGCAAAGGAAACGGCGGAGCCTCAGGAGAGCATCTCAAAATACGGCATTACCTTTGAAACAGCAAACGGCAATCCCTGCGACGCGGAGCGTTACGACGTGTCTCTGCCGGTTGCGGAGGGCGTTTCCGCATCCCTGTATATGATCATGTCCCCGGCAGTTATTGGAAACATCAATCAGCTGGCCGAGGAAAATATCGCATGGAAAACCTTCTGCGAGAGAACTGGCCTGAATTTGGACATTCACCTGGTTCACCCCGGCAACAAGGACACGGAAGTTTCTTTGATGATGGCATCTCAGGATTACTATGATATCATGCAAGATATTATCTCCACTTATGCCGGCGGCGGTGATCAGGCCATTGAGGACGAGGTCGTTTATGATTTGACGGATACCCTGCGGGAATATGCGCCGAACTTCTATTCCATGATTACCTACAGCAAGGATGTCTATGAAAACGTCTGTACCGAGTCCGGAAAGCTGGTGGGATTCTCCAGAATTTCTAACGATCTGCTACCGGAAAACGGTTTGGCGATCCGTTATGACTGGCTGGACAGCCTGAACATGGAAGTGCCCACCACCATTGACGAACTTCACGATGTATTGACAGCATTTAAGGAAAAGCAGGGCACCAAAGCCGCCATGTGGCTCACCGGCACCGGCGTATTAGAGACCGAAGCCATTTTGAGCGCCTATTATGGCGACGGTTCATTCTATGTGGATGACGACGGCACCGTACACTATGGTCCCATTGAGGACAGCTTTAAAACTTATCTGGAGACCATGCGCCAGTGGTATGACGAAGGATTGATTTACCCGGACTTTTATACCAACACCGATGACCTGCGGGTAGAGGACATCTCTCTGGTGGCGTCCCAGAACATGGGCGTTGTCTCCACGGAGGTAAACAAACTCCAGACACTGAACGAAGTCGTTGAAGGCTCCGAGTGGGGCGCTCTGGGAACCGTAGTGGAAACCCCCGGCGATCAGCTTCATACCGGTGGCACCTTTGCCTATTATGCGGAAATGGTGGATCTGGCTATTACTACTGCCTGCAAGGAGCCGGAAAAAGTCTGTGCTGCGCTGGATTATTTGTATACAGAGGAGGGCTCTTTGCTTGCCAACTACGGCGTAGAGGGCGAAACCTATAAAATGGTAAACGGCGAGCCACAGTTTACCGAGATGATGACCGACGATCCCAACTCCGATCTTAAAACCATGATCCTGCTGAACTGCCTGGACATTGGCCCCTATGTGCAGGACGTATACCGCACCAGTTCCACGCAGACAGATGCTCAGGTGGAGGCATATGAAATCTGGAATGACCGGACTTTCAATGACCAAGCCTGGGAGTTGCCCAATAAAGTATCGCTGACCACCGAGGAAAGCAGTGCGTACAGCAATTACTATGCAGAGTTCAACTCGGTATATCTGGAGATGGTAAGCAAGTTCATTCTCGGCGCAGAGGATCTGGAAACCGCTTGGGATTCCTATGTGGACACCATGCGCACACTGGGTGTGGATGCAGCTGTTGAGATATATCAGACGGCCTATGACCGCTATGTTTCCGAGCAGTGAAAGAAAGGAGATCGCAATGGCTGATATAACAATCGAACAACTCCAGCAGCAACTGAAGGCTTTGGAACAAAAGCTGGATTGGGTAGACGATTACCGCCAGATCATGAATGTGTACTCAAAATTCTGGCATTATTACGAGATGGGGAAATACGAGGAACGCTTCGACCTGATCGCCCACAACACCCCGGGCGTTACGGTAGAGATCGGCGCCCGAGGCGTATTTGAAGGCCGGGACAGCGCCCACCGCAGTCTGGTAGATACAGAGTTGGGATTTGAACACAGCCACGCGATGGGTATGAAGCGGCTGTTCCCGGATGTGGACTTTCCCAGTGAGCATGCGGGTATGCTGGAGTCCACACTGATTGGTTCGCCTATCATTGAGGTGGCGGAGGATCGCAAAACGGCTCACGGCGTATTTATTGCTTTACAGTCTGTAGCCAAGACCCACGACAACGATCCCAAACCCCGCTCCATGTGGATCTGGTGGAAAACTGCCATTGACTTTGTTAACGAGGACGGCGTATGGAGAATCTGGCACTTTAACAACAATCCCTATTACGCCACCGGCAGCACTGAGGACTGGGTGTCCAATGCTGTACACATGGCTGGACTGCGGATGCCGGATGACCCGGAAGACTTTGTGCCCGGCGGCGGCCCGGGCGGCCCCGCACCCAGAAAGGATGCGGAAAAGGGCAACCAAAGTGGTGGGTACAGTCACTACACAACAGCAGACCGGCCCACTACCAGCTTCTACCGTTCCTACCGCATCACCGCTCTTCCCCTGGAAATCCCGCTGCCGGAGCCCTATACCACCTTCGACGAAAGCTTCAGCTACGAGCCTGAAAAGTCCTGATATAAATCTGTTGCAAAATAGGCTTTTCGGAAATTTGATCTGATATGGAAGCGGGAGAAACCACAGGTTTTCGTGATTTCTCCCGCTATTTCCAACTTTTTGGGCAGATACCTTCTGCAAGAATCGCGTTTTGCAATGCGCCCTTTGGTTTACGGTTCGATTTGCGGCGGGGCATAGCCCTTCGGATGCATAACTAGCAAAATATCCTGACAGTATTCCTTCAAAATCTTTAAAAAGACGGCATCCTGGGCAGAGCGGTAGCGGTCTTTCAGAGATGCGATGCCTATGTTCATATGTGCGCAGCTGTCCGTGATGACGCACATGGCTATGCCGGGGATCTTGGGATCGTTCAGGCAGTTTGTATGCCGAAGTTCATTGACCAGATTATGCTGGGATATAAACCCAATGCCAACGTCATTTTTCACCAGTTGAAAAATCAGAGTGGGATTGACCTCCTCAAAGACAATATTGGGGGCGGCGCCGACACTGGAAAAACAGTCCTCAATCAACGGACGAATGCCATAGCCCGGTGGCGTGGAAACAATTGGCTCTCCCACCAGTTGGGATAGGGAAACGGTGTCATTTTCTGCCAGAAGATGGCCCTCCGGCACCAGCGCAAGAATGCTGTCGCTCACTAGGAACTCCCAATCAATGGTACTGCTTTCAATGTTATCCGCAGTGATTACAAAATCTGCGCACCCCTCGGTCAAATATTCCACCGTCTGGTTGCGTTGGATAAAATACTGGGCAATTTGAATTTGATTTTGCAAAGAAACATACCAGTTCAAAAAGAAAGTCAAGACCCCGGGGATGGTAATACCCACCTGGATTTTGTGGTTGCTGCGGCCCTGGAGGTCGGCGATTTCTCGCTGGGCTTCTTCGAGCTGCATAAACACCTGCTTGGTGCGGTGCAGAAACACTTTGCCGAATTCATTGAGTTGGATCTGACGACCGACCCGGTCAAAGAGTTTAACGCCCAAATCCTTCTCCAGCCGGGCAATGGTGCGGCTCAGGGAGGATTGGGAGATATACAGTTCCTCTGCAGCGCGGGTCATATTGCCGGTTTCGGCAATTTTTAGAAAATACTGCATTTGTAATAAGTCCATAGGGTACCTCCACCGTGTAGAATATGATTATTATAGCACGTTTTCTCTGAAATGCAACAAAGCCATGCGAAAGCAATGTATTGGAGTACATGATTATCGAAAAAAGCGCCACCCGGAACTATTGGACTTCCAGGGCGAACGCTTTTATGATATAGATACCAGTTTGATACAATAGGAGGGCATCATGAATCCTTATCCTCATTTATTTTCGCCGCTGCGGGTTGGGCCGCTTCGGTTTAAAAACCGGATTCTGTCTGCTCCCACGCAGATCCGGCAAAAAGACCCTAACGGACATATGAACGACTATGGCATTGCGTATTTTGAGGCCAAGGCCAAGGGCGGCGCGGCACAGGTGACCATTGGCGATACACCCGTGGAACCGCTGTACGGGGCCACGCAATTTTGTTCTTTCCAACTGGATGATCCGGGATCGCTGGCTTCTCTTTCGGAAGTAGCCGCGGCAATTCATCAGCATGGCGCCATTGCCTCTTTGGAATTGAGCCACGGTGGAAAAATCAGTGTACCTGCCTACAACCATGGAAACGAGCCAATAGGCCCTATGGAACTGACGCTGCCGAACGCAGTCCATGTCCGGGCGATGGATCAGGCCATGATCCGCTATATTGTAGACAAATTTGCCCAAGGGGCAAAAACCATTCAAAAATGCGGGTTTGATATGTGTACCGTTCATGCCGGTCACGGCTGGCTGCTGGGACAATTTCTGTCGCCGTTGTCCAACCAGCGGACGGATGACTATGGCGGCAGTCTGAAAAACCGGGCACGTTTGACGCTGGAGGTGCTGGATGCTATCCGGAAGGCCTGCGGAAAAAGCTTTGTGATTGAGTTGCGTATCAGCGGCGATGAGTTTGCATCGGGCGGCTTTCAACTGGAGGATATGGTGGAATTCTGCAAAATGCTGGAGGATAGGGTCGATATGCTGCATGTGTCCGCCGGACTGCACGGCATACCGTCAGGATTGATGCGAATGTTTCCCTCCAATCTGCTGCCTCATGGCTGCAATGTCTACCTGGCGGCACGAATCAAGGAAGCGGTATCCGTTCCCGTGGCTGCGGTGGGGGCTATTTCCTCGCCGGAGGAGGCCGAGAAAATTATTGCCTCCGGTCAGGCGGATTTTGTGAGCCTGGGCCGGGCACTAATCGCTGATCCGGACTTTCCAAATAAGGCTCGCAGAGGGCAGGCGATTCGACCCTGCCTGCGGTGTCTGAACTGCCTGAAAAGTATGAACGAATGCCGGCATTTGAACTGTGCAGTTAATCCCAGAGTCAGCAGTGAGCATCGGCTCCATGTGCTCCAGCCCACCACTCCCAAACGCGTTCTGGTGATCGGCGGCGGCCCTGCGGGCATGACGGCAGCCATCACCGCGCGGCAGCGGGGGCATCAGGTCTTGCTGTGCGAAAAATCTGACCGGCTGGGCGGACTGCTGATACACGCAGACACAGACCGAAGAAAAGAGGACTTGCTCCGCTATAAGCAATATCTCGTTGGCCAAACGGAGACCAGCGGCGCGGAAATTCGAACCGGAGTCACGGTCACAAAGGCGTTTATACAAACCTATGCGCCAGATGCGGTAATCTGCGCCGTAGGCTCTCGTCCTCTAATTCCGCCGGTCCCTGGCATAGAGTGCGCCATGTCGGCCATGGATGCCCATCTGCCGGGCGCGGCGATCGGAGATCGAGTCGTCATTATCGGAGGCGGTCTGGTGGGATGTGAAACTGCGCTGTTTTTAGCGGATCAGGGAAAGCAGGTGGCGCTGTTGGAAATGGCTCCGGCGCTTGCTCAGGAGGATGCGCCCCTGCACCGGATGGCGCTGCTTCAGGCTATGGGAACCTCCATTCAAGCATATACCGACTGCCGCTGCACCGGCATTGGAGGAAGCGGCGTGGAAGCCGTAGATGCTGCGGGCGATGCGCTGATACTCCCGGCGGACAGCGTCATCTGCGCCGCAGGAATGCGCGCTAATACAGATGTGGTGGATGGGCTGGAGACAGGCATGACCGACTTTTATCCTGTGGGAGACTGTAACCGGGCCAGAAACATACATGATGCGGTTTCAGAGGGTTATTTCGCCGCCATCGCTCTTTGAGGCGGCAGATATGAAACAAAACAGAAAATTTCTGCTGCATGGCGGCGCGATCATCTTTATCTGCTTTTTTATGCAGTATTTCTACTCCTGTCTGCCGGGCGACAGCTTAAACGTGCTGCAAACCTATCTGCCGCAGCTACGGGGATGGACAACGCTGCAAATCACCACGCCTGTAACCATCGGAGCGTTGCTGGCAGTCCCCGGGACGCTGCTCTTCGGCACTGTGATTTTGAAAAAAGGGCCAAACTTTGTATTGATTCCATCTCTGATCCTGCTGGCAGTATGTCAGGCGCTGATCGCGGTCAGCAGATCTCTCTGGGTATATACGCTGGCCATGAGCATGATTCGGTTGTTGATCCAGCTCATAAATCTTGGTATGGTTACACTGGTAGCCAACTGGTTCGTATCCTTCAAGGGCCGGGCTTTGGGGATTATCACCATTGGTTCTCAGTTCAATACGGCCACATCGGTGGCCCTTCTGACCAAGGGCTGTGACTATCTGGGTTTTCAGACCTCTTATCTGATCCTCAGCGGGGCCATTGGACTGCTGGCCCTTCTGACCGTGCTGGTATCCAGAAACCATCCCGAGTCTTTTGGCCTTTATCCGGACGGCGCGGACACGCCGCAGCTCAAGACAGAAGCAGTGGACTCCGCAAGCGTATGGCCCCTGAAACGAATTTTTACCAGCTTTGGAACTTGGGTGCTGATTATCGGCATGGGCTTTTTGACCTTTATCATTAAAGCGGTAATGCCCAATTTTATGCCCCGGATGCTGGCGGTGGGATTTTCTAAAAATCTCACGCTGACACTTTTGAGCATCGCCACCATCTGCGGAATGCCCATCAGCTATCTGTTTGGCTGGATCAACGACCGGTTCGGGGCGCCCAAGGCCTGCATCACGCTGGGGTTTGCGTATATTATGACAGTGCTGTCCTTCCGGCTGGCACAGCCCGGAAGAGAATGGCTGCTGTTCTTTGCAGTGGTGGGCATTGGGTGCATTACCGGAGGTACCGCCAGCCTTTATCCTGCGCTGGCCATCTACATCTATGGACAGGAACATTTTGCCCATGTGAACCGGTATGTTATGACCATTCAAAATATCATCGTGGCGTTTGCGGTAACATTTATGGGTGCCATGGAAACACTGACCGGTTCACTGGACGGCGCCTTTGACATTCTGCTGGGAATGGCAGTGGCCGCAACCATTTTGCTGTTTCAGCTTCGAAAAAAGGCTTAATTTTCGGAAAGGAGAGCGATTACATTGGAGCAAAACATAGAATTACGCATTTTGCGGCTGGAGGCCCGGGGGGAGATTACAAACCTCATGGGGAAATATGTATTTCACCGCATGAATGAAGAATTGGAGCAGGTCACAGCGCTCTTTACCAGCCGGGACGATCTTTGGATCGAGATGCCGTCGGGCATCTACACCGGTTCTGACGCGGCCCGCCGCTGCTTTGAAGTGGACCATGCGGTAGATGAAAACGCAGATCCATTGTTGGTCATTCACGATATCAACACCCCGGTGATCGAAGTTGCGGCGGACTGTGAAACTGCTCGGGGCGTTTGGATTTCGCCGGGAATTGCCACGGCCAATATGCCTACCGGGAAAAAAGGACTGTGGGCCTGGGTCAAATATGACTGTGACTTTATCCGGGAGACCGAGGGTTGGAGAATCTGGCATATGCGAAAATATGAAATATTCACTGTACCCACGGACAAATCCTGGGTAGACGAAAACCCTATGGGAGCGCCGCCAAAAGCTGGGAATGGAAAGTTCGCATCTCCGCCCAAAGCGTTGCGAAACAATGACCTTCCCGCAGGGGTCAGCACAAAATTTGACCCCAAGAAACGTGTCCCGGTACTGCCCAAGCCGCCGGAACCCTACGACACATGGAAACGATAGGAGGAACCGAAGATGAAAACATTCCGCATTGTAGAAGACCACTGGGTCGTTCCGGAAACCACCCGGCTGTTTGGACTGGTGATTCGTGAGGGCGCTTTCATCACCGCACCGGAGGGCAAACAGGTGACGCTGACGTTTCAGGGTGAAAATCTTCCCATCCTGCCTGGCACCTATGAGGGGGATATTGTTCTGACTGTAACGGAGGATATCCCCGTTCATGCGGTGACGGATGACGTCTTTCGAGCGGGCCTGTATGTGGAAAACAGCGCTGTAGTGCCAGAAAAATCAGTGCTGTCTGCGGTCGTTGGCGGGACAGTGAAAGATGGGCGTGCAGAAGATATCACCATCTCCAGTTGTGACGAAGACTTTAACGGAGTGATGGTAGCCGGACAGGGCGAGTACACGCTGAATCGGCCACGGATCCATTTTCGGGGCAATGGCAGCAACGACTTTATCGGTAAGGGAGCCGGCGTCATGGCCACAGGAAATGCCAAGCTGACCATCAACGGAGCGCATCTGACCTCCTGTGGCGCTGCCAGAGGAACTATCTTTGGAGGAGAAAACGGTGTGCTGGAAATCAATGACTCCGTAATTGAGGCACGGCCCGGCGTGTTGCCTGCGGACTATGTAGACAGCATTCAACCAGGAGAAATGCGCTGTGTGCCATGGATGCTGGGCCTACGGGGAAATTGTCGCGCCACTAATTTGGCAGATAACACCACCGCCTACTTTACCCGCTGCAAGCTGCTTTCTGACAGCTGGGGTGTCATGTCTACGGACGGCGTAAATCAGGTGCGCTCCTATATTAAGGACTGTGAGATCAAAATCACCGGCGCAAGCGGCTACGGCGCCTTTGCACTGCTGGATACAGAAGTGACGCTGGATCACTCCACCGTTGATGTACCGGACTACGGTTTGGTCAGTTCCATGGCGAACGCCACCTTCCGGGTGAAAAATGGCACTGTGATTCGTGCGGGCCGGTTTGGCGGCATGAGTTATCGGCTGGTGGACGGACTGTTTGAAATTGGCTCCGGCTGTGAGATCCATGCGGGAGAGACCGTATTTCTGACAAAGGGCTGCCCCTGCACTTACACAGCGGAATCTGCGGTGCTTACCGCCGGAAATGGCGTGCTGTTACAGATGATGGACACGGATGACCCTTTCAATCCCAAAGGCTACTATTCCGACCCCGTGGAGGAGGATCGCTATATCGAAGGGCGGGAACTGACCAAGGCAGTCAGGGGTGAGGACTGCTTTGTGCGTTTAAAGGATATGGAGGTCAACGGCAGCTTGTATAATGCCACCAGTGATTTGAAATTTGAATTTATCCCTCTGAAGCCGCTGCCCGGTGAGCCGGGAGGCCCCCCGCTGGAGCCACTACCGGACGGAAGTATGCCAAAAATTTCCAAAATGATGGGAAATGGGCCGATGAATCTCTCTGTGACGCTGGAGCACACCACGCTTACCGGCTGCATCACCTCAGCCAGGGCAGCACATCGAGTACCCAAGATTGATAAGACCAACTGTGAGGAATTGGGCGAGGTAATTAACATGCCCCGGCCGGCTGTCAACAACGGTGTAATTGTATTGATAGACCGTGCGTCTGTATGGCGGACAGAGGCTGTCAGCTATTTGAATCAGCTTACGCTGGAACCTGGCGGACAGATCATCCGAGCAGACGGTTCGCCGGCGGAGATGACAGTAGATGGGATTAAGACAGAACTTCGTCCCGGAGTCTACCAGGGATCCATTGTACTCTGTTGAAAAAAGTGAGCAAACGCGGAAGCCCCTTGTAAAGCAAGGACTTTGGAATATGAAGGCCCCATGTTTCGATAAAACGCGAGACCGTCCCCAAATTTGTGTAAACCTCCGTTATGGTGTAGAATAGAAGCACCATAACGGAGGTTTTATTATGAGCAGCAGAAAGAAACGCAGTCCCGAGGAACAAGCCCGGAGAGAGAAGATCCGGGAGTTACTGCAAAGCAGTGGCGTCAGCAGCATGGAGGACATCCGGAATCTCTTCAGGAAACCATTGCCGAATTCATGGAAAATGGCCTGGATGTGGAGTTGGATGACAAACTTGGTTACAGCAAGTATGTCTCCAACAAGGATTTGAAGGCGCTTATGGCCAACTTAAAGGCTGTATATGCGGTTGTGAATGAACCCGCGGCATTGGATGCCCTGGATGTATTCTCGGAGCGCTGAGACAAGAAATACCCTGGGGACCGGATCCCCAAATAGCAGAAAACGGCCTATACGTCAAGTGTAAATTGCACGGCGGCTGGCTTGCCG
>CAZGOQ010000060.1:0-12847 GCA_964527315.1 uncultured Oscillospiraceae bacterium | reverse complement strand
CATTCAACTTCTTATTCACCCGGAGCAGCGCCGGATGATTATCCGGCCTTGCGACAGGGACGCCCCGGATTCTCTGCGGTGGGCCAACGGCGGCGGTGAGAAAGAACTGAAAAACCGGGATATGACCTGCCGCGTCTTTGCGGCGAAGCTGTTCGATCTCATGCAATGGGACAAGCAGTATCGCTACAAAATGCTGGGCAAACCCGCCGTATGCGATGGTGAAGTGCTGTTCCTGTTCAAGTTAACGGACTTCGAGGTTTTTGTCACGACCGGGCCACGGAAAAGGCGCTCTTACCTGCCGGCGGATTGGCGCGACTATTTTGGAACGCCAGTCGAACAGCATGAGGAATCCTATAAAATTGACCTCGCGGATGGCTATATCACCACCGACAAGGCATAAATGCAAGGAGGAAATATCATGGCACAAGATGATTTTGTGATTGGTGATATCAGCATGGATGGTTTCCAAGTCGTCCGGGGGCAGTATTTCAGCCGTCAGCTGGAACCCGCGATGACACTGTGGAACACGTCAATTTCCTTTAATGTTCCTGCCTACAACGCTTTGAATAACTGTGAATCAGTCCAACTACTGGTGAACCCAGATACAAAACGAATACTCGTTAAGCCCGCGCCTTCTAAAGGCTCAGATGCCATCAATTGGATCAAGGACCCATCCGATCCTAAAACGACGAAACTCGAATGCTCCATGTTTGCAAAGCAGCTTTTTGAAACCTGGGGCTGGGATCAGACTTTGCGATATCGGACGAACGGAAAACTGGTCAAATTTGACCGCAAGCTGATGCTGCTCTTTGATTTCAGCCGCCCTGAAAAATGGAAGGGCATGAAACTGGTGAAGGAAGATGGCTGATACGACTTATATTTCATTTTACTTGCGGTACAATAGAATCCATATTTTTTGCAAGGCACTGCGTGATGTCGGAAAGCCGGAATACATCAGGCTCCTCATAAATGCCGATCATATGCGGCTGGTCATGCAGCCATATCATAAAAAAGACTTTCGCTCATTCCGAGTCCCCAAGGCTATCTATAGCCATCAACAGGGTGGAAACGAGAGTATGGAGCTACATAGTCAGGCGTTTTGCCTGCTTTTGGCCAACAGGCTGGGGTGGGATACCACGAAATCGTACAGAGTGCCAGGTATTATATATGGTAGTCAAAATCTTGTGTGCTTTGATTTGAATAAGGCAATGCCGGTGCCACATCCATAATATCAGCACAGACAAAATGATTCAAGCACTATTACACTTTTACGCCAAGCCAAGGAGAACAGGACGATTACAGGCTTGTGATTTTCCGCTAATAAAGCTTTTGGGCATAATAGCTTTAAAAAGGCAATACGTAAATATTGAACAACCCCACTCAATGAACATGTCAAATGAGACATGCCTGCCGAGTAGGGTTGTTCAGCTTTCTATGCTAAATTCACTTCTTTCTACTACGGTTTCAACACCACCCGTCCGCAATTTAGGACTTTTCATAATCCAATTTTTAAAAAAGACAATTCAGATTCGCGTAAAACCTAAAGAAAATTGGCATTGCTTGACCATCTTCACCCAAATTCGTATAATAAAGCCATAAAGGAGGTATCGGAGAATGAATTGGAAGTTAAAACTGGCCATCTCGGTAGCGGCGATCATAGGGCTCCCGGCAGGACTATGCGCCTTATACAACGCCTTCACTGGCCTGCTGAACAATGAACTAAATACTACAATATCCCTCTATTTGTCTATGGTTGGCATTATGGTCACGGTGTTTTTGACCTGGTATGTATACCGTTCGGAACAGCGCAGAAATGAGATCACGGCCAAGCAGGAAGAAGCGGATGCCAGACGCATGGTCGCCGCTGTGCTGCGGTCCGGCCTTTACCAGGCCATCTATCGTACTGGGGGATATTTGAAGATCACCGACGAATTGCTCCATGCCACGGCACCAGCCAGCAGAGGTTTGTCCATTGGGCAAACGCAGACTCTGGCCGATTGTATGCGCATCCTGCAGAACATAGGAGATACCGAACTGGAGGACTGGGGAGAAGCCAATGAAAAAGCGTGGAGTTTCGCGCTGAGATTTCTGCCTGAACCTATGGAACTGTTTCAAAAGCGGATTCTCGAAACAAAAAACTGGGAGTGGCTGGTGGGCGGTGAGATTCGAGATCTTCTCGCCGCATTGGGTACTCCCCTGGCTTCACCGCCGGAAATATGTCAGGATCAGAATGGCAAACCAGTGTATCAGGAGTACGAACCAGGCCGGTATCGGGTATGGACAGCAGATGGCCGGCTCCTGTTGGATGGGATCGTCCGGGGTGAATGGGTAATAGACGGTTATGCCGAACTGAAAGGTCCGTTTGACCGTTACCAGTATCATGGGCAATACCGGGACGGCCGCCGAAACGGTTATGGAGTGGAATATTTCACTGACGGTGACAAAAACACAGTTTCTAAAGAGGGACATTGGAAAGATGGCAAGCTGTTTGATGGGATGATCTATCAGGTAATGCTGGAGGAACCGGACGACGATGCTGATGAAGAAGAATACACAGAGTCTTATGACCTATCCCCTTATGACCGGATCCAGCAGTTTGAGACCCCGGAGCACGTTCTGGCTAATGTGGATTGTTTTCTGCCATTTCGAATGTGCAATATTCGGATGGTCCAAGGAGAAATCCAGGTCATCGAGGATAGCATCCAGACGGTGGAGGAGTTTTGTGCGAACTGGACACCCCGTATGCAGCCGGCGCCGCCATCGGCATTTCCCCAAAACGCTGATCGCGTCTAAAAAGAGGAACGCTTATGTCTAAAACTCAGATATCTGTCCCTGTGATCAAAAACGGGAAGGATATATGCAGACTCATTTTTACGAAAGCTGACAACGGACGATATGACCTTAAAATCGATTTCCTGGGAAATGCTTTTCAGATCCAGTCTTACCGGCTCTTCTCACACCGGCCCATCATGTGGGATGTGTCGGGCACGCAGAACAGCATGAGCTATCATTACGGCAGGGACAATAACCCTGTAATGATCCATATTAAAAAGGAACAACCGGAGCCCGGGGAAAACCGATATACTACCCTTCCGATCACCAGAATTCAGCCGCCGAATGTCAATCAGATGTTTCCGCTTCCTTTGCTGAAAATGGAGGTACCCGATGCAATTATAGATGGGGCAAAGAATTATCAAAGGAAAAGAAAACACAAAACGATCGATCTTGGAGATTCCAACGTATTGGAGCTTTATATGCTGCCGGATGGGCTGTTTGAACAAAACTTCATGGACAAATATCCGAGCGTATCTTTTGTTTATATGATGATCTCCATGGAGTTTTTCGCGTCCAACACAGTGCTGTCTGATTACCAAAAGCGACCAAACGCGATCCCTCACGGAGAGGCTGCCATACGCGGTATAGGAATTACCGGTCTGCAGGGAATGGAGCTATTCGCGTCCGTATTCCCCGATCCTCGTGTGAACACAGGAAGGCAAAAGCTTGTGATGACCTTCATTGAAAACGAGCTCACCGAGCCCATTCTTTTAAGCGGGATCATACATTATAAAAAAGATGGCTCAGGCAGTTTTTTTGGCGGAGCAAACTATAATCAGGTAGACTTTCCAGCGGTTTTGGCGCATATCGGGCCTGTGAAGGATTCCGTCGCGGAGCGGACGTTGACCTTTGATCGCTTATCCCCGAAAGAGAGAACTGAGATCTATCAAAGAGCAATCACGGGCAGAATGCGGCTCAGGGATGAAATAAAGCAATATAACGCTGAGTTCAAGGCCGAGGAAGAATCATTAAGCAGCGCCGCGTCCGCTTTTATGAATTGCCTGCACCATTTGCAGAACTCCTGTCTGAACAAACATCAGCCTCACTCAGGAGAAGATGGTTATCATGTTACGGATGAGGATATCTGGCTCATGACGGACTATTTACATCATTCAGCGGAAATCCATCTTCTTTTTGCAAAATATATGGGTAATGAGCACTGTACGATGGTACGGCGGTCGATCAAGAGCAAAGCCTACACCCCACTGCCGCCTCATGAGAAAGAGTATGACGCTCAAGGTTATGAAATCATGGTATTCCGGTCATGCTCTATCCATGAAATGATTTTCCAACATACCTGGCTGGCGTACAACGATCGCTTTGATGTGGACCTCCTCAGAGGCAGCTTAAACCTGTTCCTGGGAGAGGATGAAAAAGAACCCGCATACTCTGTAACAAGAGCGCTGCTCACCTCGAATAACGACAACTGGGCAGGCATGAAAGATACTCTTCTGAAGCATGGGTTCATATGCAGTCCTGTGCAAGTCCTAGAAATGGATCTCAATGCAATCGACGAGCAGATGACCGCCAATAACGGATTACTTGAGCGGATCTATCGGAGGATCATTGAAACTCTGGATTCAGAACGGGCTGAATAATATCCTCGATAAGTTTCTTCTGTTTACGCTCCTCCCTATCGAACACTTAAATGGATACCACAGTTCAGTTGAGCAAATTTGAACCTTATAGGTTCGTTATATTGACTTTTTCAACCTATCCAGTTATAATACCAATACAAGGAGGTGCAACTATGGCACAGGCAACATTCAGCGTTCGCATGGACGAAGATTTGAAACGGCAGTTTGACGTTCTCTGCGAGGAATTTGGCATGAATACAACGACTGCGTTCAATATCTTTGCACGGGCTGTTGTGCGGGAACGGAGGATTCCCTTTGAGATCATCGCCCCGCAGAAAAAATTGACCCGTTCTGATGGCATGCAGTCTTTTTTGGATCTGCGCTCAGAGGCAAAAAAGAGCGGTATCCAAGACCTGACTTTGGATGAGATCAATGAAGAGATACGGCAGACAAGATACGGAGAGAACAGATAATGAAATGCTATGCGGTGATTGATACAAATGTCCTTGTCTCAGCACTTCTCTCCAGTCATGATGATGCCGCTACAGTCCAGGTCATCGGACGATTGTTTTCTGGCGAGGTAGTCCCACTGTTCAATGAAGATATTCTGAAAGAGTACAATGAGGTGCTTCGCAGAAAAAGATTTCATTTTTCCGAAGAGACTGTCCGTATCCTGATCAGCGTCATGGAAAAGTTCGGTGAGGCTGTGAGTTCCAGTCCATCAGGCAAAATTTTGCCAGATATGAAGGACCTCCCATTTTACGAGGTGGTGTTGGAAAAACGGAGCGATAACGCATATCTCGTCACGGGAAATATCCGGCATTTCCCGAAAAAGCCGTTCATTGTCACGGCAAGAGAATTCTTGGATATTCTGGATCAGCTAAAATAGAAAATTTGTGAACATAGGCAGGAGATCTGAACATCCTCTTGAGAATGTCCAAATCTCCTGCCTTTGTTTTATCCACATCCACGCCCCTTGACATCAATTTGGCGCACCAATATAATGAAATCAGAATGATTCAGACATATAAGGAGGCTGAACTGACATGGCATCCCAACCAATCTATCAGTTTTATGCGGAGTTAAAGGATTTTGATCCAAAGATTTGGCGTCGGTTCCAGGTACCAGTCAATATTTCCATGGCCCGACTTGGATATATTCTGATGACCATGTATGAGATGCAGGCCAGCCATCTCTTCCGCATTACAGTTCCGATCCGGGACAACGCTGCTCTTCGTGCTGAGACGGCTGATAATGGCCCCACATTTCCAGATGAGGTCTGGCAGTTCGAGGTGGAAAATGAAGCTCTTTTCCCCGGAGAGTCCGTCGAAAAGTTATTTGACGCCGCAGAGTATAAAATGAGATCCGTCCTTCAAGGCCGTAAGGGCGAGAAACTTACTTTAGAATATGACTATGGCGACAACTGGAACGTCGAGGTCACGCTGGAGGCCGTCATTGAGGACAAGGATCTGCCTGGCCGTGAACTCCCCCGCGTACTGGCCGGCGAGGGCTATGGGATCGTAGAGGACTGCGGCGGAACCGGCGGCTTGCAACTGTTGGCGGAAGCGTTCCGCAGGAAAACCGGTCAAGACTATGAATCATATCGGGAATGGTTCGGTTGTGACGATTTTGATTTGTCTGCCTTTGATTTGAACGACATCAATCTGAGATTGAAGAAGGTTCCCCGTATCTATAGAGATATCTACGAATATGGGGTTGCTCCAACCCAAAGATCAATTGATTTTCTGGAACGCAGGTATTAAAATCTCACCACCCGCCGGTCCTTCAGGCTCGTTCAATTAGAAATTCCGTGGAAAAGATGTGTGTATATGCTTAAAGCAGTTTTTATCGACTATATGGGAACCGCCATACAGGAAAGCAGTCCTGAGATGGCAGAATTGGTCAGGCGCATCTGCAAAAACAGCGACCTCCATGGTCCGAAGCAGGTACAGCAACTGATCCTGCGTATCCGCCGGCAATATGAGACGGACAGTTATCTGGACGCCTATCTCACCGAGGATGAAATCGTGGAGAAAACTCTCGTTGATATGGAGACACAGATCCATCTGCGCGAGGATCGTGCCGCGCTCCACAGGCTTGTCCAGGGCTTCTGGGTCAATGCCCCAACGTTCCCCGACACGCCCCGTTTTTTTGACACATGCCCTCTCCCCATCTATATCATCACCAACAACGGACTGCCCTATATGAAACAGGCCCTTGCCCAAAACGGGCTCCAGGCGGCGGGCATTATCAGCGCCGATACGGTCCGTGCTTACAAGCCCCATCGGGAAATATTTGATGAAGCACTGAAAATCAGTGGCCGCGCCCCGGATGAGGTCATCCACATCGGCGACTCCTACTCCTCCGATGTTATAGGAGCCCGCTCGGCGGGAATCAGGTCGCTGCTTCTCCTAAGAGGTCAGCAGCGACAGTACGCTGATGTGGACGTGGCAAACGATTTGGAGGAAGCATTGGAATTGATAAAAGAATCCATTTCATATATGATTTAGTTCGAGTGGAGGTTGTCCGCTATGGGTTCTGAATTTGAAAACAAGGTAGCTGTAATTACCGGCGGAGCCAAAGGCATCGGTAAATGTATCTGCGAAGAATTTGAGAAGCAGGGCGCAAAGGTGTGCATCATCGACCTGTTGGACAACCCCTATTTTGTGGGCGATCTGGCGGACAAGACAACTTTGGAACGCTTTGCGAAAAAGGTGATCGCTAACTATGGCCGGGTGGACTATCTGGTCAACAACGCCCCGCCGCTGTTCAAGGGCATTGACCAATGCTCCTATGAGGAATTCGAGTACGCCCAGCGGGTAGGCGTCACCGCGCCCTTCTATCTGGCCAAGCTGCTTCTCCCCTACTTTGCGCCCGGGGCCAGTATCGTCAACATCTCTTCCAGCCGGGACCGCATGAGCCAGCCCCAGTCGGAGAGCTACACCGCGGCCAAGGGCGGCATCGCCGCCCTGACCCACGCCCTGGCTGTCAGCTTACGTGGCCGAGTGCGGGTCAACTCCATCTCTCCCGGCTGGATCGACACGAGCTATCAGGTGTACGAGGGCCCGGACGCCGCTCAGCAGCCCGCCGGACGGGTCGGCAACCCGCTGGATATCGCCAACATGGTTTTGTACCTGTGCTCGGACAAGGCTGGGTTTATTACAGGTGAGAACATCTGCATCGACGGCGGAATGACCCGGCAGATAATCTACCACAACGATTTTGGCTGGAAACTGGAGGAATGATGGTAACATGACCGCGAAAATGAAATTGAATAAGCAAATCTTGCTCGTTGTAGCCTGCTACCGAATCTATACCAGTCACGGGAACCTCGTAACATCTACGTTGTACCAAATAGTATCACAAAAACAGATTTTAATACTTAATTGAAAAACTCGAATTACTCGCAGAAAATCTCATACTATTCACTACCATTTCGGACGTCGGTGACTACATATTGTGCTTCCCATGGTTGACAAGTACGATATATAGGTGTATAATGTTTTTGTAAATATCCACGCAAAAACCGCTTTACAAGAAACACATATTTATGGTAAAATAAATATCCACCTCCCCTCTAAAACGGAGTTCACTTAATAAGCAAAATTTCCCGCAAAATTTAAACAAGTAGAAAAAGGTTGCGAGGACGGGATATTTATGGCAGAATTGGATTGCCGTAGGCCTTTGGACGACCAGGTGTTGGCCGAAGACTTTGTACAAAAAATTTTGGAAGAGTATGAAGAAGTCGACAAAATAGCAGCTGATATTGTAAATGCCGAACTTGGGCTTGCAAAGTTGGAAGCTGCACCTACCAACACGCATCAACAGTATCGTGTAAAACAATATCGGGGAAATGCACAGCGGCGTCAGTTACATAATCAAATTTTAAAAGAGCTTATTGATTATGAACGCATTGAGTCCGATGGTGATATTCAGTTGGGATACGGAGGGGCAAGGCCACATAGTCCCCAAACCGCACTCCAAGCATATATTGTGAGTGGCCCCCCTGCATCAGGAAAGTCGGCTATTGCCGACTGGTTAGCAAGAGAAAATGGCGCATATATGTTGGACTCAGATTACGCCAAGCGCAAGTTCCCTGAATATTTACAGTATCTAGGAGGAGCTTCTTTGGTTCACAAGGAATCTGATGATTTGGTCTTTGGTCCGGAAGATAGTCTTTTTGAATATTGCGTTTATAGTAGGCATAATGTTGTAATCCCATTAGTTGGGAGAACCTACAAATCGGTAGAAAAGGTCTGCAAACGGCTGATTAAAGCAGAATACAAAATTCATATTATTAACGTTGCGCTAGATCGCTACAAGTGCACATATCGTGCATACGAGCGGTTTAAAAATACGGGCCGGTATGTTCCGCTGTTCTATGTTTTTGACGAGGTTGGTAATGAACCGGAGCGCATTTACTTTCAACTCAAACGTGACTATATTGGATGCAGTGATTTCATAAGTTTTTCTCAGCTTTCAACCGATGTAGCGTTTGGAGAGCCAGCAAAGATTCTTGAAGCCACGGAGTTCAGCCCCGTTTTAGCACGGGCGGGAGGGAAATAGCAGATGTTAATTAAAAAAATAAGGTGAAGCGTCCTGCAATTCAACGCCGCATAAGTAAGCGTGTTACTCATTTTAAAAATGGGGGTATTACTAAGAGAGCCGTTGTAACTTATACTGGATCTCCCGATTCAGTAGATGTCGCTAAACTTTTAGAGCAGTTTCATTATCGTCCTGCACAACAAGAGGCAATATTGAAAAAATACGAGGGACTTGTGAACAGCTCTATGCAATAATTGACGGCACAATCATCCGCGAACCCTTGCGCCGCAACGCTTTTGAAAAAGTTATTTTGGTCAACTATCGCAAAAAGTACCTGAAATCTGATGATTTCAGGTACTTTTTTTACCCATTTCGAGGTGCTGCTATCAGTTTGACCCAGATTTGACCCAAACGGGGAGTGAAGTGCTCCCCAAGTCAAAAACAAAATAAGCTGACCCATTGATTTATAATGTCGCAATCACAGATAGAGGGCACAGCCACCACCCGCAAAATCTGCGGAATTTATTCCCGGATGACCTGCTTCGTCGTCCAGCGCCCGCTGTAAAAACGCCACATATACAGCGCCGCCCGGCAGATCCAGTCCGTAAACCAGCCAATCCAAACGCCGATCAGCCCCACTCCAAAGACCCGGCACAGAAGCATACTCAGCCCCACCCGGAAAACCCACATGGACGTCGCGGACACAATGGCCGTGAAGCGCACGTCGCCCGCCGCCCGCAGTCCGTTGGGCAGCGTGAAGGACATCACCCACAGCACCAGCTTCGCCAGGGCGATCAAAACCATCAGCTGAAATGTCATGCCCGCGCTCTCTTCCGACATCCGGGAAACGCGGGTGACCGTGGGCGTAATGGCGACCACGAGCACGTTCATCCCCACCAGGATCCCCTCCGCCAAAAGGCAGAAGCGGCGGATGTAGCGCCGGGCCTCATCCGGCCTGCCGGCCCCCATGCACTGTCCCACGATCGTCAGCAGGCCGATGCCAACCGCCTGGCTGGGCATGCTCTGGACGGTATCCAGCGTCTGCGTCATGGCCTGGGCCGCGATGGCGGCAGTGCCCAGGGTGGACACCGTAGACTGCACCATCAGCTTGCCCAGCTGGAACATGGCGTTCTCCACGCCGGTGGGCACGCCCACCCGGAGCACCATCCCGATAACCGCCCGCTCGGGACGGATATGCCGGTAGTCCTTCACCGCTATGGTCAGCTTGTCGCTGCGCAGCAGAATCATCAGCAGCACGGCGCTGACCACCCGGGAAACCAGCGTGGCGACGGCAGCCCCCACCACGCCCATGCCAAAGACGAAGATCAAAATGGCGTTTCCCGCGATGTTCACCATGTTCGCCCCCGCCGCCACAGCCATGGGCGGGACCGCACGGCCCTCCGCCCGGAAAATCGCCGCGGCCGTCTGCTGGAGGGCCAGGAAGGGATAGGAGATCGCCGTGACCAGGAAATAATCCACCGCCTGGTCCAGCACCGCCTGCTCGGCGCTGCCGAAAATCAGCGTGACCAAGGGCCGGCGGAAGATCAGGCAGAACACGCCCACCGCCACGGCCAGCAGCGTGCTCACCAGCACCACCTGCCGGGCGGCGGCGTTCGCCTTGACGCGCTCCCCACGGCCCAGGTACTGGGTGCAGACAATGACGCCCCCGGTCGCCAGCGCGGAAAACAGGTACAAAACAAGCGTATTGATGGAATCCACCAGGGCGACAGCGGAAATGGCGGTCCCCCCCACGGTGGTCACCATCATGGTATCGGCAATTCCCATCAGGCCGGACAGGATCTGCTCCAGCATCAACGGGATCAGCAGCGCCACAATTTGACGGCGGGTAAACATCGCGAAAGCTTCCTCTCTGTTTTTCCTTCCTTGAACATACGCCGCATCCGGCGGGGCCTCCCGGCCCACATGCCCTTCGCCGCCGCGGCAGGCGTTCAGAGCGTTTCCTGCCGGCAGGTCAGCGCAGGTACGTGCGGACCTCATCGGCCCGGGCCAGGCTGTGGTCCAGCCCCTGCTGCCACAGCGCGTGGATCTTCACCACGTCCCGCTCCACCCGGGAAAAGCCCTCCGTGGAGTCCGGGGAAAACACCAGCGCCCTCCCCTGCCGCTCCAGCTCAAACAGTTCCTCCCGGCAGCGGTTGTATTCCTCCGCCCGGCGCTCCATGGCGGCGATGAAGTTGGGGTATTTGCGGTACACCACCCGCATGGCCCGGATCAGCTTGTCCGTCTCCCGGCGGTAGCTCCGCTCCCGGGTCAGCACCACCACAAGCCGGTCACAGCCCTTGTCCAGCGCCCGCTTCCATGGGATGCCGTCGGCCACGCCGCCGTCCAGGCAGCGCAGCCCCCCGTACTCGATCACGGGGAAGGCCAGCGGCATGGCGCAGGTGGCCTGGAGCAGCACAAAGTCCTTGTCGTCCCCCCGCACGGGGAAATAGGCCGCGTCCCCCGTCTCCACATCGGTGACCACCGCCTCCGCCTCCCCGGGCCAGCGGCCATAGGCCTCATAGTCAAAGGGCACCAGCTTGTTCGGTATCTCATTATAGGTAAACTGAAGGCCAAAATAGCTGCGGTTGCCCGGCTTCAGCATGTTGCGGATCCCCATATACCGGGGGTCGTTGGCATAACGGGTGACGATCTCCAGGTTGCGGCCGTACTGCTTTGACAAGTAGCTGACGCCGTAGGCAATGCCCGCGGAAACTCCCACCACATAGTCAAAATCCAGTCCGGACTTCAAAAAGCCGTCCGTCACGCCGCTGGAATAGATGGTCCGCAGCGCGCCGCCCTCCAGCACCAGTCCTGTTTTCATCTTCCCGCCTCCTGAGAAAATATCGTTCGACGCGGTTCGGCTGCAACCGCCTGTACGCTCTGTTATCATGATGGTCCGGGTTGTGTTCGCTTTTGCCCCATATTATATTCTTTCTGAAAAAAATTCGCAAGACCGGGACGGCCCCCTTTCCCCGATTGCTTTTCCCTACCTTTACATTTCGTATATAATTGCATAATTCGTCAGTTTTTCTACTTTTCCTTTTGTGCATCTTGACTTTAATATACTAACGCAGTATAATTTAGTGGTGAAATCTTACCAACTCTGCCAAAGAGAACAATTTTTCGGAGGAACTTATGACAAAACAGACAGATCGTCTCAGCGCCGAAATCGCTGAGTTCAGTTCCGGCGCCAGCCGCAAGGCCTACCAGTTCATGGGCTGCCACAAGCAGGTCCGGGACGGTCAGGCCGGGTACGTCTTCCGCGTCTGGGCTCCCCATGCCAGAAACGTGCGGGTCCTGGGCCGCTTTAACGACTGGGACCGGGATGCCCCGGTCATGGAGCGCATCGCCCCCGCCATCTGGGAAGGCTTTGTGCCCAACGCCCAGCCCTACGATGAGTACAAGTATTACATAGAGCGTCCCGACGGCTCCTTTGTGTTCAAGGCCGACCCCTACGGCTTCCATACCTGCACCCGCCCGGAGACGGCCAGCAAGGTGTACGAGCTGGAGGGCTTCCAGTGGACGGACGGCGCCTACCGCCGCGCCAAGGCCCGGAAGATCCAGACCAAGCGGCCCATCAACATCTACGAGCTGCACCTTGGCTCCTGGCGGCTCCATGAGGACGGCAACCCCCTGACCTATGAGGAACTGGCCCAGGAGATCGTCAAGTATGTCACCGACATGGGCTACACCCATATCGAGCTGCTGCCGGTCAGCGAGTACCCCTACGACCCCTCCTGGGGCTATCAGGTCACCGGCTATTACGCCCCCACCTCCCGCTACGGCTCGCCCAAGGACTTCATGAAGTTTGTGGACCTCTGCCACAACGCGGGCATCGGCGTCATCCTGGACTGGGTGGGCGCCCACTTTCCCAAAGACGAGCAGGGCCT
>CAZGOQ010000059.1:0-13052 GCA_964527315.1 uncultured Oscillospiraceae bacterium | reverse complement strand
TATTGTAGTCGCGACTCCCGACATGATGGGCATTGTCGGCCGTCTCGGCAAAATCTTGGGTCCCAAGGGTCTGATGCCCTCCCCCAAGGCCGGTACGGTTACTGCCGATGTAGCAAAGGCCATCGAAGAAATTAAAGCCGGTAAAATCGAGTATCGTCTCGATAAGACCAATATCATTCACTGCCCCATCGGCAAGGTGTCCTTCGGTGTTGAGAAACTGGTGGAAAACTTTGAAACCCTGGTAGGCGCAATCATCAAGGCTAAACCCTCTGCGGCCAAGGGTCAGTATATTCGCTCCTGCGTTCTGGCCTCCACTATGGGCCCCGGGATCAAGGTCAGCACTGCAAAATATTGATTTTTCGTCAACAAAAATTTGTGCTTGACAGGCAGTATAATATCTGCTAGAATACAATATGCTGCCAGAGACAGCAGGTGGTTTTAACCGTAAATCCTGCCGAGGAAGCACGATAGATTGTCTATTTGTGTCCTCGTGCCTCTGGTACGAGGACTTTTTATTGGAGGTGACATTTCAATGCCTAACGAAAAAGCACTTGAATCGAAAAAGGCCACCGTTGCAGCCTTGGCGGATCAGATCAGGAACGCAACCGCTGGTGTTTTTGTGGATTACAAGGGAATCACTGTGGCGCAGGATACCGAACTCCGGAATCAGTTCCGTGCAGCTGGCGTGAACTACACCGTTGTGAAAAACACACTGACTCGTCTCGCCTGCCGCGAAAACGACTTTGACTTTGACGAGGTGCTCAACGGTACAACTGCTTTTGCCAGCACTACCGATGACCCTATCGCCCCCGCTCGAATCGTCAGCCAGTTCGCAAGAGCAAACAATGATGTCCTGACCATCAAAGGAGGCTTCGTCGAGGGCAAAATCATTTCTGTAGAAGAACTGAACGCATTTGGTCGGTTGACCTCTAAGAATGATTTGGTCGCTCAGGTTCTCGGCACCTTGCTCGCGCCCATCAGTTCTCTTGCCTGCGTGCTGGATCAGATCCGCATTCAGAAGGAGAGCGGTGTGTCTGTGTCTGCCGAAGAGACAGAGACCGCGTCCTCTGAGGAGTCCGCACCAGCTGAAGAAGCCGCGCCTGCTGAGGAGCCCGCTCCTGACGCAGAATAACGAAAAAATTTTTAATGGAGGAATTTACAATGGCTAGTGAAAAAGTTACTGCTATGATCGAAGAAGTAAAAGCCCTTTCTGTCCTGGAACTGAGCGAACTGGTTCATGCTCTTGAGGAAGAGTTTGGCGTTTCCGCCGCCGTGGCCGCTGCTCCTGCTGCCGGTGCCGCCGACGCTGCCGCTCCCGCTGTAGAAGAGAAAAGTGAATTTGACGTGGTTCTATCCGCTATTGGCGACAATAAGATTGGCGTCATTAAGGTCGTCCGCGAGTTAACCGGCCTGGGCCTGAAGGAAGCCAAAGCGATGGTTGATGGTGCTCCCGCTACCGTCAAGGAAGCGGTTGCCAAGGAAGAAGCTGAAGGCATGGTTGCGAAGCTGAAGGAAGCCGGCGCAACTGCCGAATTGAAGTAATTTCAAAGCCGCTGTCCGAAAGGGCAGCGGCTTTCCTTCTGCCGATCCATTCATCCTTATAAAAAGTATCCGCACAGGCGTGCGGATACTTTTTATGTTATCTGTGGTGGTTTCCAGTGGTCGCAAGGCTCTGCGGCCTTGCGGAAATGGCCGCCGTTTCGCTGTGGCAGCCGCAATCCTCCGTTTCCGACTGCTCCACTGCTGCCGGCGCAGTTGTTCCGCAGGCGCAGGTGTTGCAGGAAGGTTTCCTCTGGCAGCTGGTGCGATCGCAAAGCGCCGCTTCACTGGACTGCGGGAAAAATGCCTGAACCGGGAACTGCATTCTGGCAAAGGTTTCGCA
Organism: uncultured Oscillospiraceae bacterium; assembly: GCA_964527315.1. Taxonomy (GTDB): domain Bacteria; phylum Bacillota; class Clostridia; order Oscillospirales; family Oscillospiraceae; genus HGM13006. Next base: position 11,170 of record CAZGOQ010000059.1, on the reverse strand, counting down.
TGGATTTTCCAAATTGCCGCAGTCTTCGTCGCTGCATTTTTTCTCTGGCATACAATAGTCGTAACTTGGGATCAGCAGCTGCGTCTTGCGTTCCAGCCGGACAATGCTGAACTGTCCCAGCGTTACAGTCAGCAAGCGGTTCATGCCGCTGAGTACCAGTTCATCATCAAAGGCCGCTGCGACCGCGCCCGGTAAGGATTCATTTTGGCAACAGCAGGGCGGTCTGCGGCAGGTGCAGACGTCTACGATTTTCGCCTGCAAAATCACAGGATCCAGCGCTTCCAGCACTGCCAGCGGATTTTCTGTACTGCTTTCCGCACCCTGGCTGGTAAAGATCCGTGCGCCCTCTTGTCCGCCGAACAGCGTGACACGCTTGTTGACGGTGGCCAGGCCATAGATCGTCACGGGTCGAACCGCGCATACCACCGCGTCTGCAATGATCCGGTAATAATACTGGATGCTGACACAGTAATAGCCCTCCTGATAGCCCATCGGCTCTACACAGACGTCCGCATATAGCAGTTCTGCCAATCGTGCCTTCACGCTGGTGGCGCATTCCAGGGTCTCCTGACTCTCTCGGGTCAAATAGACAGATACATCCTCCATACAGTCCTGATCCCGGCAGGCGTCCATGATCTTTTCTGTGCTGACGCACACTGCTTCCCGGACGTTACCAAAATCCGTCACTGTATTCATACCGTCTTGCATTTCAATTCCTCCTAACAAAAAACTGAGGTGGATCACTTCCACCTCAGTCTATGTATTGCCTGTTTTTTTGTTCCAATTTGCCAGAAGAAATTCAGTCTTTTCCCAGGTATCGCATCATTTTTCCTTCACTGGGAAAACACCTTTGTCACCCACTGCTCCGGCGGCAGCCCGTTAAACTGATTCTTCTCATAGATCTCATAGGGCGCGCCGTTAATCTCATAGCCGTTCAGATTGATCCATGTGGTAATTGCCCCATAGGCGTCCGGGAGACCGGAATAGGGGCCGATATGGGTCGCAGTGGCACACAGCCGCTGGGGCAGAACCGTGGTCGCCTGCTTTTCGTCCAAAATCCCCACACCCAACTCCATGTCGCAGCAGGCCGGGTCAAACTCCCTGTCATGATAAATGGTCAAAACCACGCCGTTTGTCTCCAGCCGCTCCCTGGCGATTTTTTCATAGATCACACCGTAATAGCGGCCGAAATCCTCTACGCTCATTTTATGCCGCTGGGCCAAAAGTGTCTGCGCTTCCGCCATTTCCAGTTGAACCGTATACTGAGGTTGATAACTCATAATGTCTCCAGTCCTTTCTAATTGCTGAATATGATACTCCAATTCCCGAATCACGATGGAAAGATGCGCGGTCTGCCGTTCCAACCGGATCCGCTGCCGCGTCAACTCAGACGCGAACCGATCCTCCTCTGTCAGCAGCGCGGCAATCTCGCCGAGGGCAAAGCCGTATCGCTTCAACCGGCGGATCAACAGCATGGTTTGGATCTGTCCATCCTCATAATAGCGATAACCGCTGTCGTGATCAATTTCCTTCGGCTTCAACAAACCGATCTTGTCGTAATGGTGCAGTGTCTTTACACTGACACTGCAAATTCGCGACATCTGTTCGATGGTCAGCAACCGCATCCCCTCCTGATTCATTCCTGGTATGACTCGAGCCGCTTTCAGTATATCGCCTGCCCTTAGGGGAGAGTCAAGCCCTTTTTTAAAATTTACCCCGATGACGTGCCGTCACGCCACCGGGGTTATCTTCTCTTTTACAGCTGCTGCGCCGCATAAGTACCGGCTACAAAGCCGCTGGACAGGGCAAAGGACATATCGTTGAGCAGCTGCTTCTTGATCCCGGCCATGTTCAGGAACCGACCGGACGCCAGATCTCCTACCACGAACAGGCCCGGCACTGTACCGCCCCCTGCGGCCTTGGCCTGCATATTTTCATTGATCTCTACACCGCCAAATGCGCCGTCCGTTCCAAGCGTTGCCTTGACCGCATAATAGGGTGCCTCGTTCATAGGGGCCAGCCATTCGGCAGGCTTAAAGCAATCCCAGTCCATGCCGATCCGTGCGGCGGTATTGTAGTCCTCAATGGTCTTTTTCAGATTCTCCGTCGGAACGCCGATTTTTTTCGCCAGTTCCTCGATGGAATTGGCCGTAAAGATCACACCGTCATTTTTCTCCAGCGCAGGCACAATATCCGCCTTGGCCTCCTCCATGGTAGCGGGGAACTTGGGCGTCATATCCGGCATAGAAAGCTGCGGATGGGGCTGATCGTCCCCGGCCTCAATGGCATGACGCAGGTTATTCTCATCAAACACCACATAGGCAATGCCCTCCGGCTGTTCCAGCAAAACAGAACCGGAATCAAACACACCCATCCGAAGCTGTGAACACTCGCAGATAAACCGCTGACCATTCTTATTCACATAAATACTATATGCGGAACTGGCCATATCGCTCAGCACCCGGCTCCGGCACATGGTCATGGGGCCCATCATGCGGATGGTCAGGTTTGTGGTATCCATCTTTGCACCGGCCTTTTTCGCCAAAACCAGACCGTCGCCGGTATAGTTACGATTCATATGAGGGCTTTCTCCCATATAGGGCTGGGCCTCCGCCAGCTTGGGATAGTGTTCCTTTACAAACTCCGGATTCCGAATCCACGCGCCGCAGGCCAGAATCACCGCCTTGCAGGAAATCTCAAAAGCGTCATCAGCATGATGCGCCTTGACGCCAATGACATTTCCGTCCTCCATGAGGATCTCGTCGGTGACGGTCTCCGTTAGAATTTCGCCGCCCAATTCCCGGAGTTTGTTTGAGCAGACCTCTACAAAGATCCGACCGGAGCCTTTTCTTCCGGCGCCGTGTCCCTCGCTCTGGGGACCAAGGGGGCCGTCCGAAGGATCGTCAAATACATAGCGGCCCACGGTGAACCAGTCCTGATCCTCTTTTGACGCAATGGACCAGAACCAGTCAAAAAACTGGCCCGTGCCTCGAATCATACTGACCGCCAGCTTCCGATCCAGCCGCCAATAGGTCTCATCCATTCGGTTCCGGAGATAGCGCGCCGTGGTGTCCGGCAGATTTCGATCCTTCTGCCACTGGCTGCCAAAGGTACGCATGGTAGATGCCATATTCATGCCGCCGCCAAGATTCTTGTCCTTTTCCAACACAATAACCTTTTTCCCCATCGTTGCCGCGCGGCATCCGGCGATTAAGCCGCTTCCGCCGCCTCCAATGACTACAATATCACAATCCAAAATAATTCCCTCCTGACTCAGTATCGCATTTAGTTTACCACTGCCCACATTCTGCCGCAACACACACTTTCGAAACCGGAAATATCAATTCTCAACCCTTTTTGCCTGAGCCAGCATATTTTGCTTCAGTTTCCAAAGTTTAGGTGACAGATCCACATAGTAGGCATGCGGGTTTTCAAACCGCTTGACCTCATCCCACAGGGTTTCCAGCTGCTGTTTGCAGAAGCTTTGTATCTCTTCCAGCGTTGGAAGCCGATAGACCAGGTTTCCATTTTGAAAGATCGGTTCCAGCAGGGTGCGAACCGTGAAATTTTCAATTTTCTTTGTTTTCCAAACAGCATTGGGATCAAAGATCGAGCGGGCCACCCCATCGGGAACCGGCTCGTCCCAGAGGCACAATTCGTCTGCCAGCGCTTTCCCGCTGTCCTTTTCGTAGTAACGGTAGGCCCGTTTCAGCCCGGGATTGGTAATTTTTGCAGTATTTTCGCTGATTTTGATTTTGGGAATGATCTCTCCCCTGTCGTTTTCCACCGCCGCAAGCTTATAGACGCCGCCGAATACCGGTTCGCTCCGAGATGTGATCAGCCGCTCACCCACTCCGAAGGTGTCGATCTTCGCCCCCTGCATCAGCAGATTCAGAATCAAATGCTCGTCCAGCGCATTGGACGCTGTGATTTTGCAGCAGGACAGACCAGCCGCGTCCAGCATCTTTCTTGCCTCCTTAGAGAGATAAGAAATATCCCCGGAGTCCAGTCGAATGGCAAAGTTCGTGATTCCCTTGGGCACAAGCATCTCCTGAAAGACCCGGATGGCGTTGGGCACACCGCTTTTCAGCGTGTCATAGGTGTCCACCAGCAGTGTCGCGCTGTTTGGATATAATTCGCAATAGGCCCGAAATGCCTCATATTCGCTGTCGAACATCTGCACCCAGGCGTGGGCCATGGTACCCCCTGCTGGAACGCCGTACATGGCGTCGGTCAAGGTGCAGGCGGTTCCGGCGCAGCCGCCGATATAGGCCGCTCTGGCCCCCAAAATAGCCGCATCCGCCCCCTGTGCCCGGCGGGAGCCAAATTCCAATACCGCCCGTCCCTGGGCCGCACGAACAATACGGTTGGCCTTCGTAGCGATCATGGTTTGATGATTCAGCGCCAGCAGCACATAGGTCTCAATCAGCTGGGCCTCGATAGCCGGCGCCCGGACCGTTAAAATCGGTTCGCCGGGGAATACAGGCGTTCCCTCCGGCACGGCATAAATATCTCCGGAGAAGCGGAAGTTTTTCAAATAATCCAAAAAGCCCTCGTCAAAGATCTCCTTCTTTCGGAGAAATGCAATATCCTCTTCTGAAAAATGCAGCTGCTGAATATACTCCACCACCTGCTCCAGTCCCGCCGCAATGGCAAAGCCGCCGCCGTCGGGCACCGTCCGAAAAAACACGTCGAAGTATGCGATCTTTTGCGCGAAATTTTTTTGAAAATACCCATTTCCCATGGTCAATTCATAAAAATCGCAGAGCAAGGAAAGATTTCTTTCGTTCATTGCGAGGTTCCCCTCCTTCTGTTATGATGATATCATTATAACACTTGTTGTCCCGGAAAAGAACTGTTTTTAGAAAAATTACCGTAAATTTGTCACAGTGGGCGCAAAATTCGCGTCTTGACTTATGACAGCTGTTAATCCCCCAACGGAGGTGAATCATGACAGAAGAAAAACTGCTCTCACGGCTGCGGCAGGGGGACACGAAAGCTCTGGAAATTCTGATCGACCGGTATAATGCCTATGTCTGCTCCATTGTTACCATGATTCTGGACCGACGGGCCGAAAAGGAAGACGTGGAAGAACTGGTTTCCGACGTATTTTTGTCCATTTGGAACCACGCCAATGCATTGAGGCCTGGAAAAGTCAAGCTCTATATTGGCGCAGCGGCCCGGAACACCGCCAAAAGCTTTTTGCGAAAAAGTCAGACCTTGTCCATGGATCAGGACGAACTTATTGCTCTGACCGATGAGACAACGCCGGAAAATCAATTTTTAAAGCAGGAGCAGCAAAAGCTGATCCGGGCAGCGATCTTGGGAATGCCCCAGCCGGACCGGGAAATTTTTCTACGGTACTACTATTATCTGCAAACCTCAGAGCAGATCGGAGAAGAAATGGGCATGACCGCCGCCAACATCCGCTCCCGACTCATGCGGGGCCGGAACCGGCTGAAGCAGGCACTCTGGAAGGAGGACATATTATAATGCGTATTACTGATTTACTGGATGATTTTTAGGGGCTTTTGACAGTATCAAGCTTCTTTATCCCGACGGCAGTACCTATGACGGCAACACGACCCTATGGTTGGGTACGGACAATGAGGGGAATGTCCTCCACGCATTTCTCTTTGAAGTTCCCCAGGATCTGACCAAAGCAAAAGCACTGGTTATTAACGGCGTTGAGGTCCCGCTGCGTTGAAGCGAAGCGCTGGGTGTGAGCCGCCCGTTCCAGCGGGCATAAACGCGCTGCATTGCGATTGAATGATGCCGGGCGAACTCATTTCGCCCAAACAGCTTCAGCGCCCCCGGTCGGAGAAGCCGGGGGCGCATTTCAATTCTGCCATATAATCTCCTGCTCTTGCAGCATGGGATACCGCACCATTTCCATACCGTCCAGATTCTCGTGGTACATGCTCACCGCCGTGAACCGGGGATTCAAATAGCTGGTGTAGTAATAGATCCCCTTGCTGGCGTTGCCGCAGGAAGTGTAAATGGTATACTCATAGACGCCGTTTCCAATGTCGCAGCAGCCCTTCTGCTGTTCCACAGCTCCAAGAATGTGGAAAAACTGGTTGACGCTCTCCATTTCCGAGTCCCCGGAACAGGCATTGGCCCGGACAAAGGCTGCACGGATGAAACGGGATTGAGAAGAAAGATCCCCCGGCAGTCCCAGAGCGCCCATGCCCCGGGAGTAGCAGTGGAGCGGCAGGGAACGGCAGAAGCGATTCTCCGGATCCTTGTTGGAGAGATCCATATAGTTGTTCAGGGCAAACAACTGTTCGGGAAACGGCGGGTTATTGGTCAAAACACCTGCCGGATTGTCGTAGACAAAAACTCCGTCTTTTACCGATTCCACAGTAACGGCGCCGTTTTTATCGGCAATAATCCAGTGAAGTTCCGCCAGGGGTAGCCGATTGCTGAAGGGCGTGTTGGTAATATTGACCCGTTGCAGCTTTGCCCTCGCCTCCTCCACCGAGGCGCACTGGCTCAATATCCAGGGAATAAACTCAAACTGGGCCAAATTGTCCCTGCCGGAAACGGTCTCCCGATAGACCGCGTTGCCAACGAAATTCAGTCCCGCCATACCGAGGCCCTTTTCATTGATGGCATCGTAGTATAGGGGAACACCCTCTTCCACATGGGCCACGCCGATCATGGCGTAATGATTGCTGTTGGTTCCCATCTGCCGAAAATTCAACGGAAACCGCCGGGGCAGAATGGCAATTTCCTCCCCATAGGAGCACTCATAGTCCAGAGTCCGTCCAAAATAAAAATCCCTGGTTCGATAGGTAGCAGCCGTACACATGCCAGTTCCCTCCTAATTTTGTTTTTTGCATCCGCCGCAGCTTTTGCAGTATCCGGAGCAGCCGGATTTCTCTCTTCCGCAGCAGCCGGTTCCGCGATGCTTTATCAGATACCGGATGACCCAAAGGCCCCACAGGGCCATCAGCGCCACCAATAGAATGCTCAAAATATCCATACATAACACCTATAACAGCATGACAATTTGATACACCGCAAAGGATATGAGCCACGCTATCGCGCACTGGGACGCCACCAGCGTCAGCGCCCATTTGCCCCCCAACTCCCGCTTCACTGCCGCAATGGCCGCCACACAGGGCGTATAAAGCAGTGAAAAGGCCAGAAATACCATACCGGTCAGACTGTTGAACATGCTGGAAAGATTCGCTGTAGAACCTCCCAGCAGAACGGTCATCGTGCTGACCACGCTCTCCTTGGCGGTAAAGCCGGTGATCAGCGCCGTAGAAACACGCCAGTCTCCCAAGCCCAGCGGTCGGAAGATTGGAGCGATCCAGCTTCCTACCAGCGCCAGAAGGCTTTGGGAGGAGTCCTCTACCACGTTGAACCGCAGGTCAAAGGTCTGTAAAAACCAGATGATTACCGATGCAAGAAAGATCACCGTAAAAGCCTTGGTAACAAAGTCCTTCGCCTTATCCCAAATCAGCCGCAGCACGTTCTTTGCTCCAGGCATCCGATAGTTGGGCAACTCCATCACAAAGGGTACCGGTTCCCCTTGAAAGACCGTTTTTTTCAGCAGCAATCCGTATAGGACGCCTATCAGAATTCCGGCCAAATACAGACCAATCATCACCAATGCTCCTTTTTCAGGGAAAAACGCCGCTGTAAACAGGGCATAGATCGGAAGCTTGGCGCTGCAGCTCATAAAAGGCGTCAAAAGAATGGTCATTTTCCGATCCCGGTCGGAAGGAAGGGTTCTGGTGGCCATAATGGCAGGCACAGAGCAACCAAACCCAATGAGCATAGGCACAAAACTTCGGCCAGACAAGCCGATTTTACGCAAAAGCTTGTCCATCACAAAGGCCACGCGGGCCATATACCCGCTGTCCTCCAAAATAGACAGGAAGAAAAACAGCACCACGATAATGGGCAGAAAGCTGAGCACACTGCCCACTCCGGCAAATACGCCGTCGATGATCAGGGAATGTACCACTGGATTGATGCCATAAGCCGTCAGGCCCCGGTCACAGAGATCCGTCAGCGCATCAATGCCCCATTCCATCGCGTCGGACAGCCATGCTCCGAACAGTCCAAAAGTCAAATAGAACACCATTGCCATAATGCCCGCAAAAGCGGGAATGGCAGTATACTTTCCCGTCAATATTTTGTCGATTCGCTTGCTGCGGAGCCGCTCCCGACTCTCGCCGGGATGGATCACCGTCTCAGCGCAGAGAGAAGAAATAAACTGAAAGCGCATATCTGCCAGCGCCGCCATCCGGTCAAGGCCGCGTTCCTCCTCCATTTGGGTAATCATATGCTCCAGAGTTTCTTCCTCATTTTTATCCAGCTTCAATGCCTTTAAAATCAACTCGTCCCCTTCAATCAGCTTGGTTGCACTGAAGCGCACAGGAAGATTTTCCCGGCGGGCATGGTCATCGATCAGATGAATGACCGCATGGATGCACCGATGCACCGCGCCTCCATCAGGACTGTCCGCTGCGCAGAAATCTGTCCGTGCAGGGACTTCCCCAAACCGGGCCACATGCATACAATGCTCGATCAATTCGTCAATTCCCTCATTTTTTGCCGCAGAGATGGGCACCACCGGAACGCCCAGCGCCGCTTCCAGAGCGTTGATCTGTATGGTGCCGCCGTTCTCCCGCACCTCGTCCATCATATTCAGGGCCAGCACCATGGGGATGCCCAATTCAATCAGCTGAATGGTCAAATAGAGATTCCGCTCGATATTGGTGGCGTCGAGGATATTGATAATGCCGTCCGGATGATGCTCCATGAGAAACTGTCGGGTGACGATCTCCTCACTGGTATAGGGGGATAGCGAATAGATGCCCGGCAGGTCTGTGACCGTTGCCTCGCTGTGGCCCCGGATCACGCCGTCCTTGCGATCGACCGTGACGCCGGGAAAATTGCCCACATGCTGATTGGCTCCAGTCAGTTGGTTAAACAGCGTGGTTTTCCCGCAGTTCTGATTGCCCACCAGCGCAAAGGTGACCGGCTCACCGGGCCGATGTTTCTCCTCCGCCCTGCTCCCCCGGTAGGTCACCGATTCGCCCACGCCGGGATGGGGCACCGCAGTATAAGGCACAGTCCGGTCCGCTTTTTCATGGGTGGGGTGAATATCCAAAAGCGACACTTTTGCCGCATCCGCTTTCCGAATGGTCAACTCATAGCCCCGGAGCCGCAGTTCCAGCGGGTCTCCCAATGGCGCAGCCTTGATCATGGTAACTTCCGTTCCCGGCGTCAATCCCATGTCTAAAATGTGCTTTCTCAAAGACAGTTCCGGGCATTCCACGGCTGATATGTAAGCATCCTGCCCCGGTTTCAGTTCATCCAGTGTCACGCGGCACCCTCCTCCCTGGTTTGACTCATGTTTGATATCTATGTTATCACTTGGCAGCATAGCCGTCAAGACAGGAACAGCCGCGAAACCGAATGATATTCTTCGGTCTCGCGGCCTGAACTTCCAATTATAGCACCTTATTCAAGAAATCAATGGTCCTGGACTCCTGAGGATTCAGAATCACCTCCTGGGGCGTCCCCTCCTCTACGATATACCCTGCATCCATGAAAATCACACGATCCGCCACTTCTCTGGCAAAGCCCATCTCATGGGTCACGATCACCATGGTCATGCCGTCTGCGGCCAACCGCTTCATGACCTGCAAGACCTCTCCGACCATTTCCGGGTCAAGGGCCGAGGTTGGCTCGTCAAACAGCATGATATCCGGGTTCATACACAGCGCTCTGGCAATGGCCACACGTTGTTTCTGTCCGCCGGACAACTGGGCGGGATAAGCGTCCACTTTGTCACCAAGCCCCACCTTTTCCAGCATTCTGATGGCCTTGGCCCGGGCTTCTTCCTTTGTGGCCTTTTTCAGATCCACAGGGGCAAGCATCAGATTTTTCAAAACGCTGAGGTTTTTGAACAGATTAAAGTGCTGAAACACCATACCGATGTTTTCCCGCACCTTGTTGATATCCACCTTTTTATCGGAAAGATTGAATCCATCTACAATGATCTCACCGTCGGTGATCTCCTCCAACTGATTGATACAACGGAGAAAGGTCGACTTGCCGCTGCCGGAGGGACCGATGATGACTACCACTTCGCCCTCATAGACATCTGTGGAAATGTCCTTCAGCACTTCGAGCTTGCCAAAGTCTTTTTTGAGATGGGACACATGAATTTTGACATTCTTATTCGCGGCCATGCGCCCACCCCCTTTCCAGCGCCCTGGAAAGTTTTGAGAGAATCGTAATGATGATTAAGTACATAACGCCAACGATTGCCCAGACCTGAAAGGACTTAAAGTTGATTGCCACGACGTTTTTGGCCCGGTTCACCAGTTCCGGGAAGCCGATGACCGAGAGAATTGAGGTATCCTTCAAAGTAATGATAAACTGATTGATGATACTGGGAATCATAGTGCGGATCGCCTGAGGCAGCACCACCCGCTGCATTCCCCGCCAATAGGGAAGCCCAAGACTTCTGGCTGCCTCCATCTGCCCTTTATCCACAGACTGAATGCCGGCCCGGATGATTTCCGCCATATAAGCGCCGCAGTTCAAAGCCAGACAAATCGTGCCGGCCTGAAGCGCACTGAGAGTCACATTGAAACCCATCATATTATTGAATAAATATGGCATTCCAAAGAAAACAAACATTGCCAGCACGATCATGGGAACACCGCGGATAACGTCCACAAAGACAGACGCAATCACATTACAGACCTTGTTCCTGAGCACACTGAGAATGCCGAAAAGCAGTCCCAGCAACGAGCCGAACAGCAAGCCGCACAGGGCAAGCAGCAGCGTCTGACCCATGGCCGCAATCAGCACGCCGCCAAATCTGGTAATAATATCGATCATGGGGCAACCCCCTTTCGTGGAATAACGGGGCACCAAAACTGGCGCCCCGCAGTTTCACTGATTCAATGAATCAGCCGAGGTACTTGGCAAGAATCTCATCATACTTGCCGTTGGCCCTGATGTTGGCAAGACCGGCATTGAACATATCCAGCAGTTCCTTGCTCTCGTCATTGAAAATCGCAAAACCATAGTCAGAGCCTTCGTTCTCAGATCCCTCTACAATTTCAAGATTCAAGCCGCCGTCCTTGATGGAAGCCGCCATAATGGGGGTATCCTCGAAACAGGCTGCCGC
>CAZGOQ010000058.1:0-13358 GCA_964527315.1 uncultured Oscillospiraceae bacterium | reverse complement strand
CATGGCCGGAAACTATTGCTATCACTAATATTTTTGCGTTTTGCTCATGGCTAGAAACACTGGAAAAGGAGGTGGCGGAATGGAACTGAAGATCACAGAACTTTTAGATGAATATGAAGGGGAGGATATCCCCTTAGATTGGACCGTCGTGCCTGATATGAGCCGGGTAAAGGAGGCTACTATGAAACAGATTCAAGAGGAAAAAACAGTGCGGCCCCTGCGGATTGTACTGGTCACTGCCGCTGTGGTGGCGGTGCTGACCGGCAGCGCAGTTGCCGCAGTCATGTATACAAAAAATGCCGATAAAATGGAAGAGAACTGGAATCAGCTTACTTCTACGGAAATGACGTCTGAGCAGAAAGATTTTATTGACCAGCGCTCTGCCGATCTTGGAGAAAGCGTCACCGATCAGGGTATTACCATTACTGCGGATTCTGTGACCTGCACTGGCAATACTGTGTTTCTGACCTATTCCATCGAACTTGACTCGGAGATTTATGATCTTGATGATCTTGCGTCTTGTGCGCCTGACGTAGAAGGCGTCACTTATATTGAGAACGCCGACTACGGCAAGTTCAATCAGAGTACCTGCAGCGGTAGCGGTTCCTTTATGGAAAATGGAAAAGTTGTGCGGGAAGAACGATTGGAATTTTCCGATCTGCCCGATGGCACTAGAATCAATGACGGAAAGACAACGCTATATATGACCTTCCATGACATATGGCTCGGCAATCAGAATGGCAGTGATATTCCCGATGTAGAGGGCACTTGGAGTTTTGCCATTCCGCTTCCAGAGGGCGAGGCGATAGAGGCGCAGACCTCGGATGTCACATTGGAATTTGACGGACAGATTCCGATTACGGTCAGCGACATTACCGTGGATGAATCCGGTTGCAAATTTACAGTAGAGACAGAGGACGAAACGTATATCTTTGCCAACGATGGCGAGATGGCGATGCTTGCCGGGGCAGCGGAGCCTGACGCGCCAATCTATACGGTAAAGGCAAAATTGGCTGACGGCACGGCAATTCCATCTACAAGTGCCAGTATGAACAATGATGATGGTTTAGACCGTTGGAACATTGAATTTGTCGCGCCGCTTGACCCGGAGACAGTGGTAGCGCTGATTTTTAGTGATGGAACCGAGAGCATTGAAATTTCCTTTGAGAAATAATTTCTTTGCCCCGGCGCAGATTTCTGCGCCGGGGCATTACTTGTCAAAAAACTCTTCCGCAGAGAAAAGTCTTGCAGCATTTCGCTGCCCGCAGGCGGCGAAATCAATCCAAATCCGTTTTCTGCGGAAATATGTGCGTCGCAGAAAATACAATTTGGTCTGCCAAGTGTGGAGGCTGTCCGCTCCCTGCAGGTGCCGGGTGTGCGCAGTCAGACCGTAGCCCTTTGTCAAAAAAGCCGTCCGGCTTTTTTGACCGTCTCGGCCGCTGTCCGTTTGGACGGCGGTTTTTGCCGTTCACTTTTTCAGGCTGTGCAGGGACAGATAAAATATTGACATTATCTGATTTTGAGGATAAAATGTTACCAAAACTTTGCACGCAGAAATACGGCAGGCAGATGCGGACATTTGGCTGTCGCAGGAAAGAGATGGGAGAGAAAATACACCTTGACAGAAAAAAATAAAACAGAAAAGAAAGGCGTCTGGGAGGAACTATATGGCACCCTCCATGATGTGACCATTTGCCTGATTTTTGTCACGATCCTGTTTGTATTTGCTATTCGGCTGGTGGGTGTGTCCGGCGACAGTATGTATCCAACCCTTCATGATGGCGATATGCTGACATTGTTGAGTAATTTTATCTATGAGCCAAAGGCCGGGGATATCGTTGTACTGGATGCGCCGGATTTTGGCGATTACGCGCTGGTCAAACGGGTGATTGCCACAGAGGGGCAGACGGTGGATATTGACTTTTCCAGCGGCCAGGTCTGGGTGGACGGAGTTTTGCAGAATGAGCCGTATATCAACGAACCGACCCATCGAGACGACGGAACGGTATTTCCGTTAACAGTGCCGAATGGCTGTGTATTCGTTATGGGAGATAACCGGAATCACTCATCAGACAGCCGCGATCCGCGGATCGGCTGTGTGGATCAGCGGTATGTGCTGGGGAAAGTGCTGCGGATCGTGCTGCCCTTTAATCGGTTTGGAGGAGTTTCTTGAATATTCAGTGGTATCCCGGCCATATGACAAAGACCCGCCGACAGATGGAAGCGGATATTCGGCTGGTGGATGCCGTGGCGGAGATCGTAGATGCGCGGATCCCGCTGTCCTCCCGGAATCCGGATATCGACAGCATCTGCGGAGGTAAGCCCCGGATGATTGTTTTGAACCGCATCGACATGGCGGACCCGGAAACCACAAAGCGTTGGGCCGCATATTTTCAGAAACAGGGCCTGACGGTGCTGGAGACGGACTGCAAAAACCGGAAGGGTACCAATCAGTTTGCGCCGAAGATCCGGGAGTTATTAAAAGATAAAATCGAAAAATATCGGGAAAAAGGCCAGATCGGCCGTACCCTCCGCGTCATGGTGGCGGGCATCCCGAACGTAGGGAAATCCACCTTCATCAATCAGGTGGCCGGAAGAAAGTCCGCCCGGGCGGAAAACCGCCCCGGCATCACCAGAGGGAAACAGTGGGTGACGGTGGAGCAGGGACTGGAATTGCTTGATACTCCCGGCATTCTGTGGCCCAGATTTGAAGATCCGGATGTGGGAATGAAACTCAGTTTTACCGGCGCCATCAGGGACAATGTGGTGGACATGGAGACACTGGCCATACACCTGATGGAACTGCTCGGGAAAAATTACCGGAATGCGTTGGAGCAGCGGTATAAAATCACGGTCCCAGTGGAATTTACCGGATTGGACCTGTTGGAACTCTGTGGAAAAAAACGCGGAATGCTGATTTCCGGCGGTGAAATTGATTTGGAACGTATGAGCCGGGTGCTCCTGGAGGAATTTCGCAGTGGAAAACTGGGGCGTTTCACATTGGAAATGCCAAATGCGGCGGGAGGAATTGACGATGGCGGCGAAGGATAGGGAACCTGTGGACCTTTGGAAGATCCACAATTGCTACAAGGCCCAGGGCTATTCCCGCATCTGTGGTGTGGACGAAGCGGGGAGAGGGCCGCTGGCGGGGCCGGTCTGCGCAGCTGCGGTGATCCTGCCGGACGGATTTGAGATCCCAGGCCTGAACGATTCCAAGCAGTTGACGGATAAAAAACGCCGGGAACTGTTTCCGGTGATCCAGGAAGAAGCCGTTGCCTATGGCATTGCCTTTGTGGCGGAAACCGTGATCGACGAGATTAATATTTTAAACGCTACCTTTCAGGCGATGCAGGAAGCCATTGATCAACTGTGTGTCAAACCGGATCTCTTGCTGATCGACGGAAACCGGATAACAGACTTTGGAATCGAAGCGGTCCCCATTGTCAAGGGCGATGCAAAGATCGCATCCATCGCGGCGGCATCTGTTTTGGCAAAGGTGGCAAGGGACGAATACATGGAGCAGATGGACAAACAGTATCCCCAATATGGCTTTGCCATCCACAAGGGCTATGGAACCAGACGCCACTATGCCGCTATTGAGGAATTCGGAATGTGCCCCATTCACCGAAGGACCTTTTTAAAGAAGTTTTATGGGAAGAAATAACGACTTGGGAACCTGGGGCGAGGAGAAAGCCGCCCGGTTCCTTCGGCGGCAGGGCTATGAGATCGTTGCCCGAAATTTCCACTGCCGCTATGGAGAGATCGACTTGATTGCAGAGAATGAAAATTTTCTGGTTTTCGTGGAGGTACGGCTTCGAACGTCTGTTTCCCATGGTAGACCGGAGGAAACGGTGGACTGGCGAAAACAGAAGAAACTGCGCACCACGGCGGAACTCTATTTACAGCAGTTCCCAACATCAAAACAGCCCCGTTTTGATGTGATCGCATTTTATGCAAAAGACGGCATAAATACCAGACCGCTTCCAGTGAGACATATCAAAGACGCATTTTAATTTTTACAGAAAGACGTGATCCGATGAAATATTTGAGCACCAGAGACGCATCTCTGCGTAAGACCGCCTCCGAGGTTATTGTTCAGGGCCTTTCCCGGGAGGGCGGTCTGTTCACACCAGCGGAATTTCCAAAAATGGGAAATGACTTTTGGGAGGAATTGCTCCCGCTGACATATCAGCAGCGGGCGGTCAGGATCATGAGCTTGTATTTGGAGGAGTTTTCCGAAGCAGAGTTGACCAGATTTACAGAGAAGGGCTATGCGTTTAAAGAGAAATTTGACACGCGGGCGGTGGCTCCGGTTTATCATCTCACAGAGGGCACGGAGATTTTGGAACTGTGGCACGGGCCTACCTGTGCCTTTAAGGATATGGCTCTGCAAATGCTGCCCTATCTGCTGACTGCTTCTTTGAAAAAGACAGGAGAGAAAAAGACGGCCTGTATCCTGGTGGCCACCTCCGGCGATACCGGAAAAGCTGCCCTGGAGGGCTTTAAGGATGTGCCCCGTACGAGAATTCTGGTGTTTTACCCCAAGGACGGTGTGTCCGATATTCAGAAACTTCAAATGGCCACGCAGGAGGGGAACAATGTGGGTGTCTGCGCGGTAGTGGGGAACTTTGACGATGCCCAAACCGGTGTGAAGCAGATTTTCTCCGATGAAGCAATTCGAGCAGAACTGGAACGCCGGGGAATGTTTCTGTCCTCCGCCAACTCCATCAACTGGGGAAGAATTCTTCCCCAGGTGGTTTATTATATTTCCGCTTACTGCGATCTGGTACGGGACGGCAGAATTCAAATGGGCGATCCTGTCAATTTCTGCGTGCCCACTGGAAACTTCGGCAATATTCTGGCGGGATATTTTGCAAAAACGATGGGACTTCCCATCCGCAAGCTGATCTGTGCCTCCAACGCCAACAATGTGCTGACAGACTTTATCAAGACCGGTGTTTATGATCGGAACCGGCCCTTCTATACCACAACGTCGCCTTCGATGGATATTCTGATCTCCTCTAATTTGGAACGGCTTTTGTATCTGCTCTCCGGTTCCGACGAGAAGGTACGGGGCTATATGGACGCACTGAAGCAGGCAGGCCGCTATATGGTCTCGCCGGCGTTAAGGGAAAAGATCCAGAACCAGTTTGCCGCCGGCTGGTGCAGCGATGGAGCAGCTGGAGAGAACATTGCCAGGGTCTTTGGAACGGAAGGCTATCTGATGGATACCCATACGGCGGTAGCCTATACAGTGCTGGAACAGTATCGAAAGGAAACCGGAGATCCCACACTTTCCGTGGTGGTTTCCACTGCTTCCCCCTATAAATTCTGCTCCAGTGTGCTGAGCGCCATGGGTGTTTCAGAACTGGCGGGGGGGACTGCGATTCTTTCCCAGTTGGAGGAAAAGACCCGCACCATCGCGCCCGCACCGCTGAAAAGCCTTTCCGGGAAACCGGTACGCTTTACGCTGGAAACTGAAAAAGAAACTATGCCCCAAATCGTGCTGGAGCAGCTTTCCTGATGGCTCTCTATGTGATCGGCGATCTGCATTTATCCTTTCAGGCGGACAAGCCGATGGATGTATTTGGGGGGAAATGGAAAAACTATGTGGAAAAACTGAGAGAAGGATTATCCGTCATCACGCCGGAGGATACCACGATTCTGCTGGGCGATTTGAGTTGGGCCATGAATTTTGAGACGGCGGTGGAGGATTTTCGGTTTATCCATGAAATTCCCGGCGAAAAAATTATTGTCAAGGGGAATCACGACTACTGGTGGTCCACGCTCGCCAAGTTTGAAAAATTCTGCCAGGAGCAGGGATTTTCCAATATGAAGATGCTTCACAATACAGCGTTTGCCTATGGAGACATTGCCCTCTGCGGAACGAGAGGATGGTTTTATGAAGAGGAGCGCCATGGGGCCAAGGATGAAAAGATCTTGAAGCGGGAACTGCTTAGGCTGGAAGCATCGCTGAAATTGGCGGAAAACCGGGAGATTTTCTGCTTCCTGCACTATCCGCCGAAATTCGGCAGTTATCAGTGCGATGAGATATTGAAGTTGCTGGAACGATACCCGGTCAGCCGCTGCTATTATGGACATCTGCATGGAGAAAGCCACGCCCTGGCCTTTGAGGGAAGGCTTGGACATACGGACTTTTTTCTGACCGCCGCAGATTATTTGGACTTTCGGCCGCTGAAAGTCCTGTAAAACAGATAAATTCGAAAAAAGTTATTGGAAAACGAAAAAGAATCTGATATAATTGTAAAGCTATTCCGATGACCGGAATGATTTTGCCATATATGGCAAGTATTTTTACATAAATTTGTGGCTTCGGCCGTGAATACAGGAGGAAAAAACCTATGAATGTCAAAAGCGTAGAAAAAAAAGAAGACAACACTGCGGTGCTGGTGTTGGAGATCGAAAAGGCACAGTTTCAAACAGCCTTGGATAAGGCATATCGCAAGGTAAAGAACAACATCTCTATTCCCGGCTTCCGCAAGGGCAAGGCGCCCCGCAAAATTGTAGAGAGGATGTATGGCGCCAATGTTTTTTATGAAGACGCCATCAATCTGCTGTTCCCGGAGGTATGGCCCGAGGCTGTCGAACAGGCGGAACTTACTGTAGTCGGCACGCCCAGTGTTGCGGACATCAATGTGGAGGATAACGGAAATCTCGTTCTGAAATTGGAGACCGGTTTGTATCCTGTGGTTGAGTTGGGCCAGTATAAGGGCATCGAGATGGAAAAGGAAAAGGTCAGCGTCTCTGCCAATGAGGTAGACGCAGATATCAAGAGCCTTGCCAGCCGAAATTCCAGCATTTCTACCGTGGAGCGTCCAGCCAGAGACGGTGATACCGTCGTACTGGACTTTGACGGTTATATGAACGGTGTTCCCTTTGAGGGCGGAAAGGGCGAGAATCACAGCCTTCGTCTTGGCTCCGGTACCTTCATTCCTGGCTTTGAGGATCAGGTCGTCGGCATGGCGGCCGGAGAGGAAAAGGATGTGAATGTCACCTTCCCCGAAGATTACGGCGCGAAGGATCTGGCCGGAAAGCCCGCCGTATTCAAGGTAAAGGTTCACGAGGTGAAGGAGACGCTTCTGCCTGAAATCGATGATGAGTTCGCCAAAGATGTCTCCGAAACTGCCGATACACTGGAAGATCTCAAAAAAGAACGCAAGGAAAAGCTGCTCAAGGAAAAGGAAGAAGAAGTGGAGCGGAACTTCAAAAACGCAGTACTCCAGGCGGCTATGGACAATATGACCGTCACGATTCCAGACCAGATGGTGGAGGAACAGCTGGATAACATGATGCAGCAGAATGCGATGAATATGCAGCAAAGCGGCTTCAGTCTGGAGCAGTATGCCCAAATGATTGGAACGACCGTCCAGGGGCTTCGTGAGCAGTCCAGAGAGGGCGCCTTGCAGCAGATTCGTAATACCCTGTTGCTTGAGAAGGTCGCGGAAGTGGAAAACATCCAGGTTTCTGAGGAGGAACTGGAGGAAGAATACAAGAAAATGGCCGAGGAATATCAGATGGAGATCGAAAAAGTCAAAGAGTATGTGCCTGTGGAGGACCTGACACGGGAGAAAAAGCTTGGAAAGGCCATGAATCTGATTGTAGAGAGCGCTGTGGCAAAGACAAAGACGGCCAGGAAAACCACGAAAAAGAGCAGCGCGGATACGGCGGAACCGGAAAACACAGGGGAGGAAAAGCCTAAGGCCGTAAAAAAGACTGCGGAAAAAGAAGCGGAACAGTCCGAAGATAAGGCAGCGGAAGAGAAACCGCAAAATAAGACCGCAAAGAAAAGCACAACGTCTGCGAAGAAGACGACTGCCGCAAAAAAGGCTGCGCCCCAAAAGAAGCCAGCCAGCAAGGAATCCGCTGAGCAGAAAGTGGAATAATCTCCATTTTCAGCGGTTACAATGTGTTCAGTTTATTTAGGAGTTGTTATCATGAGTTTAGTACCCTATGTTGTGGAACAGACCAGCCGGGGGGAGCGTTCCTATGATATCTATTCCCGGCTGCTCAATGACCGGATCATTATGCTGTCTGAAGAGGTGAATTCCACTACAGCAAGCTTGATCGTTGCCCAGTTGCTCTATCTGGAAGGGCAGGACCCGGAGAAGGACATTTCCTTTTATATCAACTCTCCCGGCGGTTCTGTGACCGATGGAATGGCGATTTATGACACCATGCAGTATATCAAGTGTGACGTTTCCACTATTTGTATCGGTATGGCTGCCAGCATGGGGGCATTCCTTCTTTCCGCCGGCACCAAAGGTAAGCGGCTGGCGCTGCCCAATGCAGAAATTATGATCCATCAGCCCTCCGCCGGCACCCAGGGCCAGATCACCGATATGGCGATCCATCTGCGCCGGCTGGAGATCATCAAAAAACGCATGAACCAAATTCTGGCGGAAAACACCGGAAAAGATATCGACACGGTTACATTGGACTGCGAGCGGGATAATTTTATGACTGCGGAAGAGGCCGTTGCCTACGGACTCATTGACAAGGTGATTTCCCATAGATAATCATTTGAATAGGATTCGATTATGCACACGGCTGAGAGAAGGGAGTATTTCAGTTGGCAACACATCAAAATGAAATGAATTTAGTATGCTCCTTTTGCGGAAAAAGCCAAAGCGGCAGCAGACGATTGATCCATGGGCCGGGCGTTTATATTTGCAGCGACTGTGTGCGTGCCTGTGAGGACATTTTGAAGGAGGATCTTGAAATACTTCCGGCTGCGGATCTTCCGGAAACCATTCCTTCGCCTCGGGCCATCAAGGAATATATGGATCAGTACATTGTCGGGCAGGAAAAGGCAAAAAAAGCGCTTTCTGTGGCGGTATACAACCACTATAAACGGCTATACTACAGTGAAAACAGCGACGTGGAACTGCAAAAAAGCAATATTCTGCTGATCGGGCCAACCGGCAGCGGCAAGACGCTGTTCGCCCAGACGCTGGCGAAAATCCTGGATGTCCCATTTGCTATCGCGGACGCGACAACACTGACGGAAGCCGGATATGTGGGCGAGGATGTGGAAAACATTCTGCTTCGGCTGATTCAGGCAGCGGATTTTGATGTGGAACGGGCGGAAAAAGGCATTATCTATGTGGATGAGATCGACAAGATCGCCCGGAAAAGTGAAAATACCTCCATTACGCGGGACGTCAGCGGCGAAGGCGTGCAGCAGGCGCTTTTAAAGATCATTGAGGGTACGGTTGCAAATGTGCCACCTCAGGGCGGGAGGAAACACCCTCAGCAGGAGTTTATCCCCATTGACACCAGCAATATTTTGTTTATTTGCGGCGGCGCGTTTGACGGCCTGGAAAAAATTATTGAAAAGCGGACGGATACGTCCGGCCTTGGCTTTGGCCGGGAACTCAGCAGTCGTGGAGAAAAGGATGTGGGAGAACTGTTCTCTCAGGTCCAGCCGCATGATATTCTGAAATTTGGCATCATTCCGGAATTGGTGGGCCGTCTCCCGGTAATCACCAGTCTGCAAAGTTTGACCAAAGACGATATGGTAAAAATTCTGACGGAGCCGAAAAATGCGCTGGTGAAGCAGTACAAAAAACTGTTGGAATTTGACGGTGTTGCACTGGAATTTCAGCCGGAGGCGCTTTCCGCCATTGCTCAGGAAGCGCTGGATCGGAAAGTTGGCGCCAGAGGGCTTCGGTCTGTGCTGGAGAACGTGATGACGGATATCATGTATGAGATCCCCTCCGATGATTCCATTCAGCGTGTAACGGTCCTGGAGAACTGTATTTTGAAAAAAAGCCCGCCGGAGGTTACGCGGGATGCAAGCCAGCCCAGACACCCGGTTCATCGGGTAGGGAGATCTGAGCGGATATCATAATGTTTCTGGGGCTGGCACAGATCTCTGTGTCGGCCTCTGCATATTTCTCCTCGTTTTGGGAAAGGAGCGTTTTCTATGAGTGAACAACTTGTTTCAGCACCGGTCATGGCCCTTCGTGGGATCGCTGTGTTTCCAAAGATGATTTATTCCTTTGATGTTGGCCGGGAAAAATCCATTCGTGCGCTGGATGAAACTATGAATGGGAACCAGGATATGATCCTTCTGATGCAGAAGGATATGACGGTGGATGAACCGGGGCCGGACGATCTGTTTGAGACCGGCGCATTGGTTCACATACGGCAAATCCTGAAGCTGCCCGGTGATTTGGTACGAATCCTGGTGGAGGGAATCAGTCGTGTCAAAATGACGGAATTTACACAGGAGAGTCCCTTTTTAGAGGGCTGTTGTGAGACACTGATGGATTCCCATTACCGTACTTCCGCTGCGCGGGTCGAAGCACTGCTGCGGGTTGCGTTTCAACTCTACGGCACCTACTGCGATTTGATGCCAAAAAACGGCGCGGAGCAGTTGCTTCGACTGATGAGCAGCGATGAGCCTGGCTTTGTTTCGGATTTCCTTGCGCAGAACTGCGGCTTCCGTTTTGACGCGAAACAAAAATGCATGGAAGAACTGCATCCGGTCAAACGGCTGGAGTATACCATAAAGATACTCAATGATGAAATCGAAATCATGAAACTGGAAAATGACATTGCAGATAAAGTTCAGGAAGCGATGAATCAGGGCCAGAGAGACTATTATCTTCGCGAACAACTCAAGGTCATTCACCAGGAACTGGGGGAAGAGGACACAGATCAGGAACTGGAGGAATATCGGCAGAAGATTCTGGACCTTCATCTGGAACAAGCGGTAGAGGAAAAACTGCTCAAAGAACTGAGTCGGCTGGAAAAGCAACCATCCGGCTCTTCAGAAGCGGCGCTGATCCGAAATTATCTGGATATCTGTCTCGAATTGCCCTGGAATGTTGAGACGCCGGAAACGGTGAACCTGGATACGGCCCGCCGTATGCTGGACGAGGATCATTACGGGCTTGAAACGGTCAAAAAGCGGGTTTTGGAACTGCTGGCAGTTCGGAAACTGGCACCGGATGTTTCTGGTCAGATTATTTGTCTGGTAGGCCCGCCCGGCATCGGCAAGACCTCGATCGCGACTTCCATTGCCAGATGCCTGGGACGGAAGATGGCCCGAATTTCGCTGGGCGGCGTTCACGATGAAGCGGAGATTCGGGGCCATCGAAAGACCTATATCGGGGCTATGCCCGGCCGGATCATCAATGGGATCAAAACCGCCGGCAGCAGAAATCCTGTGCTTGTGCTGGATGAGATCGATAAGGTGGGAACCGATTATCGGGGCGACCCCTCTTCGGCGCTGCTGGAGGTACTGGATGGGGAACAAAATCAAAGCTTCCGGGATAACTTTTTGGAAGTGCCCTTTGATCTGAGCAAAGTGTTGTTTATTACCACTGCCAACACCACATCCACCATTCCTGCGGCGCTGCTGGATCGAATGGAGGTCATTGAGCTTTCCAGCTACACTGACGAGGAAAAGCTGATGATTGCGAAGAACCATCTTTTGCCCAAGGAACTGAATAAGGTGGGGCTGAAAAAGGGTAATTTGACGGTCTATGACAATACATGGCGGGAAATTATCGACGGCTATACCAGAGAATCCGGCGTCCGGAATCTGCAGCGAGAAATTGCCGCGATTTGCCGAAAAGCGGCAGTGAAGTTTGCAGAGAGCGGGGAAAACAAACGTATTACTGTTACAGTCGGCAGGATAGAGGAATTTCTGGGGGTACGGAAATATCTCCCGGACACGATGCCAGGTATGGATCAGGTGGGACTGGTTACGGGCCTGGCATGGACGTCAGTTGGAGGTGTGACTCTTGAGGTGGAAGCCAATGTGATGGAAGGCAGCGGGAAACTGGAAATGACAGGAAGTCTGGGCGATGTGATGAAGGAATCCGTCCATGCGGCGATGAGTTATATTCGCTCCAAGGCAGAATGTTATCACATTGCGCCGGATTTCTATAAAACCAAGGACATTCATGTTCATTTTCCAGAGGGAGCAGTGCCCAAAGACGGCCCTTCGGCGGGTATTACCATCTGCACGGCGCTGGTGTCTGCGCTGACTGGCGCGCCGGTTCGGCAGGATATTGCCATGACCGGTGAAATCTCCATTCGCGGCCGGGTTCTGGCGATTGGCGGATTGAAGGAAAAAACCATGGCGGCCCTCCGCCACGGCGTAAAAACCGTTATTATTCCCGCTGACAATGAAAAAGATCTGGAAGAAATCGACCAGACTGTACGCAGCCGTCTGAACTTTATTACCGTAAAGGATGCGGACACCGTTATATCTCTGGCGCTGGACTTTAGCGGAGTGGAAAAACAGCCGGAAAAAAAGATGGATATGCCGATACAGGATCAGCGGCAAAGAGGTATGGCCCTGAGACAGTGAGGATGTATGAATTATCAAAAGGTAGAATTTAAACTCTCCGCCGCCGGTGCGGACCAGTTTCCCAGAGATGGCATTCCCCAGATCGCTTTTTCAGGGAAAAGCAATGTGGGAAAATCCTCGGTCATCAATCGGGTGTTACAGAGGAAGAACTACGCTTATGTGGGATCATCTCCTGGAAAGACCGTCCACATCAACTATTTTCTGGTGGACCATACCGCCTATCTGGTAGACCTGCCGGGGTATGGCTATGCCAAAGTCTCCCGCAGAGAAAAGGAGCGGTGGAGCCGGCTGATGGAATCCTATTTTACAGAGCCGGGATTAATCACATTGGGCATCCTGATCGTAGACGCCCGTCATGCACCGACCAAAAACGATATCACCATGGCCGCATGGTTCCAGCAGACCGGCTGCCCTTTTGTGGTGGTTGCAAACAAGCTGGATAAGCTGAAAAAAAGTCAGATCGAGCCGAATTTACAAACCATTCGGGAAAATTTAAGCCTTTCGGAGGATATCGTTTTGCTGCCTTTTTCCGCAGAAAAGGGAACCGGCAGGGAGGAACTGGCTGCCATGATCGAGCGGGCGGTCTGCGGTAAGGGTATACAAGATTGTTCCTGAAGTGGGCAGGGAAAGAGCAACGGACAGGATGGAAATACTTGAAAAAAAGACGCAAGGAGAGAACCGGCCATTACGGATATGGATGCGCTGGGTACTATCCCAAAGATTGCGGAAACCTCCGGCATGGCATAGAAGCGTGACACCAGCAACGGCATTCCGCAAAGTATTTTTGTCAGCTGAATGAATACCTTGCCAATGTTGACCGGCGAGCAATAAAAGAAAGCCTGGAATCATCTCATGTGAGATCGTTCCGGGCTTTTTGGTTCTTTTTTTGTGATCAAAGTTTTCTAAAAAACAATAGATAAGGAACTTACTGAGTCTGTCAAAAAACTAGCCAAACGCCCCTGATTTCTGTATAATAGAAGGAAAGGGGGCGTTTTCATGGAACAATGGAAAA
>CAZGOQ010000057.1:0-13461 GCA_964527315.1 uncultured Oscillospiraceae bacterium | reverse complement strand
CCGTTGTTTACGGCCCACTGTACCGCGCTGTAATAGTATTGGCTGGAGTTCACATCATTGAAGGAATTGTTTGTGGAAACAGACGGTGTCCCCGCAGAGCGGTGTAGGAACGTGATGATCTGCGCACGGGTGCAAGCTGCGTTGGGGCTGAATTTTGTAGCGCTTGTCCCGGAGGTGATCCCATTCCGCACGGCCCACAGCACCGCTTTATAATAATAAGCCGAAGATGAGACATCCGAGAAAGGATTCCCGCCGCTTACATTCGGGGAGCCCGCTGCCCTCCAAAGGAATGTCACCGCCTGCGCGCGAGTGCAGGACGCATTGGGAGAGAAAGTGGCGCTGCCGGTTCCGCTGGTAATATCGTTCTCAACCGCCCAGTTTACGGCGTCCGCAAAGTAATCGGAGGCAGACACGTCTGAAAAGCGTGTGGAACCCGATGACTGAAATTTGCTGTCCTCATTTCTCGCGGCACTCAAAAGTGTTGATAGGTCGTTCTGGCCGTATTCAACACTCACCTTGACGGACACCGAGGACATAAAGCTTTCGCATTGAGCAATATTTGCCGATTCCCCATTAAAAGTGGAGCCAGTGTAGTCTACGGTTCCGTCAGAATAGGAAGCACTACGAATTACAGTTGAATAAATAATGTAAGGATTGTCAGCAGAATCCAGCGAGTATAAATCCAAGCATCGCCATAAATAATTAACGTACTCGTATCGTCCTGAATCATCCGCCTCTTGAATCCCGTTTTTCTGGTAAATCGCAAAATAGATCTTACCGGCATAGGCCACCGCTCCAATCCATCCGTAGGCGGCACCGGCATGGATATCTATTATTTCATCATCCGCCAAAACCTTTACGGTTCCGTTCCTTCTCGTATAGGCGCTGACATAAAAATATCCCGTGGTTCGAGAAAAGGAAAGTATCGCGAGTTCCTTCGCTCCATCCCCATCCATGTCATAAAGGATTCCCGCGTTTTCATCATTTTCCTCTATTTTTTCTTCGATAATTTCGGCATACCCGGCGTTGGACGCGGATGCGCTGACAGACGCATAAGGGCCGATCAGGCAGATGGCCAGAAAAAGTGAAATCAGTTTTTTCATAGTGTACCTCCAAATAATCAGATCAAATCTCTGTACAGGAAGGCGACGATTTGGGCACGGGTACAGGAAGAATCAGGGCTGAATTTTCTGTTTCCCGTTCCGGAAGTGATCTCGTTTTTCACCGCCCACAGCACCGCTTTGTAGTAGTAGTTGCCAGAATCCACATCGCCAAAGGGATTCTTTTGTCATATTATAGCACAATTCACGTTCGTGGTCTATTTCATTTCAGCAAAAATTATCTCTGTTTTGTGAAGCGAAAACGGCTGAAAAACCTTGCGGAAATATATATCACCGTCTGCCTGAAATAATTTCATGCTCGCCCTCAGTATGAGGAGGAACAGCGCCGGGAGTGAGTATGCTGCGCTGCTTGACGCTTTCGATGCTTTTGTAAGGGCGTAGCCAAAGCAGAAAATTTTGGAAGAAAAATGGGATACAGAAATAAAAAAAGGAGAAGCGCTGAACGACAAAAGCTGTCCTTTCCAAAAGGATGGAAAGAACAGCCAAAGCTGTGTGATTTTCAGGGTGAAAGCAAAAAAGAAAGATCCAGAAACCCGTATGGTTACTGGATCTTTCAATGGCGGAGGCGGTGGGATTCGAACCCACGAGCCCTTGCGGGCTACCTGATTTCGAGTCAGGCCCGTTATGACCACTTCGATACACCTCCGTGTATCCGCGTCCCAATAAGAATACTCGATTTTCTCCGGTTTGTCAACCAAAACAAGCCGGAGAAAATTCCATCCAGGGGGCAATTTCCGGCGGAGGACTGGAAAAAACCATTTGTTCTCCGGTTTCCGGATGCAGAAAGCCAAGGCGATGAGACCAGAGCGCGATTTGGGAAAAGCTATCGGGAAGGCCATATTTTCGATCCCCGGCCAGAGGAAGCCCATGAAAGGAAAACTGCGCACGAATCTGGTGGGTTCTGCCGGTTTCCAGCTGAATGGACAGTAGCGACAGGCCCTCTGCCTGTGCCAGAACACGGTAATGAAGTGTTGCGGATTGGACGCCTTTTTCCATTTTGTCAGTGACAAAGGTCTTACGCATGGCCTGATCACGGCGAAGCAAATCCTGAAAGCGGCCTGTTTCCATGCTCGGCGTTCCATGGACAACAGCCAGATATTCTTTCTGAAATTTCCGTTGGACGATCTGTTTGGAAAGGCGGCGAGCCGCTTCTGCAGACCGGGCAAAAACCATCACGCCCCCAACCACTTGATCCAAGCGGTGTACCGTGCGCACACAGGCGGTCTCATCACCCAAATACTGCCGAAGTAACTCCGGCATTCCGCCGGCTTCGTCCGTGGAACGCACACCGGCGGGTTTCAGCACAACGAAAATCCGTTTGTCCTCATAAAGAATCTCCACAGACTGTGCCTCCCTTCAGAATGATCATAACTATTTTACAGGCCGGTGACGCAAAAATCAACCGTCAACCGCTGCAACATAATCTTCCACCACATCCCGAAATGTCACAGTTGTCACCTGGCAGCGAATCAGCTGCTCGAAAAGATGTACTGCTTTGGAGAAATTCTCTGTAATGTCTGAAATCATTTCACTTTCCCCGGAGGTTCGGTTTCGGATCAGGATGCCAAAACTCCGGGTATCCCGCAGGGTCGGCATGGGATAGAGGGTATAGCAGAGTTCAATCGGCCCCTGCTCCGTTACAATCTGGCTGGTTTTTTCCATTAAATTCTCCATATTTTTTCCTTTCCTGACACGCATCATCTGTGCCAATCATCGAATTATGTCAATTAAAATTAAATCACGCCTGTGAAAAAAAGGAAAGAAAAAGAAAACGCAAGTTTCGACAGGAACTTGCGTTTATATGGTTTCAGCCAGCCGCTCAGCGGTACGGATGCCGTCCGCTGCCGCAGACATAATTCCGCCGGCATAGCCGGCCCCTTCTCCGCAGGGAAACAGGCCGCGAATTTGGCTCTGACCCGTCTCCTCCCGCAGAATGCGAACAGGACTGGAACTGCGGCTCTCTATGGCCGTCAGCAGCGCATCCGGATCGTCAAATCCTTTTAGCTTTTTTCCAAAAACAGAAATGGCGATTTCCAGCGTTTCAGTCATAAATTGCGGAAGACAGAGATGGAGGTCTGTCCATGTGACGCCGGGACGGTAAGAGGGCAGGATCCTTCCCGGACCGGCGGAGGGACGATGATAAAGAAAATCCTCCACCCGCTGGCAGGGTGCGCGGTAATTCCCGCCCCCAAGCTGAAACGCCTGTTCCTCCAGTTTCCTCTGCAAAAGCATACCGCCCAGAGGATGTTTGTTGCCGAAATCCTCCGGCCTCACCGAAACCAGCAGCCCGCCGTTGATATTGCATCCATCCCGCGCAAAGTTGCTCATTCCATTGGTGCAGACCCGGCCCGGCTCCGAAGCTGCCGCCACCACCATCCCGCCGGGGCACACGCAGAAAGAAAATGCGCTGTGCCCGGTATCCGGGTGACAGGACAGCTTATAGGATGCGGCAGGCAGGCCCCGAATCTCCGTCCCATATTGGGAGACGGTTATATCTGTCTGCAAATGCTCAATGCGGACGCCCATGGCAAACGGTTTCTGTGCCATGGGAACGCCGGCTGAATAGAGCATTTCAAAGGTATCTCTTGCGCTGTGTCCAATGGCAAGAACCAGATGGCCGGTTTTCAGCGAATAAGCGCCCTCCGGCCCCAAAATCTCTGCACCGGTAAGCACATTGTTTTCGACTCGGAGACCTGTCAACTGGTGCTCAAAGCGAAGGTCTGCACCCAGTTCCAGCAGTTCCCGACGAAGCCGTTTCAGAACGTCCCGAAGCCGGTCTGTGCCCACATGAGGCGCAGCGTCATACAGAATTTCATTGGGAGCGCCGAATTTGACAAATTCACGCAAAATAAAGGACTGGCGCGGATCGTGGGTGCCGGTATTGAGTTTGCCGTCGGAAAAAGCGCCTGCGCCCCCTTCCCCGAACTGCACGTTGCATTTGGGGTCGAGTGTCCCGGTACGCCAAAAGGTTTCCACATCTTCGGTTCGCTGCTCCACGCGCCGGCCGCGTTCAAGCAGGATCGGTCTTGCGCCCACTCGAGCCAGCATCAAGGCGCAGAACAGTCCCGCAGGACCAGCGCCGACGATTACTGGCCTGTGCTTCAGCCGCAGGCGCTGAACGGGAAAGGCGTAGATATGATCCTCGTATTTTGCGGCTTTCTTGCAGCGCTTTAATATTTGATTTTCCTGAGAGACTTCCACGCCGATGGTATAGACCAGAGCAAGATCGGATTTTTTTCGTGCGTCAATGGATTTTTTCAGGATCACAAAGCCCTTGGGCGTTGTACCCAGGAGTTTTTCCGCTTTTTTCAGCAGCATAGATTCCGATTCGCCCGGCGACAGCCGGAGTCCTTGCAGTTTTATCATGGATGTCCCTCCCGGCCTTTCCAATACCACCGTTTGCGCTTTTCCGGCTCTGAGTGCGCTGTGGAGCAGCAGTAAACCGCGCATCGGTAGACATAGAACTGACAGCAATCTACCGTGACGCCTTTCATCGCGCACTCCGCCGGTAAAGGTCTTCCGGATCGGTGTTTTTAAAAGATGCGATTGTCGTATACCCTAAGGCAATCAGGTCTTTTTCTGTCGCTTTGCCCACGCCGGGGATTTGACGCAGTTCGCTCATTCCCAGTTTCCCCAAATTTCCGGACAAAATCCCACTGTGGCCTGCCTGCCATTCCGCACCACAGGCAGGCGAATGAGCGCTTGATTGTCAAAGACCTTGTCCTCTTTCTCCGTCGTGCCGGAGAGATACTTCAGCAAGTCCAGTTCCGGGCTTTTGCTGTTCCAGTCCACAAGGTTGTCGATGCCGCCAACAGCTCGGAGCACGCTGTCAAATTCTCCCCCGCTCATGCCGTATTTTTTCATGTCGATGAACTGGTACTTGATACGCCGCTCCTTGAAATACCGCTCGGCCTTTCGGCTGTCTGCGGATTTTGCGGAACCAAAAATCTGAATATTCATCGTATCCTCCCGATCAGTAGATGACTTCCATCAGACAGAGCCCCTGAGGCGGGGCCGTAAATCCGGCTTTCTGCCGATCGCCGGTGTCCAAAACCTCTAAAATGCTTTCTGCTTTTCTCGTTCCAAGGCCGATTTCCACCAGCGTACCGGTTAAAATGCGAACCATATTGTAGAGAAAGCCGTTGCCGGTATAGGTGAGACAAACGTCTGAACCGGTTTTTGAAAGTTCCAGCGACGCCAAATGCCGTACCGTGGATTTTCTGGTGTGTCCGGTGGAAAAACCTTTGAAGTCATGGGTACCCAACAGCAGATGTGCCGCCTGTTCCATGTCTGTCGTATCCAGCGGGTCCGGTAACTGATAGGCGTATCTGCGGCCAAAAACGTCCGGAATGACGCTGTTGTGGATGGTATAGCGATACGTTTTTTGCTTGGCATTGAGCCGGGCGTGAAATCTGGGAGAGGCCGGAACCAAGCGGGAAACCCCCAAATCGCCGGGCAGAATCTGGTTCAGTGCGGGGAGAAATTCCTCCGGGGCAAGTCGCTGCTCCGTTTTGAAATTTGCTGCCTGCCCTTTTGCGTGAACGCCTGCATCGGTGCGGCCCGCGCCAATAACCTGGATGTCTTCGCCGAGAAGCGCTGAGAGCGTCTGTTCCAGCCGCCCCTGAATGGTGTTTTCCGTATTCCCCTGCTTCTGCCAGCCGGAATAGCGGGTTCCATCATACTGTACGGTCATTTTATAGTTGTTCATAGGGCGCTCCCCCTGCGCTGTTTTTTTTCCATATTATACAGCAGAATATGCCAAATGAAAAGGGAAAACTCAATCTTCCTCCAATTCCTCCCTTGCTTCCTTTTCGCTGTCAGCGGAAAACAGGAACTGTCCCCGGTTGTCATAGACCTCAATATGCCCTCTTACGTTCCGAAATTCGTACATTCTCAAAACTCCCTTCGTTGTTTTCTAAGGGCAGTTTATCATCCTATGTGTACTAAAAATGGGACTTTATTTTTGGTGAAGAAAAATTTTCGGAAAACGCTTGACTCCGCAACAACTGGAGAGTATAGAATAGCGGCATGGAGGCGAAATTATGAAGATCAAAGAAGTCATTTCCCAGACGGGCATCCCGGAAAAAACCATACGCTACTATGAGGAACGGGGGCTGGTCACTCCTGTAACGGAGCGGCGCAACGGCAGGACCTATCATGAGTTCTCCGAAGAAGATGTCAGAGCGCTGAAACGGATCGTGATTCTGCGGCAAGCCCGGTTTTCCATCGAGGAAATTCTCCGGATGCAGCAGCACCCGGAGGCAATACCGGAGATCGTTCAAACCCAGAGAGTCAGAATTGAGCGGGAAACAGAACAGATGAAGAATCTGCTCTGCGCCGAGGAACTGACGGCGGCAAAGGATTGGATGGAACTGGGCGGCCTGCTGGAAAGAGCCCAAAGACGCAGGAGCGATTACCGGCCCTCTCTGCGGTTTGGATATATGGACGAGGAGACGCCGGAGGAAAAGTCGTCTGCGATAGCGGCCTATCAAAAAAGGCACAACCGCCGGTGGTGGATTCCCGTGATTGCGGCTCTGAGCGTCCTGTGCGTGTTTTTTGCGGGTTGCACCTGGCATTTCCTGATGCAAAAAAGCGACGAAGTGCCGGAGGCAAACGGTTCCACTGAGGGCTGGCTCTACTATCTGGATGCAAAAGGGCTATATCGCTGCAAAGAGGATTGTACAGATCCGGAACTGATTTACAAAACCAATCTGGACAGCGGACAGGGACACAGTCTTCTGGTAACGGAGGATAAGGTCTATCTGCTGGGGCAGGAACTTTATTCCATGAATGCTGACGGCAGCGGGATCCATCAATATAAGACCCGGTATTATTCCAGCTATGCGCCGCAATATCTGGAACGGATAGGAGACTATCTGCTGGCAAAAGAGACCAGCGGCGGCGCCTTTGGGGGCGGCGGCTCCTGTCTGGTGAAAATTCCCGTCAGCGGCGGAAAAAATCAAAAGCTTTCCGATATTTCGGGATATGAAAATCTGGTATTTTCCATCCAGGATGATATTCTGTATATGCTGGGACAGCAGGTCACGGCATACGGAGAAGCTGCCAATGACACCGAATATGAACTGACGCTGACGGCGTATGACATTTCAGAATCAACGGATTTTACAGGCGATAAGGTGCTGTTTCAGAAAACGCTGGACTATGAGCACCGATATGCGGAAGCGGGGACTGCGCCGGATGGCAGCATTCTGCTGGTTGGGGTAGAAGATGAATTGAAAGTTGGACGTAATGATACCATTTCACAACTGGATTTCAACACCCTGGAAATCACCCCTTATGCGGAGATCCCCGGTATCGTAGAGGAACTTTATGAAAACTACTGCTACTACTGCGGCGATTATGTTTCGTTCAATGAAGAAAGCGGAACTTACGAAAACTACTATGTCCGTAATTTAGAGACCGGCAAGGAAGTGTTGATTTCTCAGGACACGCCGCTGAAAGAGTTCTCCAGTCAGGGGATCATTGTCCGCAGGGGCAGCTATGGAAACGGTGAGGTTTTTCTGATCCCCTATCCGTAAAAAGCCTTGACATGGCCCCTGGGGCATCCTGTAAACTGAGAGTCAAAGGAAGGAGGAGAACGTCGTATGAAATTCTGGAATCCCCTGCGAAATTTTCTGCTCTGTGAGTTTCTGGCACTCAGTGTGGGGCAATTGGGACTGGCGATATTTGCGCTGCCGCACATTCTGCTGATACCGACCGCGTTTACAGCGGGGCTGGGCAGTTTCTGCGGCCTGTGGCACTGGTATTGGGAGCGCCGGATTCCCGTTTTGATATTTCTTCTGATTCTTGGCGGTACGCTTGTGACGACAGCCTATCTCATGAGAGACATCGCCGGAGGAATGCTCACCGGGATGATTTTGGCGTTCCTTGTCGGACTGTTAAGTTTCCGACTGACGTTCCAATGTCAGGACAGCTTTTACGGTCCCTTGGGAATCAGCGCTTTGCTTGCTTCCCTGCTGACGGTGACAGTGTTTCAAAACCGGATGTTTGCAGTCAGTTCCGCACTATGCCTGCTCTTCAGCCTGGATGGTTTCCGGGAACGGAGCCTGCTCCAAGGCTATCACATGGGCCGCATGGGGCGCAGTTCAGAAAAGGACGCCGCCCTGTTTCGCAACAGTATGGAGCTGTTTCTGGTTTCGCTTTCCCTGCTGCTGCTCTCGGCCAGCGGGATTTTTCTCTGCGGATTGGGACTTCTGACCGCACTTCGGTGGGGCTATGGCCGGATCACCGGCTCTGCTGCATTACATGCTGCGGCTGCAGCGATCAACGAGCAGCTGGAAGCATTCCGTCTTTGGCTGCTGAGCCACTTTCAGGCCATAGGACCGGAGGACGGCGAACGAATGGTGGAGACAGCAAAACGCCATCACTTTGGCACGTCCAGCGGCAATACCATGCCCATTCTAGTGATTCTGGGAGTCATTTCCCTCTTGGCCATGCTGGGCGGCACGTGTTTGGCTTTCATGCGTCCAAAGCGGAAGAAAGAAAATGTCCTTGATTATGTGGATGAGGTTGAGAACCTGGAACGGCCGGAAAATTTTCTGCGCCGCTGGCTGGAACAGCGAAAAAAACAGAAATTCTCCGATCTGACGGACAACAACTTAAAAATCCGCTTTGTCTTTCAGCAGCTGATGCGCCGCAGACAAACCGACATTCCGAATGTGATAACAAAAACGCCCCGCGAAATCGTGAATCAGGATCAGCCGCTGGAACAGGATCTTTTGGAGGCATATCACCGGGTACGGTATCAGGGAAAAAACGCGACAGAGAAAGATGTGTCCGCTGCGGAGCAGTTACTCCTGTCCATGGGAAAATAGGGGGCCTGTGAAAAAACTTTTCGCCCGAATAAAAATTCGATAAAAAGTTATGTGGAATCGGATCATACCCGATTCCACATATTTTTTTGTAAATTATGATGCCGGAACTTTTCACAGACCCCTGTTCTTATTCTGTCTCCTGCAAAATCTCTTTCAGCGTCCCCAGGGCCTTTCGCTCGATGCGGGATACCTGCACCTGACTGACGCCCAGTACGGCGGCAGTTTTTTCCTGGGTCATGGCGCGGAAATACCGCATATCGATGACCGCCCGCTGGCGAGGTTCCAGTTTACCGATTGCGTCCTTAAGGGCAACTCTTTCCAGGATTTTATCTTCAATGCCGTCTCCGGGCAGCAACTGCTCAAGGTTGCTGCCATCCTCTCCGGTGGGACGCTGGAGGGAATCTGTGGGGAGCATTGCGGTCTCAATGACGGCGATTTCTTCCGGCGCAAGCCCCGACACGGCAGATAGTTCGCTGAGCAGCGGTTCCCGGCCCAGTTCCCCGGTCAGCCGGGTGCGAAGATTTTTCAGCATGACCGCCTGTTCCTTGATGGTACGGCTGACCTTGATGGTTCCGTCGTCCCGCAGGAACCGGCGGATCTCCCCGGCGATTTTTGGCACTGCATAGGTGGAAAACTGGGTGCCGAAACTCTGATCATAACCATCGATGGCTTTCAAAAATCCCATACAGCCCAGCTGATACAGGTCATCCGGCTCCACGCCACGGCCAAAAAACCGTCTCACAATACTCCATATCAGGCCGGAGTTCTCCGTGATCAGCCGCTCCTTGGCATTCTGATCTCCCTGCCGTGCCTGGTCCAGAAGTTCCATGGTCAAGTGGCAGTACTCCCTCTTCGCAGCTTTCGGGTCATGGTGACAGTTGTGCCCTCTCCGATCTCAGATTCCACCCGTAAGCTTGACATGAATTTTTCCATAATGGTAAAGCCCATGCCGCTGCGTTCCTGTCCGCCGGTAGTATACAGAGGCGTTCTGGCGGCCTTTATGTCCGAAATTCCAACGCCCTGGTCTTTGATCACAATTTCCAGACTTCGATCCGGATAGATGCGGCAGCAGAGTTCTATCGTTCCCCAGGAATCGGGGTAGGCATGCACAATGCAGTTGGTCACCGCTTCGCTGACGGCAGTCTTGATATCGCCCAGTTCCTCTACCGTTGGGTCCAGAGACGCCGCGAAAGCGCCCACGGCTGATCGTGCAAAGGCTTCGTTGCAGCTGCGGCTGAGAAAGGTCATTGTCACTTCATTTTCCGGTTTCATTGCTGGTTCCTCCTTTGATTTCTGCAATTTGCTCGATTCCGGCGGCGGAAAACACCTTCATGGGCTGGGGCTGGACATTGGTCAAAACCAGCTTGCCCCCGATCTCCCGCATATGCCTTACCCCGGCAATCACCACTGCAATTCCGGAGGAATCCATAAAGCTGACATCCCGAAAATCCAAAAAACAGGTTTTCGGCAAATAGGCATCGATTTTTTCAGAAATATTGACAATTGCATTCTTTGCTTCGTGATGATCGATTTCGCCGGACAATGTCAGCGTCATTTCTTTGTCCTGCAAAAAACTTCGGATGTACATAAAAATCCCTCCGCAGAGTATATTTTGGCTCCATTATACAAAGAAAACGGGGCGCATACCGTCGAAGGCACGCACCCCGGAAAATATTCTATGAAATTGATGAAACAGAGAGAATGCGCAGGACCTCTCCCGCCCCATAAACGGAACCACAGACCAAGAGCAGATCTCCTGGCTCTGCCGATTGTTTTGCCATGGACAGCGCCGTTTCCATAGAGTCTGCCGGGAGAGCCGGGCAGTATGACGCTGCAAGTTCCACGATTTCCTCCGGTGAAAAAGATCGGGGCAAATGCACGGACGTACCGATCAGGAGCCGAGCACGCTTTGCAACCATGGGAATGCATTTGGAAACATCCTTGTCCCGCAGCATGGACAGGATGCAGATTATTTTCTGACCTGCAAACAGCTGATCCAGTGTGCGGCACAACCCCTCAATGCCAGCGGGATTATGCCCTGCGTCTACCAGCATTTCATGCTGGGGGAAATATTGCAGCCGTCCTGGCCAGGAAACGCCGGAAAACGCGACCTGAATATCATGATCCGGTAAGCCAAGCACTTGACATAATTTCAATGCTGCTGCGGCGTTCTCCATTTGAAAATCACCCAAAAGAGGTATACATAACTTTAAATTGCCGCATAGAAACTTCAAACCGGAGCGGCTTCTCGATATCGGTGTGACCGGATCCGCTGAAGTAAGCGGGGCGTTTTGTTTCTGGGCAACCCGCCGTAAAACGGCTTCAGCTTCCTCCGTCTGCCGGGCAATGACCACCGGGCAGTTTTTCTTAATGATTCCGGCCTTTTCCCAAGCAATTTTTTCAATGGTATTCCCCAAAATGGCGGTATGGTCAAAAGAGATTGATGTAACACAACAGGCGGCGGGATGTTTGACCAGATTGGTAGGGTCGGTTCTCCCCCCCAGTCCCACCTCCAACACGGCATAGTCCACCTTTGCACGGGAAAAGGCCAAAAAGCCAATCGCAGTCACGAACTCAAATTCGTTGACCGGCTCGAAGCCCTGCTGTTCCAAACGAGTTTCCTGTGCTATGACAATCTCATAGCAGGCTTTAAGTTCCTCTTTCGAGATCGGCTGACGGTCAATTTGGATCCGTTCTCGGAAATCCACCAGATAGGGGGATGTAAACAGTCCGACCCGATATCTCTTTTGAAAAAGGGCCGCCGCCGCCATGGCGGAGACGCTGCCTTTGCCGTTGGTCCCGGCAATGTGGACGACCGGATACTTCTCCTGCGGATCTCCCAACGCGGCCATAAGCCGCCGAATGCGTTCCAGCGTGGGACCGCCGGCAGAAAAGGTTCGGCGGCGGTGAATCTGTATCAAAATTTCTTCATAGGTCAATCGGATCCACCCTCCCCTTTTGTGTGTAAAAAGTGTTTGTTTAAATCTGTTGTTTCTTCCAAATCTCTCAACTGATAGCAGATCTGCCGCTGGTGTTCCTGTCCGGCGCCGGCGGCTTTTTGTTTATCTCATAAGCCGCTGAAGGCTTTCCTCCAGCTGTGCAATCAGCGCTTGGAGTTTTTCCGCTTTTTCCTTTTCCGCGTTTACCACATTTTCAGGGGCTTTGGACAAAAATCCGGAATTGGAGAGTTTCTTCCCGATCCCATCCAGATTTTTACGATTCTTCTCCAACTCTTTTTCCACTCGTTGGCGTTCTTTCTCCAAATCGACCAACTGATTCATGGGCATATAGAGTTTGCAGTCCGCAGTGATGCAGGAGACCATATCCTCCGCTCCCTCCGGAGCGCGTTCGGAAATCAAAAGATTATCAGAATAGGCCATTTTTTTCATAAATGCACTGCCCTGCTGATAGACGCGCTGGTTCTCCGTAACGATATACAGCGTGGATTTTTTGCTGGGGGGCACATTCATCTCTGACCGGCGGTTCCGGACGGCTCGAATCGCAGCCATGATCTGCTCCATGGAAGCTTCCTCTGCCGGGAAATTCAGCATACTGTTTGTCTCC
This sequence comes from uncultured Oscillospiraceae bacterium, assembly GCA_964527315.1. Classification (GTDB taxonomy): domain Bacteria; phylum Bacillota; class Clostridia; order Oscillospirales; family Oscillospiraceae; genus HGM13006. The sequence goes on along the minus strand of CAZGOQ010000057.1, from coordinate 941 downwards.
GGCCAGGGGGCGATCATAATGCTCTCCCCTTTGTGGGGAATGGCCTGCCAGATCTCCTCTGTAATAAATGGCATAAAGGGGTGCAGGAGTTTTAAGAACTGATCGAGTACATAAACCAGAACCTGCTGGGCCGTCTCTTTGCTGCCTTCGTCCTCGGCATAGAGCCGGGCCTTAGTCAGTTCGATATACCAGTCGCAGTAGTCGTCCCAGATAAAGTCATAGATCTTCTGCACGGCAATCCCCAGTTCATACTTGTCCATGTTCTCAGTAACCTCAGAGATCAGGCGGTTCAGCTTAGAGAGGATCCATTTGTCTTCCTGCTCCAGCTGATCCGGGGCGGGAAGTGTGTTTTGGTCAATGGTCAGGTTCATCAGCACATAGCGGCTGGCGTTCCAGATCTTATTGGCAAAATTCCGCATGGCCTCGCAGCGCTCCACATAGAACCGCATGTCGTTTCCGGGAGAATTGCCAGTAATCATGTTCATCCGCAGCGCATCCGCGCCATACTGCTCTACCATTTCCAACGGGTCGATGCCGTTGCCCAGAGACTTGGACATTTTCCGGCCCTTATCGTCCCGTACCAGACCGTGAATCAGTACAGTGTGGAAGGGCGGCTTTCCGGTCTGCTCACAGCCGGAGAAGATCATACGTGAAACCCAGAAAGTAATGATGTCATAGCCAGTGACCAACACATCCGTGGGGTAAAAGTAATCCAGATCCTCTGTTTTTTCCGGCCAGCCCAATGTCTCAAAGGGCCAGAGGGCCGAAGAAAACCACGTATCCAGCACATCCTCTTCCCGCACAATGTCCTGACAGCCGCAGTGAGCACACTCTGTGGGATCCTCTCTGGAGACAGTGTATTTGCCGCAGCTTTGACACTTCCATGCCGGAATCTGATGCCCCCACCAGAGTTGCCGGGAGATACACCAGTCGTGGAGATT
>CAZGOQ010000056.1:0-13594 GCA_964527315.1 uncultured Oscillospiraceae bacterium | reverse complement strand
ATCCTCGAAACAGGCCGCCGCCTGACCGCCGGTGACAGCCTGATACATTGTGGGGCTGTCCTCGAAAGACGTGATCTCAAAGCCGTACTCTTCCTTCAGGCTCTCCGCATAGTCGGCGCCCTGCGTACCGATTTTTACCGCAACAGTCTTGCCTTTGAGATCTTCAAAGCCCTTGATATCAGAACCGGCAGCCACGGTCATACACTGGGTCGCGGTATAATAGCCATCAGAGAACGTCCAGCCTTCCGACTTACGCTGATCGGTGATAGAAGCGCCGGCAATCAGACCGTCAGCCTGCTTTGCCTGGCAGGCGGCAATGGCAGAATCCCAGCCAAGACTCTGCATCTCATACTGGAAGCCCTGATCCTCCGCAATTGCAGCAATGATATCCACATCGATGCCCACAAAATTGTTGTTCTCGTCGGTATACTCAAAGGGCTTAAATACAGTATCGGTGGCAATGATCCAGGTCTTGTCGGAAGTCTCCGATGCAGCGGCGCTGGATGTCGGAGTCTCGGACTCTGCGCTGTCCGCAGGCGTGGAAGAACTCTCAGAAGTACCGCAGCCCACCAGCATACTGGACAGCATAAGCACCGCCATCAGCAATGCAATCAATTTTTTCATTCTTACAATCATTCCTTTCTCAGATTTGCAGGAACAGCCGGGTGTTCTTTCAGCTATAAAATCTGCTTTAATTTATTATACCGTTTCCGCGTTCAAACGTCAAGATAAATTTCACATGTATTTACAATATTTTCGATAAATCCATTACAAAGCGAAGGGTTCCCTGCATATTTCTTTTCACTTCTTAAAAATGACGCATATTCTGATCGCAATTCATGCAAACTCCTCCACAGTGGGAAATCTCGCAGCGTTTCGTCGCCCGAAGGGCCGGAACAGCGTCCTTTGAAACGGATCCGGATGGAACTTCGTCTGTCCCCTGCCGGTCCAAAGCAGATCCCGGCGTGGCGGCCCTGGCATTTGCCCATGGCATCATGACGTCCGGAAGCGGTTTTGTAATGGTCTGGTGTTTTTTATGACCGCACTGTATGGGATCAAAGCGTGTCGGTGCCGTTCTTTTTGAGACACACTATGCTTGTGTCTGTTTCAGGTATTTCAAAAAACGCGGTAAAAGTTCATTTTCGTTATTCAGATTCCAGTATGGGTTAATGAAGACCACATGCTCCAACTCACCGTTTTCCGTGTGATCCACCAGCGGAATCAGCCGCACAGCGGGGTCATTCTGCAGAACGCTGGTCTCATTGACGCAGGTAATCCCTAATCCTGCCCGGACCATCATCATAAGCGAATCCAGTTCTGCAAACGGTCCCGAGATTTTGTTCAAATAGGTGCTGCAATCATAGTCAGGAAACGTCTGCCGCTGATAACGGGAAACATCCCCCTCGAACTCCTCTGCGGCAATCAGGGAAAATTCCATATCGCCGAAGTAGGTACTGATTTCCTCATTGGAAATGCTGGAAAGGCTGGCATTTCGATGGATCTCCGGCACAGCGAGACACATCCGGTCCCGCAGCCAGCGCATGGAAGCCAAATGCTCTCCCTTTGGCATAGAACTGTCTAAATTAAAAACCAAATCTACTGTTCCATTCACCAGTGCCTGCGAAACATCCCGAAAGCCGAGATGGCATATACGAATCCGTGCATTTGGATTTTCTTTTTTCAGCCATGAGATTGCGCCCTGCATCTGCGGGATCAGATCAAGGCTATCCAAAATTCCGATTCGGAAACGGTTCAGTCTGTGGTCAACAATCTCCTGAATACGGATGGCAGACTCGGTATGCGCTGCATAGCAGCGCTCAAACTCGGGCAGAAGTTCTTCTCCAACAGGTGTCAGCTTGATGGAATTATGCTCACGGGTAAACAGCGATACCTGCAATTCCTCTTCCAGCTGCCGAATCTGCCGTCCCATGGTAGACTGCGAGATATACAGCTTATCCGCAGCCAGTGCAAAACTCCCTTGGCTCACGGCCCCAATTACACACTGGAGTTGAAACACCGTCATACTAAACCATCTCCTGTTACTATATATTTGCCCCTTGTTCATGGCAGTCAGCTATAGGCATGGGATATGTTTTCCTTTTGGTCTGCCTGCAACATTTTCTTTTGTCAAATGCTGTTTGGGATATGACTTTTATTTGCAGGCCTCTCTTTATTATACAGTTTTATACCCCAAAAATCAATGACGCAAGGGCGGGCAACCACCATCCGTAGTTGCCCGCCCCGTATCCTATATCCTAATTATATGCCGATGGCGCGTCTCCAATCATAATGCGGATAATCTCCTCATCGGTTCCGCGCATACCGTCTCTGGCAATCTTACTTACAGCGGCAATGGTGTTTTCCACGCCCTTAACCACAATGCCGTCTCCGTCGTAGAACTGACTGTCATGCATATACATCTGCATTCCCAGCAGTCCCGCCTCCACAGCAGAGGCGATTTTTGCCGCGCAGCTTGCCTTTGCGCCATCGCAGATTACGCCGGAGTTAATCGCAAGGGCATTTACAATGGTATGGGAAATCTCATTCAGACGGCCGCCGTACAAATAGCAGATTCCTGAGCCCGCACCGCAGCCGGCGCTGATGGCGCCACAGTAAGCAGATAGACTGCCGATTCCTGTTTTCAGATGGATTGTCACCAGATTGGAAACCACCAGTGCGCGATACAGCAAATCCTCAGAGACATTACACTCTCTCGCGTAGATGATCACAGGAATTGAGGCGGTCATACCCTGATTCCCGCTGCCCGAATTGATCACCACCGGCAGCTCACAGCCATTCATCCGCGCATCGGAGCCGGCAGCAGCCCATGCCTTTGCGCGATTCTGAATGGCATTTCCATAGGAACGAAGAAGGATTTTTCCGATGCTCGCGCCATAATCGCCGGACATCCCTGCCTCCGCAATGGCCATATTATATTCGATCTGGCGGGAAATCAAGGAACGAATATCCTCAATCCGAACCTCGTCACCAAAGGCGACAATATCTTTGACACACAATAACTTTCGATTTTCCGGCGGCTGAACTGCATCGTCCGAAAAGGGCTTTTCCAGCAGAACATCTCCATTGCGCCGAACGGAAACCACGTTGGTATGGTGCCCGATAATCCGGCAGTACGCGTGATCTTTCCCAGCAAAGGCTGTCACCTGAATGTCAAAGGGGCAGTTGGCGGTGGACTCCGAAATCTGAACGTCCACCTTTTCCAAATAGGCATCCAGGGCTTTTACACCCTCTGCGCCCACATCGGCCAGGACTTCCATCTCTCTGTCCGCATCTCCGCAGACCACACCGGCTGAAACAGCAACCCGCAATCCTTTTCGCCCGGCGGTATGCGGAACAATGACACTCTTCACGTTTTTTATGATGTTCCCGCTGACGCAAAGTGCAATCTTTTCCGGCAATGCCCCAAGGGTCTTTCGCGCAATCGCACCGGCATATGCTACTGCAATGGGCTCGGTACAGCCCATTGCAGGGATCAATTCTTCCTTCAGAATGCTGACATAAGCGTCATAAATCTTTTGTTCGAGCATAGCATTCTCCTTTTTGCGCCGGGCAATTACAGCTGAATCGCACCGTCAAACCCGGTACGCACAGCATTGCAAACATTACCGGCCTTTACGCAGTCCCCGATGGGAAAGAATTCCTCTGCAAGCGCACGGAACTGCTCGGCATCCTCTTTCAGCGGCACCATGCCGGCAGCAAGCACGATGGTATCCGCCTCTTCAAAATGTTCCCCATCCGCATCCTGATAATGAATACCGATCTCGGAAATGCCGGTGCAGGTGGCATTTAGATGAATCTGCACAGACTTTTCCAATTCTTTGGTCAGTGCCACCCGGGGAATCGTGCAGGATGCAGCCGCCAATGTGCCAGTCATCTCGAAGATAGAAACCCGCTTGCCGCAGTTCTGCGCCAGATAACAGGCAGTCTCACTGCCCACATCACCGCCGCCCAAAACGGCAATCTTTTCTCCCAACGGTTGTCCAGCCTTGGCCCGGCGATAGGCCTCCTCCGCCGTGATCACATTGTCGTTGCCAACGCCGGAAATCGATGGAACCGCAGCCTTCGCGCCAACCGCAGCCAATACGACATTGGGTTGCAGCGATGCCACCAGATTCGGCGTAGCCTTTGTGTTCAGCTGAATCTCACAGCCGGATTTCTCCGTCATGTGAATCAAATAATCCAAAAACTTACACAGGTCCTTCTTAAAGGGAACTTGCCGGGAGAAGTTCAGCTTCCCGCCCAACTGCGGCGCCTTCTCCAGCAGGATCACCTCATGGCCACGGGAACGCGCCGTAATTGCAGCCTCCATACCGGCCGGACCACCACCCACGATGATGACGCGTTTTTTCTCTTCCACGGGCGGAACCAGAAGCTTCAGCCGCAGTTCCCTGCCCACTGTGGGATTTACCGAGCAGCCAAAGGTGCTTGCGCGGCGATAATCCAGACAGTGAAAGCAGCGAATACAGGGGATAATCTCATCCTCTTTGTCTTTTCTGGCTTTTGTCACAAGGTCGCAATCCGCGATGGTTCCACGCGCCATGGCAACCATGTCCGCCTTGCCCTCTGCCAGAACCTTTTCGATGTCCCTGGGATCCTGATAGCCGCCCAGGGTCAGCACCGGGATATGTATCTCGCCGGACTTTTTTACAGTCTCTGCCAGCCAGGTATTGACACCTGCTGGCAGGAAGTGATTGGGATGCATAATATGCTCTGTATCCGAGAAAAAGCTGCCCGCAGAGATATGCGCAATGTCGATCCTATCCTGAATCATCTTCAGATAGGCAATGCAGTCATCCGTCGAGAAACCGCCCTCAATCAGTTCAGAGCCGGAGATGCGGTACTCGATCAGCAGCTTGCGCCCCACACGTTCCCGAATTGCATCCAAGATCATGATGGGGAACTTGGCTCGATTTTCAAGGCTGCCGCCAAATTCATCTGTGCGAGTATTATACAGAGGCGACAGAATCTGACTGAGGATCAGGCCGTGTCCACCATGAATCAGGATCATATCAAAGCCGCATTTGACGGCGTTTTCCGCCACATCTGCGTACAGATTTGCGATCTGCTCCATAACATCTCCGGTCAACAGTTCACCGTCATCTCCATTGACACTGTAACTCACCAGGTCTCCCTTGTAATTGTAGCCGTGGTAGCTAAAGCCCAGCAACTCCAGAGACGCCTTGGCGCCGTAAAAGTGAATGGCGTCGGTAAGCTGGTTCCAGAAGCGGTGGCCCTCGGTATTCAGAATGTTTTCATGAGCGTGGACATTGTCGTAAGGCTGGTATACATCCATATTATTGGCCGAAACCGTCACTGCGGCAGTGCCGCCCTTGGCCTTATTGGCATAGTAGGCGATTACATGGTCATTGGGCCAATTCTGTGTGTCGTACAGCAGATGAGCCCCGGCAGGCGCAGACCAGATACGGTTCTTAAATGTCATGCCGCCAATGGTGATTGGTGCAAACATATGCGGATATTTATTTTTCATTTTGATATTCCCTTCAAGCAACAAGATCATTCACAATACTCGCAGCAGCTGTCAGCAAAACGCTGATAATCAGCAGAGCAGCCAGAATGGACAGCTTCGGGACGCACTTTTCCCAAGTGTTGTTCTGTCCCCTCCCAGGCTTTCGATGGGTAAGCAGGAGAACGGCGATCATAAGCAACACAATTCCATCCACGCCTGCACAAAGCCGCCAATATATCGCTCCAAAGCCGGTCTTTGCACAAAGTCCCGCAAGCCCCGCAATGAGCGCCAGGACAAGCAGCAGCGCCAAGGCCGCAAGTACCACTTTCCCGATACTGATTACCGTCTGTTTCACGAATTCACCTGCTCCAGCTTGTGACAGGCTGCAAAATGCCCCGGCTCCACCTCGCGGAGCGCAGGCATCTCGCAGGCACAGCGTTCGGTGGCATATCTACAGCGCATATGGAACCGGCAGCCCTGCGATGCGCCGACAATGGCGGCCTCGCCCCGGATGGTCTCTTCCGCGCGTTTCTGCTCCAATATAGGGTCCGGAATGGGAATGGCGGAGATCAGCATCTGCGTATAGGGATGAACTGGCTTTGCATACAGCTTTTCACAGGAAGCAGTTTCCACCACAGTTCCAAGGTACATGACGACGATTCGATCCGAAATGTGCTTCACCATGGCAAGGTCGTGCGCCACAAACAGGTAGGTAAGCCCCTTCTCCTTTTGCAGCTTCATAAGCAGATTGACCACCTGAGCCTGAATGGACACATCCAATGCGGAGATCGGCTCGTCCAGCATGATAAACTCCGGCTCCACCGCCAGCGCTCGGGCGATCCCGATACGCTGCCGCTGGCCGCCAGAAAACTCATGCACAAAGCGGCTTGCATGGGATTCGTTCAGGCCGACGGCATCCAGATAGGAATATATTTTCTCCAGCCGTTCCTGCTTACTTTTTGCCAGATGGTGGATGTCAATGCCTTCGGCAATAATATCCGCAACGGTCATTCTGGGATCCAGCGAGGAGTACGGGTCCTGGAATACGATCTGCGCTTTCTTTTTGAATTCGTACTTTTCAGAACGGGTCATGCTGTGGACATCTTTCCCACGGTAGAGGACGGCGCCATCCGTCTTGTCGTAAAGACCGAGGATAATACGTCCAGTGGTGGTTTTTCCGCAGCCGGATTCCCCTACCAGGCCCACCGTCTCTCCTTCGTAAATATCAAAGGAGATGTCGTCGATGGCCTTGACCTCATTCTTGCGCCCGGCGTTGAAGTATTTTTTCAGGCGCTGCACCTGAATCAGCGGAGTCTGCTCTTCTGCCATCACACTCCAACCTCCTCGTCCTGAAAGTCGTTGATTCCGGGTATCACAGGCGCCATTTCATGATGCAGCCAACAGACACACTGGTGTTCTCCGCCAAACTGGGTGATTCCCGGCATCTCACGCTGGCAAATCGGCATTGTATATTTGCATCTGGATGCGAATGGGCAGCCATCCGGCGGTGCGATCAGATCCGGTGGCGTTCCCTCGATGGAATCCAATTCGCCCTTGTTGACACTGTCCATGCGCGGCACCGCGCGCAGCAGCGCTTTCGTGTACGGATGCCTGGGGCGATAGAAGATATCGTTGCTGGAACCCTTTTCCACAATGATCCCGCTGTACATTACAAAAATCCGCTGTGCGACGCTGGCAACCACACCCAGGTCGTGGGTAATCATCAGAATTGACGTGTGGTTCTCAGTCTGCAATTGCTTCAGCAACTTCATAATCTGCGCCTGGATGGTCACATCCAGAGCCGTGGTCGGTTCATCGGCAATCAGCAGTTTGGGCTGACAGGCAAAGGCAATGGCAATCATCACACGCTGCCGCATACCGCCGGAGAACTCATGGGGATACTGGTCCACGCGTTTCTCTGCCTGAGGAATGCCAACGGACTCCAGCAACTTTACCGCCTCAGCTCTGGCCTCTTTTTTTGACATCTTCCGATGGTGCAGCAGATTTTCCATGATCTGCTTTCCCGCCGTCATGGTCGGGTTCAGAGATGCCAATGCGTCCTGGAAAATGATCGAGACCCGGCCACCGCGATAGGCGCGCAGTTTCTTTTTGTCCATAGAAAGGACATCCTCCCCGTCGAAGAAAATCGAACTTCCCTTCTTAATCTCACCGGGCGTCTGAATCAGACGAAGGATACTTTTTCCTGTAACAGACTTGCCGCAGCCGGATTCTCCCACCAGCGCGACCGATTCTTCCCGATTGATGTCCAGATTCACACCACGAACAGACTGCACCTCTCCCTGATAGGTGTGATAGCTGACGCAGAGATCCTTGATTTGAAGTAAGTTTTCACTCATTTCGCGTCACCTACTTTCTGAATTTGGGGTCCAGCGCATTCCGCAGACCATCGCCCAGCAGATTAAATGCAAGCACCATAATACAAAGGACTGCCGCAGGGAAGATCAGCTGGTTTACATGAGAGTTCATAACAGCCTGTCCACTGGAAATCAGCAGGCCAAGGCTGATGGACGGCGCCTTCAGGCCCAGACCGATAAAGCTAAGGCCGGCCTCCTGGAAGATGTAGCCGGGAATGGATGTTGCAACATCCAGAATCAGGATGCCCATAATATTGGGAATCATATGGCGGACAATGATTTTCAGCGGCCGTTCGCCAAGAGCCTCCGCCGCCATGACATACTCTGATTCCCGCAGCTGCATGATCTGGCCGCGTACCGTTCGTGCCGTGGAGCACCAGGTTGTCATGCAAAGGGCAATCAGCAGGGAGACCGCACTGTTCCCCATGGCAATCATAATCAAAATTGTGAGCAGCAGGCTGGGCATTGCTGTGATAATCTCCAGAATACGCATCATCACCTCATCCACGATGCCGCCAAAATACGCAGCAATGCTGCCATACAGGGAGCCGATCACCGTCTGGACTGCCGTACATACCACGGCAATGATAAACGAGACACGGGTACCTACCCAAAGCCGGGAGAACAAATCTCGGCCCAGCGCATCAGCGCCAAACCAGAATTGCGCGGACATATCTGCATTCTTATACTGGGGAGCGCTTGTGATGTAATCATACCCGCGGAGATCCGGCCCCACAATCACTGCAACCAGAAACACAAACAACACAAGCAGCGATGTCATGGCTACCCGGTTCTTTCTGAGTCGGCGCCACGCATCCTTCCAGTAAGTCACAGGTTCCCGAACCAGGCGATCCGCCTGCTTGCTATCCTTCTGAATAATTAAAAAATCTTCCGGGGTCAGGCTGCTGCCTGCTGCCTTAGCAGAGGAAATCTGTTCATTCATTAGCGCTTTCCTCCTCGAATGCGAATTCTGGGGTCAACAACCGTATAGAGAATATCCGTCAGGAACAGCACCACAATATACAGTGCTGCCAGGAACACGGTTTCACCCAGGACGATAGAAAGGTCATTGGCCTGTACTGCCTCAATATAATAAGCTGCGATACCTGGAATCGAAAAAATTTTTTCGATGAGGAAGGAGCCTGTGATACAGGCCGCAAAGCTCATGGGGAGTCTGGTCACAATGGGGATAAAGGAATTCCGCATAATGTGTCCCCAGATGATCCTCGACTCAGACAGACCCTTAGACCGGGCCGTGAGAATATAATCCTGATCCAAGACATCCAGAATGGACGTTTTCAGTAGTCTGGAATACTGCGCGATATACAAAAGCGCACCGGACAGGGTAGGAAGAACGGTATACCTCCATCCGCCCAGCCAAAGATCCTTCCCCGATGGCCATCCGATCACCGGGAACCATTTCAGCGTACCGGCAAAGTATTTTTGGAACATCAGGCCCAATACCAATTCCGGCACTGACATCAGCAGCACCGCAAGCACAACGATCAACCGGTCTATCCAGGTTTCCCGCTTTACGGCTGCAAGGACGCCCAGCATCAGGCCGACCAGAACGCCGAACACCAGTTGCTGGATTCCAAGCCGGGCAGAAACCGGCAGTTTCTCGCGGATAATATCCTGTAGGGTTTCTCCCTGATAGACCACCGACTCGCCAAAGTCACCATGCAGCATTCCCTTCATGGTGATCACATAGCGTTCCATCAGCGGCTTGTCCAGACCGTATTTCGCATAAATTGCATCACGGGACGCCTCTGGCAGCGACATGGTTCTGGAAATCAGCGGGTCGCCAGGTGCCGCTGCCGTCAGGAAAAAGGTCGCTGAGGCAATAAAAAACAACGCCAGCAGCAGTTCAAGAAAGCGACGGATTATGTATTTTATCATAAGAGTCTCCTCTTCTTAATCCCTGTCCCGGATGACAAAATCATCCGGGACAGGGAATCCGATATTCAACTCGTTTTATGCTGCACAGGTGTTAAATCAGTGCGCCAGAATTCGTGCGTGGCTGAAGTCCATCTCCGGGCCAAAGCTGGTGAACATCAGGCCCTCCACATAGGTCTGCGTAAAGTACTTAATGTCGCTGAAATACAGAGGGCCAACACCCGCCTCTTCCAGAATGGTATTTTCAATTTCGTGATAGACAGAAACCTGTTCGGTCTCGTCCGCGATCTGAGTGACTGTTTCTAGCAGTTCGTTCACATGCTCGTTGGTATAAACGCCGGTCAAATACTTCAGACCGTAAGGAACATTTACCACAAACAGATAATCGTAGGGACTCGCGCCGCCTTCCCAGCCATTCACGCCAACGTCATAGTCCATCTGCTGCTGACGTTCCTCGGCGTCGGTAGTCACTTCAATTTTGACATTAATGCCAAGGCGGTTCTGCCAGGTCTGCGCGATGTACTCGGCTTGGGTCTGATACGCAACATTGGACGCTTCCACAACAAAGTCAATGGAAACAGCGCTCAGGTCAGTAGACTGGCCCTTCTCCTCCAAGCCCTTCTTGAAGAGTTCCTGCAGGGCCTCGTCCGTAGCGTACTCAGCCTGCTGCTCCTTCACAAGGCCCTCACCGGCAGCATTGAACTCAGAACTGCCCACAGGAACAATGGGAGGAATATAGGTATAGGCAGCCTCATAACGGCCCCAAACGGTCTCGACCAGTTCCTCACGGTCAATGGCCAGAGACAGCGCCTTCCGGATGTCAGCATTATCCATCAGGCCGGATCGACCACCATTCTCAATTGCAAAAACAATAAAGTCGGAATAGGCGCCAGTCTTGTTGATGTAATTAATTTGTCCGTTTTCAGCCTGGGCAACCCAATCTGCGCCGTAATCATCGTTGTAGGCAACTACATCCAGCTGCTGTGCATCAAACAGCGTTGCCTGGGTGGACTGCTCCGCTACATACTGCATATTGACAGTCTGCAGGTTTACATTCTCAGCGTCCCAGTAGTTTTCATTTTTTTCCAATGTAACGCTATTCTCCTTGACCCAGGAGGTCACCTTGAACGGACCACAAAAGACCATTTCATCCACGTTGGTGCCGTAGTCGCCGCTGGCGGCCTCAACGATATCCTGACGGGAGGGGAAACCGGAACGGTAGGCAAGATAATAGAGGAATTCGGAGTTCGGCGCACTCAGAGTGTACTCCACTGTGTGGTCATCCAACGCTTTTACGCCAACCTCAGATGCATCGCACTCACCATTGTAATAGGCCTCCGCATTGGCAACATCAAAGAACTCCGTGGTGGAGAAGCCGTTATTGGGGTCCAAGTTCAGGAAGAACCCGTAAACATACTGCTCTGCGGTAACCGGTTGACCATCGCTCCAGAGGTTATCACGCAGAATGAAGGTGTAGGTCAGGCCATCGTCGGAGACAGTATAATCCTTCGCGCCGTCCAAAATATAAGTGTCATTTCCCTCCTCATCCGTGACAATACGCATCAGGCTGGCCTGAGTCTGGGTTACGATCTGATACTCGCCAGTCCAACTGGAACCATTGGGATCCAGCCTGTTGACCGTTCCGCTCAACAGTATGTTCAACACCTGATTCTTAGCCAACGTGCCATCTGTCTCAGACGCAGACGGCGCTTCCGCAGAATTTGCTGCGGAGACAGCATTTTCCGCCACAGACGCAGAGCCGGAACCGCCGCAGGCGGTCAGCATACCCACTGCCATACAGAGACACAGCAGCATTGCAAGTGATGCTTTTAATTTTCTTTTCATCTCAATCCATCCTTTTTCAGATTTTGAGGATGATATCCCCAATTCAAAATACAGCTGCTTTCCATGATTCGGCAGATTTTATGAATCTGAACAAAAAGAAAGCAAAAATGCCATATTTTTTATACTTTTATTATAATTTTATCGGTTCCTGTTGGCAATTGCATTTATTGAAGAGGGACTATTCATTTTTGCAAGGCCTCCGAGCAGCACCGGCGTCGTTGGTTCCATGTGCAAAAAATCAATCCATGAATTTGGGGGAAATTGAAAAATAGAAAATGTGATTAAGAAATGATAAATAATTGTAGAAGGATGCCGACACACTGAAAAATCTGTGGTAGTATTTTTATATGGGAAGGAAGGGTACATTATGAGAAGAAGGAAACAGCACATCAGATGGATATGGATATGGCCGCTGATTGTACTGGCTGTCCTTGGTTTTTATTTTCGGGGAGAAATTGCCCAGGGAATTTCTTCTCTGCGCACAAAGCCGGTTCTGGTGGATACAGAGAGACTGCCCTGGTATCTGACACTGGTCAATCGGGAATACCCGATGCCGCAGGATTGGGAGATCGAATTGACGCAGCTGCGGGACGATCAGCGGGTGGATACGCGGATGTATCCGGCGCTGCAGGAGATGTTTGACGCCTGTCGGGCGGATGGGTTATATCCGCTGGTCTGGTCCTCCTATCGATCGGAGGAAGAACAGCAGCAGATCCTGGATAACAAGATTGAAAGCTTTCGCGACCAGGGCTATGAGGAGACTTCTGCCAAAGAGGAAGCCCTTCGCTGGGCCCAAGCGCCGGGCTACAGTGAACATCAGCTGGGGCTGGCGGTGGACATCAATTCCGAGGATGAGGCGCTCTGTTCTTCTCAGGCGATCTATGACTGGCTGAAAACCCACTGTCAGGAGTATGGCTTTATCCTGCGGTATCCTCAAGACAAGGAGAATATAACTGGGATTTCCTATGAAGCGTGGCATTTTCGCTATGTGGGAAAGGACGCGGCAAAGGAGATCATGGAGAAGGGGCTTTGTCTGGAGGAGTATCTGATGGAGCATTATTCTGCGAATCAGGATTCATAAATCCTTTACAAATTCCTATTGACAAACCGGAAATTCGGCGGTACTATGGGGGCAAAGAGAATTAGCACTCTAATGCATCGAGTGCTAAAAACAATCCCCATAGAAAGGAAGCAGCGTTATGAATGTACAGAAATTGACACAAAAATCCATGGAAGCAGTTCAGCTGGCCCAGAGTATCGCCGAGGAGCATGACAATCAGCAGATCGAGCAGTGCCACGTATTGTTGGCGCTGCTGCTGCAGGATGGCGGACTGGTCCCCCAGCTGCTGACAAAAATGGGCGTGGTAACAGAATCGGTTGCTGCCGCCGCCAAAGAGCAGGTGGCCCGTCTGCCTGCAATCACCGGCTCTGGCCGTGAGGTGGGCAAGGTCTATATTAACCGGGATGTGGACGCCGCCTTTACCGAGGGAGAAGCTGTTGCCGAGAGTATGCGGGACGAGTTTGTCTCCGTCGAGCATATTCTTTTGGGCCTCATCACAAAGGCAAACAGTTCCATGAAAAAACTCTTTTCCGATTACGGGATTACCAGCGAGGCCTGCCTGAAAACTCTGAAAGAGATCCGGGGCAGCGCCAGAGTGACCACCGATAACCCGGAGAGCACCTATGATGCGCTGAACAAATACGGCACCGATCTGGTTCAGCAGGCCCGGGAAAAGAAAATGGACCCGGTCATTGGCCGGGACGAGGAGATCCGGAATGTCATTCGGATTCTCTCCCGGAAAAGCAAGAACAATCCGGTTTTGATTGGAGAGCCCGGCGTGGGCAAGACGGCCATTGCCGAGGGCCTTGCTCAGCGGATCGTTCGGGGCGATGTGCCGGAAAATTTGCAGGATAAAACCATCTGCTCGCTGGACAGGGGTGCGCTGGTGGCCGGGGCCAAATACCGGGGGGAGTTCGAGGAGCGGCTGAA
>CAZGOQ010000055.1:0-13885 GCA_964527315.1 uncultured Oscillospiraceae bacterium | reverse complement strand
CTTTCTAGTTTACGACTGTTTTTTCTGTCCGTCAACCCGGGTATGGGGGCAATATTGTTGTAATCTTTCATCGGCAAGCGCATGAACACGTCATAGGCGATCCCTGCTTTTCTGGCAATGAGCATCGGGATAAAATTAGGGTCGCTGTATTCATTCATAACCGGTTGCTTGCCCTCCAACAGCTCCTCCAAGACTGCCAGACAATCTGCTCCGGTAGTCTTATCGTAGTCCATTTTAATTTCGTCAATTTTGAAATTCTGGTACTCCAGTGTTTTTCCGAGTTTATATGTAAGGCCGTTGGTAATCTCCATTTTGGCCACTCCTTTCTTCGTGCGTTCACTTGGGGCGGGGCTATCTCTGCCACTCGGGATAGCCCCGTCGTTTTCCTCTTTACAGGCCCATGGCTGCCCGCACATCGGCCAGGTAGTCCACACCGTTGATGACGCAGATGTAATTGAGCTGATCGATTTCAATGACTTTCTCGCTGCCAACATACTGAGCGTAATAGCTCACGGCATATTCGCCACTTGGATCCGATGTACTTGCCTGCTGAAGCGTCCCCATGGTGATGCTGATGGGGCGGATCGTCATGACGTGCTTTACGCCCCGAATTTCCAGCTTGCCCTTCGCCATGTTGCGCCCCTGCTGTGCCTCTCTCAGGTCGATATTGTGGTCAACCGGCGTAGCCAACGCCAGGGCGTTTTCTCCAAAAGCGCTGAAATTGAAGGTCACTCGCATTGCATTGATGTGGCCCAGAATAACCTCCTCAATTTCGCCCGAAATGCCCGCACCCTGAATGTTGGTGGTAAAGAACTCGATATTCGGGAGCTGCACGCTGGCAATTCCCAGATATTCCGTTGCATCTTCAAAGACTCGATAGCCAATAATGGCCTCGTCGATTTTTGCCATAATTCTCGCCTCCTCTTATGCCGCGCCAAGCACGGTCGATACATAGCTGATATCGTATTCCATCAGGAAGTTGATCTCCTGGGCTGGGCTGACCGGTGCCAAATACACATGGGGCCGGATAATGCCCGCCGCAATATCCTCGTCTGGATTTTCTGCCTGGTTGAACTCCACGCGTCCGCCATAGAGATGGTTCGCGGCAGTCAGAGAATTGATCCACTTATTGGCGTTGTCTGCTACGGTCTCGCAAAGTCGCCGGGTCAGCTTAGAATCAATGAACTGCCAATAGCTGAGGATCAGGCTGTTGCCGACCCAGTTGAACATCCGGCGCACATTGATGAAATATTCCTCCTGGTGACTGGATGTTGGATATGCACAGGTGTAGTTTCCCCACAGAGTAAAACCACTCATAAACCGCAGTCCAGTGAGAATGCCAGCGGCGTTGAGGTAGTTGGCCTTGTCCAGGTTGATCTTCACCTCGCTGCCATCCGCCTTGCACATGGCCATGACTTTCAGCGAGTCCTTGTTGCTGGGACTCTCGCTGGGGCAGTCGTCGTTCATGTTGTCGGTGCAGGCCATGATCGCCGCGGCGTGGGTACTCAGGTGATAGATGTGTGCATCATCCTTGCACATAGGCCAGCAAAGGATCTGTGTTGGGTCCTTCATGGCGCGTTCATTCTTCCACTTCACCACGTCAGTATGGGTCACGCCAGATTCCATATCTGCATCCAGGATCGCCATAGCCCGGAACACTGTGTTCACGGTGGTTTTCATGGTCATAGCCGTTGCCACACTCTCCAGGTGGCTGAACCCCGGTGCGATGATAATGTCGGGGTTTACGCCGTAGTTGGCAAACACATCGTTCACCAGTTCCAGGCCGGTGGATACTCCGGTATCCGCGTCATAACCGCCTACAACGGCATCTTCCAACGCAGCGGTGTCAACAGAAAAGTTATCGTAGGAAACCGCGACCTCGGAAAGGGCGTCCATGGCGCCTCCACGAATTGCTGCAATGCAGCACTTTCCGTCTTCGTAATAGACCTCATAGTCGGTTCCCGCCGTCATAGCATTGCCTTCTGCATCTGCTACAACGATGCTGTCTGCAATGGCTGTCTCCTCGATTTCGGCAACAGTGTCCACCACGGCCACATTCTTTGCCTCGACGGTAGTTTTTGAGGACGATGGGTCCGCCACGTTGACCAGGAATACCGGCCCCACGCCGTATTTCTTGAAATGGGTATACATGACTTCGCACAGCGTGAATTTCTCCCAGTCGTCGCTGTAGCCGAGCTGTTCCTTCGCCTCGTCATAGCTGGATGCCATGACAATATCCTTATATGCCCCAACCTGATTGACCGGTGCCGTACCCACTGCAAATACCACACCGCTGGCGGCCTGTGTCATGCTGAAGGTGTCGTTGGTCAGGATTGTGGCCCTTGCCCCGTGAAAAAACGTGCTCATTTTTTAGTTGCCTCCTTCTCTCATAACTTCCTGCGCGTACTTGTACAGCGCACCTTTTCTCTCTCGAATCATCTGAAGGCCGCCCTTTGCGTCCTTCAGCGGCACCAGCAGCTTTGCCGCAGTCGGAAATTTCTGCGTTGCCGGTGCGATGTAGTCAGCGATACTCTGCTGAGTGCCCACCAGCATGGCACCTCGGCTCAGAATGCCGCCAGGCAGTGTCGGGCCTATATAGACCAGCCGCATCCGTTCCGATTTTTCGGTGATGACCGGCTCCTCTTGGGGACTCGGTTCTGTTGCCTGCGCCTCATTGATTGCTGCAATCAGTTCATCTTTTTTCAAGCCCGTTGTGGAAATGCCAAGGCCATTAGCGATTTCCTTGAGTTCAGCTACGGTTTTCTCGTTTAGCTCCATATTGCTTCATCCTCCCAAATGTCTTTCTGTGCTCGCGCCTGTACATTGTCCCCCGGGCGGTATTCTCCTGCATTCAGCGCTTCTTCAACGCAGCAATGGGTTCGTTCTACCGTTGGAATGGACCAGGTTGTGTCCATCTCTCCCAGGAAGTAGCGCCCAGTATCGTCCGGATACACTTCGTAATCCATGGTGTTTTGCAGGACATAATTGCTTGCCAACATTTCGCCGCTTTGGAGTGCAAAGCGCATTCGCTCCAAAATGTTCAGGACCTGTAGGCCCCCCTCCTGACCGTCGGTATTATAGGTAGCTACCAGCAGTCGAACGTCCACAGTGCTCTGCTTGTCCCGGCCGTTTTCTTGGTCCGCCCGCTTATCACGGCCACTGAGAAATTGAATCAGGATATACGGGATTCTGCTGGTGGTATCACTGCGGTCTGGGAGGTTCATAAGATAGACCTCTGGCGCTCGCTTTTTCCTCTGTTCCCGCACCGATTGGTCGAAATCCTCCCCCCATATATCCGTTTTAGGTTCTTCGGGAAGTTCAACGTCCGGGCTTGGACGTCCTGTTTCCTCCGGGATTGGTTCCAGCGGCATTGCCGCCGTTTCCTCATACCATCCGGTATCGGGATTGACCTCCAGGTACATTCCCTTGGTCACGTCCTCTACCACAGCTTTTAGGGCCTTCAACAGGATTTCTATCATGCGTTGCTCCTTCCGCTTAATATTGGCTCAGGATACGACCGATCTCATGCTCCAGCCGTTTGTCCACAGTTTCTGCGGTTTTCTCCGCAACAGCCTCCTTTGCAGGCTCATAGTCCAGCATATCCGCAATGGAAAAGCCATACAGTTGCTTGATAGGAAACCTTCCTTGCTCTTCTCGCTCAAACACGCCCGTGTGTCCGCTCTGCATGGTGGCAATAAACGCTTTTGTGCCTCGTTTCCACCCGGAATCTTTGGCGTCCATCGTTGCCACGGGCTTGTTTTTGAATACCTGGTGTGTGCGTCCGTCCTTAAATTTCAGCACGATTTTTTCCCCCACATAGGTCCGGTTCTTCGGGTTCGTGGAGTATTCGTACAGCGGTATCTTGCTGCCAGCAAAAACAATGGCCGCATCACCGCCGTTGGAGGACGCCTTTTCTATGGTGACCTTACTATGCTTCGCCACTTTCCCCTGCGTGATGGCATATCGCTGCTTGATCTGCCTGTTCGCCTCCGTCTTGGCGGTCTGGAGGCCACGGTTAAATGCGTTGGAAACAGCTTTGTCTGTGGCCCCTGGTATGCCATAGAGCAGCTTTTCTGCCCGCTCCAGTTGCTCCGACGTAAATATGACTCTCATTCTGTCAATCTCCGCACAGTCAGCAGAACCTCTCCGAACTCTACCGAAACTTCCCGGATCACATATCCGACCCCATTGACGGTCAAATTTCTCTGGGCCTTCGGCACAATTTTCAGGTCCTCTTGGTTTAACCAAATGTATTTGTCATACTGATACAGGGACTTCTCACGGTCGTTCTTCCGCTGGTTGTTGTTTTTGTCTCGAACCGAAGTTCCTTCCTCATCCATAACGCCCCAGACCTCCAGGGTCCGCCCCTGGTATTCCAACCTCAGTTTCTCTGCAAAATCCTTTGGGTTATGGAATACCAGGCGGTTGTCTCGGAGAATCTGTTGCTTGAGGTCACGAACCATCACAGTACCCGAGCCGTCAGCCAGGAATCCACCTCATGGGGTACCAGCAGCGGGTGAGACGTCAGAGAAAGCATCCGGCGGTCCGGGTCCTTCTCGGTCCAGGTATCCGGGATTCTGGACTCCATGACCGTGTGCCAGGTCTTGCTCTCATCGAGGTACGTATGGGCGCCGTAGAGCTTGGAGAATCTGGACTGCTCACTGAGCATAAGCACAAATCCGTCTGGAATCAGCAGCTTGGTTTCCGGGTTCTTCGGATCTGTCCAGTCATCGTAGAACACCTCGTTGTATTCGATTACGTCCAGGTTAGGACGCGTCAAGTGTGCCACAAAACTTGCGCCACCCATCATGGTTCTGGGGGCGACAAGGCCCATCTCATAACGCCGGTTATCCAGCAGCTTTTGAATCTCCTGGTTTCGGATCATGGCGTCCGCTGTGGTACCGTTCATTAGTAACATGGTGGGGTTTACATAGCCATCTCGCCGCACCGTGCGATACCATTCGTTGAGCTGATCCAAGATCGGTGCGGACGAGTCGGACCATTTGTCGGCGTCTGCGGTCAGTATGACTTTATTTGTGAATTGAAAGTCGATTATTTCATCAACGCCATCTCCCACCACCGGAATGGTTCCGGTAGTCAGCACCTGGGCGGCCATCCACTCCTCGCGGCGCGTTACCATGTTTTCGAGTTTCTGAAGATCATAGCTCAGCTTTTCCACGGCCCTGGAGGCCGGGGTTCTGCCGGAATAGGGATTTTCGCCCATGCTCCGGTTCATCAGATCCTCCGCCGTTGTGATAGTCTTGGCACCCACCATGGGAGGCTTGTAGCTTTTTGTTTTGTAGCCCGCACCTTCTACCAGAGTTCCACCCTTCTTAGGATGGACAAAGGGGGCCAACTGGCGTCCGCCTTTGAACACATCAAATTCCACCGATTCAGTGGGGAAGGTTACAGTCTCCTTGAAAAAGGTATCCCGCAAAAAAGTGTGTACCGGCGGCATCTTGGAGATCACGCCATACAGCGTTCTTGGGGTATAGAGATCAATTGCCATTTTCTTTTTCCTCCTCTCTTACTGGTTGTCCTCGTTTTTCAGTGTCCGGACCAGGAAAATTCCATTTTCCCGCAGCAGCGGCCGCACGGTGTCGACCTCGACCCCGTCCGGCAGAATCAGGCCGCTTTCTTGGAACTCTCCGGACAAATACGCCACCACGGTACCGTTTTCGGCGTCGGCGGCTGCAATGCCGTATGGCAGTGTGCCGGCTTCTGCATCGGCAGCGGTATAGGCCACGGCCTCTCCGCCTTCCAGCTTCATCAGGCTTTTGTACGCAATGGTTTCGCTTTCCTTGGCGGTCAGGGTCTCCTTTGCAACGGGGACCGTTGCCCCGCCCAGGAAATTGTCCCGCTCCAGGGTATATTCTTTTACTTCATACATTGCTGGTTCCTCCTTATCCTTCTCCGAACACCTCGTTCAGAACAGCCTCCAGCTCATCCTCCGGATTCCCTGTAGAACCGCTCTGGACTTCTCCGACGTGTCCATCCTCAACGTCCTTCTGACGCCCCTTCAGGAAGTTCTCTCCCTGGGCCTTCTGGCGGGCAATGATTTGCTGTGCCAGACTTCCGGCGTCGGCGTTCGGATTCTCTTTCGCTGCTTTTACCAGGTCCTCAAATCCAGCCATAGCAACATTGTCAATGGCGGTAATTCGCTCCCGTTCGGCCTGAGCCGCTTCCTGCTGGAGCTGCTGCACAAGGCCCGGTTCTGACTGTTTCAGTTCGTCCAGTGTCATGTGTTTTTCCTCCTTTTCTTTCGTTTTTTCGGTATTGTTATTCTCATTCCTGTTTTCCAGGTTTTTGAGCTTATCCAGCGGCGGCAGGCTTCCCATAGCCAATTCCATACCGCCTGCCATAGCTACTGCGGAGTTGGTGAGCGTGCTGTCTGCATCGCCGTCCTCCCAGAGCACTCCGTCTGCCAGGCCCTTTTCCACCGCCTCTTGTGCGGTCAGGAAGGTTTCGTTTTTCATCATTTCCTTCAGTTCCTCTCGGCTGCTCTTCCCGGCGCACTTCAATTCGTAAGCGTTTAGGATTCCTTCATCCACGGACCGGAGCATCTGCGCGGCCTGATTCATATTTTCTTCGTTACCGCATGCATAGGAACTGGCACGGTGAACCATGATGCTCGCCACCGGGGAGATCAGCACCCGGTTGGCCGCCGAGGCGACAACGCTTGCCGCTGATGCTGCAATGGACTGAATTTCTGCCGTGATTCTTCTGCCCGAATTTTTCAGAACTGTGTACATCTCATAACCGTCATAGGCAGAGCCTCCTCCGGAGTTGATCTCCAGAATCAACTCCTCTCCTTCGCTCAGGGTGTTCAGAGCATCACGGATGTCTTTGGGGCAGCAGACGTTCTGATAGCCATACCTGCGGTATATTTCGGCGCTATCATCGTCCATGACTCTTCCGCCGATCCTGATTCTCATTCGTCCTCATCCTCCTCGTCCTCTGCTTCTTCGTTCTGGCCTGTTTGCGTCGTCCATCCGCTCTCGCCAGTGGCGTCCCGCATCAGTGCGATCTCTTGTTTCCGTTGAGCCATATTGTCCGTGAAGTCCGTTCCGGTCATTTCCATGCTCTCCTTGGTTGCTGTTGAGAACCCATACTGTACCCGGAGGGCAGCGGATTCCACTTCCTTCTTCGGGTCGAGTTGCCCCCTAGATGGGCCATACCACTCTGATCTGGAGTAGGCCTGCCGGATCGCCGGGTCTGAGAAAAATCCCGGTGCAGCGATCCGTCCCTTTGCCACGGCCTCCGCCAGCCATTCCTCATAAATTGGTTCACAGAATCCGCTTGCCATCCAATCCCGGTACATGTCAAAGGTTTTCCAGGCTTCCAGCAATGCACCTCTTGAGGCGGAATAGCTGGCAGTGAACTGTTTGAGCAGCAGTTCCTGCGGCAATTCCAGCGCGGATCCGATCTGTTTGCAGATTGCTGTTACAAAGCCATCAAAGCTCGCATTCGGGCGCCCTGGCGTTGCAGGGTTTGCTTTCTCACCTGGGCCTAGGTCTATAATTGCGCCGTTTCCCATCTCAATGCTCGCCGGATCCCCTGCATCGACCTGAGCTTGCTCTGGGATCATCTTCCCCAGCGGTTCCCCTGCTGTGGTATTTTCATGCTCAATAAAGACGGTGAAGTACCCCTGGACCACTGCTGCTACGATTTCCGCGTCTGTGTACCGGTCCATTTGCTTGATGGTCTCGATTACTGGCGCCAGGAGTGGCACGCCTCGGACCTGGCCGATTCGTTCCCGGTTTTGCAGGTGCAACACGTTTCTCCGTCCTGTTCGCCGGCCATATGCGCTTACCCGCGTGAAAGCGTCGACAGCTAAGTACCCCCGGCCCTTCGGGTGGTTCTTTGAAAACCAATAGGCCACGACCTCGCCTCTCTGGTTTCGCTCTACGCCATCCACGATCTTGTCAAAACCCCAGTTCGTCTTTGTCAGCGCCTTTTCCGCCGGAGTCCTGCACCGGTCTGCCTCAATCAGGTTGATTCGCAGGTCATAGACGCTGCCTGGTCGTTTCCAAGTCGGGAGCGTGGCAAGCACGTCGCCGCTGAGAAGCCAGTTCATAAATGCAAGTTGCTGTAGCTCATAGAAATTGTTGATTCTGGAGGCGTCACAGTCGGTGGAATCCGCCCATAGTTGCCATTCCCGCAGGATGTTAGATTCCAGCGCGGATGCCTGTTCCTCCGAGATGCCAAGGAACTCCGCGTCAACTTTCGGTTTCAGGCTCAAGCCTTCTCCAATAACGCTGGTCCGATAGGTTTTAATTGCCGATGCAGCCAGCGGCGCCCCCATATAGAGATCCCGACTCCTCTCCCGCAAGGTCGGAAGATTGTCCTCAATATCCTCTTTGCTGGATCCGCCATCCGTAATCCAGCCGATTACGCTTTTTTTGTGGTGATTTGCGCCATGCTCTCCGTAGCCGCTGTTCATGACTTCCAGCCTTTTTCGAGCCGCCGCCCGGTTAACCGCTTTTTCCGGATCTACTGCCGCCACAAGTCGATCTATCGCATTCATAGGGCCTCCAATACGAAAAGAGCGTGGATGGTCTGCGCATTTCTGCACAGGCCACCCACGCTCGGGTCTTCTCACGCAACGCTTAGCGTGAGGTCTTATTTTTCACTTCTCTGCGCCGTATTTGATAAATTCGCAGTCCATCTGCCATGAGCGCCAGTTCAACCCGGTCACCCCGTCGTAGCAACTGTTCAATATCCGTGCATTTCTGGGGTGTGAGCAGCGTATTCCCCAACGCACTGTTATTCCCCGGCATATCATTCACAAGTCTCTTAGGACAGCACGGTACGCCTTTGCCCGTCTGGTCCCGGTTTCTTCCAGGTCCTCCAGTGCCTCCACTTTCTTGTCCCAGTAGTCAATTTGTTCTCGGACCTCCTCCAGGTTTGCCAGGGTTAATTGCCTGGAGCCAAGTTGGTAGCTCTGATGTGTTGTAATTTCCATCTCCGCCTCAAGCCAGGCCTCCAGGTGTTCCTGAGCCTGGTCCAGGGTTATTCCTCGCCGGCGGGTGGTTGTTTTGCTATATGCCATAGGATCGCTGCCTCCTCACTGCGATTTTCCGTGTTACGACATTTCGTTCCAACGGCGGCTGAGCGATCTCTACCGCCGCTGTGGCGTAATCTCGAATGTCCAGGGGTTCATTTCTGCGATAGCTGCCCTTGAGTTCCCAACTATACATAGCTTGCCCCTTTCGATAGGTGACCACCTGCTTTTCAGCGGTCAGCCCCTTGAAGTACTCCAATCCATAGCCGCTTTCCTCGGAACTCGGATAGTGACAGTATCCCGGGCCGGGATATTGGACGTTCAGACGGTCCATTACAAATGCCTTTCCGGTATCTACGCCAATCAGAAACAGCGGGGTCTTTTCGCGGTTTCCTGTCGTGGACCGGCCAATAAAGGGGATTTCCCCTCCTGCCCGGCCCTTGATGGCAAATACGCGCCGGGATACCTTGTCCTTGCAAAATCGGTACACCACATTTGCAAAGTGTCCGCCGGAGTCAATGCAGGCGCACCCCACTTTCAGCACTGTTCCATCAGATTTCCGAAAGGAAGTACGCAAATGACCGTCCAGTTGATCCCACACCTCCGGACGGTGCAGATCACCGTACAGGATATGATAGCCCAGCCCCCAGCTTTCCATGCCGATGCCCCAGCCCACAAATTCAAACTCAAGCCGGTCGTCCTGCACGTCTACTCCGGCTGTGATAAACAGCACGCCTTCCGGAGCTTCCGCCGGATACTCTTCCAGCCGTTCCATCAAATCCTCTGCCTCGATGGTCTGGCCCGGGGTTTCCCATGTCTCGGCCAGTTCGGTGTTGGTCCAGGATTTCAGCATCTCCAGGTTGCCTTTTTTTGCTTCGTCGTTCGCCTCTAGGAACTTTTGAACAATTTCCTCCCAGTGAGAGAATGTCGATGCCAGGCCATTTATAAAGAAACCCTTGGTCTCCCGCTCCGGGTGCTCCTCAATGTACTGACCCTGGCGGCTCATAGCTTTCCATTCTGCCTCGGTTGATATAGCCCCGCAGGCGTCGCAGCTCATAGTCACCGTTCGGTCCCCCGCCCGAAATGCTTTTGAATCGAAGATGATTTTTTTCCACTCAAATTTTTGGAGCACCCCGCATTGTGGGCAAGGGACGTGCCAGACCCCCATAGTGGAGTTGTTATACTCTGTCTCGATCCGGCTGACCCCCTTATCTGTCGGCGTGGATGTGACCACAGTTTTTCGGTTCCAGAAAGTTTTTGTTCTCTGTTCTGCCAGAAACAAGGGGTCTCCTTCGCTGCCCGCCGATGGCGGATACCTGTCCAGCTCGTCTGCAAGAAGGATACGGATTGGCCTGGATGCTAGGGACGCCGGGGAGTTTGCGCCAACCAGCGTGATATGCCCGCCAGGAAAAATCTTGTGCATGATCGTGTTTCCGGAGGTCCGGCTTTTGTTGTCAATGCGTTCCCGCAACACCGGCGTGTCCCGTATCATTGGAGACAATCGGTCCTTGCTCAAGTCTTCAGACATTTGTAGGATCGGCTCCATGACCATAATTGGCGCCGGATCGTAGTGAACGTAATATCCAACGGCATTTAAAATCGCTGCATCGGTTTTTCCAATTTGGCTGCCAGACATAACCACGACTTTCCTGACATCCTTATCCGTTATTGCATCCATAATGGCGCGCTGGTATGGCGCCCGATCCGTCCGCCATTTGCCTGGCTCTACCGCCGCCTCAGAACTCAGATAGCGAAATCGGTCTGCCCATTGGCTCAATGAAATATCCGGTGGCGGCTTTAGCATTTCAATCAAATACCGAAAAAGCCGTCGTGTCTTAATCGGGGGTAACAGCGCCGAACAGTTTGTCATAATCTGCGAGTTCGTTGAGGGCATCATCGATCGCCTCCTTCAGAATGTCATAGGCTCCCCTAGATGTACTTTCGCCTGCCAACTGCGGTGCCAGTTTCGAGGGAATGCCCATCAGTCTTGCCCGGAAATTCAGCAGCATAGTACCAACCAGCATTTCCACGTCCGCCGCATCATGTACAGAGCCTTCCTTGAGTCTGGTTTCATATTCCTGTTTCTGACGCTTTGCACGCATCAGCAAGGCCCGCTCCGTCGCGTAGTCCACAATTTCGCGTTCTTCATTGCCTTCTCGATAATGTGCAATAATCGACGCCGCCGATGGTTTAAGGGCGTACAGCGTTCCCTTATTGTATGAGATAACTCCGGACCGTTGCAAAGACTCCACTTCTTGGGGTGTCAATCCCAGCGCATTTCCAAGTGCCTTACCTGTGTATAAGTTCATTTTTCACCTCCGCACCCGTAAATCGTCCTTTCGAAATCATTATATAACACTTTCTCTGAAAAAAACGGCAAACTTTTCTCAATCAGGCCGGTTCTTATATTTCACCTCTTGACAGCTTTTTCTCGCAAGCAGCTATATTTTGACCACCCCTATAAATTACGTCTGTAATCCCAGGTTAAAAAATTTTCGTATCTAAAAAAATGCCGGGGCTCAGCCCACCCGTAACGCGGCCGGGTGGTCCCCAGTACCTTGACGGCCCGCCTGGCGCTCAAATAGTTGCACTCTTACCCGCGCCCCGGGCGCCCCTGCCGCTCTGAGCCACGCCCTCAACTGCGCCGCTACTGCCGTGCCGCGCCGCGCTCCCCGAGGCCGCCGGCGTGGTGCGCCCATGACTCGCTGTCTGTCGTTTTGCATCCGGCGCTGCTCCTCGCTACTCTCCGCCCAATGCGCAGCATGTCCCCGCATAGTTGCCCTTGATGGCCTTGGCAAAGTCGGCTTACAGCAAAATGCATCGCATCAAGTGCCTTGCGTCTGCGCCTCGTTACGCCGTTGCATCCCGCGCCGGAATCCCAATCGCTACCCAAATCCCGCACAAGGTTTCCCCCAAAATTGATTCTGGCGCGGATATTGCGCAGTGGTACGCTGCCCCCGCGCCTATGCCCTCCCGGTTGACCCGTGGCGCAAAGTACGCAGCCCGCGCACCGTTGGCTGTGTCACTCCAGTTCCGGTCCCGGCTGTCTAGCAGTCTCGCCACTCATCCGCCGCGCCCGCCCGTGCGTGTGCCCTCTCTCCATCGCCGCGCAACTATTGCGGCAGCGGCTCGCGTCGCTGGCGGCAGCTCGCGGCATTGGCCGATGTTGGTAACTGCATCGCTATCCCCGCGCCAAGAGCTTTACGCGCGCACCCTCTTGTCGGAGTATTATAAATTTATACTAGTTTAGGCTGGCCGAATTTGGCGAAATTGCCGAAATCGTCCACAAAATTTTGTGCAGTTTTATTTCACCCCCTAAGGGGGTGAACGGTTTTGCCCCCATTGACAGCCAAAAACGCCATGTGCTACCATGCCGCCGTAGCCACCGCACAGTTACCGCGGCGGCGGAGCACGACAAAACATCACGACAGGCCGACAGGCCGGAAAGGACGAAACAGCATGAAAATTATTAACACCGTGACCAACGAGACACTGGCCGAAATCACAACCACCCATAGCATGAGCCTCGACGAGGCCCTTAACCTTGTGGGCGAGATCATCACGAGCGCTTATGATCCCCGTTGGAGCGATGATGGTGACAACGTCATCATCGGTGGCACTCGTTACTGGTATGATGACCTGGCGGCGGAATGGTAAAACGCCAGACATGTTAGCCCGTTTGACCTTGACCGAGCGCCGGAGGATTCCGGCGCTCCAGTGAGGGCCAAAGCCCCGACCAAAAAGGAGGATAAACCATGAAAACCGAAAGAAAAGACATCTACCAGGAAGTAACCGACCGCATTATTGCCCAGCTTGAGCAAGGTGTCATCCCCTGGAATAAGCCCTGGACCGGCACCCGCTCCGGCGCTATTAGCGGCACCACCGGCAAGGCTTACAGCCTGCTTAATCAAATGCTGCTCTGCAAGCCTGGACGTTGGTACACCTACAAGCAGGCCCAGTCCTTGGGCGGTCAGGTCCGCAAGGGCGAGAAAGGCTCCATGGTGGTATTTTGGAAGCAGGTCCCTGTCACCGTAGAATCTGACGACCAGGACGGCGAGCAGAAAAAGCTGGTCCCCATGCTCTGGTATTACACCGTGTTCCACGCTGACCAGATTGACGGTCTCCCGGAGGCTCCCGCCCCGGACGCCACCGTCCCGGAACTTGATGGCGCCGCCGAAGAAACCATAGCTGCATACCTCGATGGCTCTGGCGTCACCCTGGAGCAGATCACCGGCGACAAGGCGTACTACTCTCCCTCCTCCGATCGTGTGAGATTGCCCCGGGTAGAGCAGTTCCAAGACGCCGCCGAGTATTATTCCACCGCATTCCACGAGTTGGTCCATTCTACCGGCCACCCCAGCCGCCTGAACCGCCTGACAGGCACCGCCCATTTCGGCAGTGAGGAATACAGCAAAGAAGAGTTGGTTGCAGAGATCGGCGCCGCTACCCTGTTAAATTGCCACGGCATGGAAACGCCATCCACGCTCCGCAACTCGGCCGCCTATGTCCAATCTTGGCTCCGGGCGCTCCGCAACGACAAAAAATTGATCGTTTCCGCCGCCGGCAAAGCCGCAAAGGCCGTGGATTTTATCCTGGATTTTCCCCCGGTAGATTTACCTGCGGAAAAAATATCAGAAATCATGGCACAAAGTTCCGCTGACGCCTGTCGTTACGAGTCTGGTACACTTTTTCGCGGATGGTCCTCGGTGGTGCAGTACGCCACCGAATGCAGCCGGCTTGGAATTCCAGTGGACCGTTTGCCCTTGACCAACCACCGTTTTTCCTGCTGCGGATCGGATCGTTTTTTAGCCCTGGTGACCCGCCGCCCTGCCGGTTCCGATTCTGGCGTAGATGTTTTGGATTTATTTTCGGCCGACGAAG
>CAZGOQ010000054.1:0-14158 GCA_964527315.1 uncultured Oscillospiraceae bacterium | reverse complement strand
GAAAAGGCCGTGGCCGCCGCAGCTCCGGCAATCCCCCAGTCCAGCACATAGATGGCGATGGGATCTAGGATAATATTCAGCACGCAGCCGGTAATGGAGCAAATCATCATCCGTTTGGGGCTTCCGTCCACCCGGACAAACAGGCCGAAGCCGTTGGCGGTGGAGTTAAAAAACGCGCCGATCAGCACCACTCGTATATAGACGGCGGCATAGGGCATGACCTCGTCTCCCGCGCCAAACAGCGTCAACAATGGCTGGGTAAAGCCATAGCCCAGCGCCATCAGCAGCAGAGACAGGAGCAGGGTCAAAAGAAAGCTGTTGTTCAAAATGGACTCCGCTTCTTCACTCTTGCCCTCGCCCAGCCGCAGGGCCAGCAGTGTCGAGCCGCCGGCGCCCACCAGCATGGCAAAGGCGTCGATCACGCGAACCGCTGGATTGCAGACTGTTGTGGCGGTAATGCCGATCTGCCCCACAAAATTTCCTACAAAAGCCTTATCTACAATGTTATAGAGGCTGCTGATCAGCATCATGGCAATGGCCGGGAGGGCGTATTGCAGGATCAGTGGAAAAATCCGTTCCGTGCCCAGCGCATCCGCTCTCTGAGCGGTCTCATTCTTACTCAATGGAATTCCTCATTTCAAAAAATCATTCAATCACTGCAAACAGTATAGCATTGTTTGTATCCAAAGTAAATTCCCGAATTGGAATCAATATAAACTTCATACAATCATTACATAAATAGAAAACTTTTGTAATATTTACTGAGTATAATAATCATGCAAGTTGTAAATCTCTTTTTCATTTCTCCCTCTTTTATATGCTTGACGCCCCGTTGGACCGGTCCTCCGGCGGGGTGTTTCATGTTCGCCTTTGTAGATGAAAAAGCCGCGCTGCAGAAATTTTCGTTCTGCAACGCGCTTTTTTATCCGATGCAGTTGGGGCAGGGACTGTAGCCATTGGCCTCCGCCAGCTTGGTACTGTAAGCCAGGAAATTCTGCTTGGTGAAATAACCACAACCATATTTGTGATAATATTTTGTCTCGCTGTCCAGCATGACAAAGACCACATAGCTGTTATAGAAGCTGATCTCCGACTCATAGTCTTCGACCTTGGCGGAGAGACTGTCGTTCTCGGTTTGCAGTTCCTCCTGCGCCGCTTCCGCATCCTCCAGTTTGGTTTCCAGTTCATCGACGGTGCCGTTGAGGGTGTCAATTTCACCCTGGATGGTCTCCAGCTTCTGGGTCGCGGTTGATTGATCATATTTTGCCTGATTGACGTCGGTCTCCATACCGGAGATCTGTGAGGTCAGGCCCGTAATCTGTTCTTCCAACTCTGTTTTTTCCGTTTTTGTGGTTTGGAGGTTTTCCTGCAGGGATGCGACTTCTTTTGCGAGGTTTTCAGCGGAAGCCTCTGCGGAGGCACGCTCTGTCTGCGCCTTTCGCAGCTGCACACGCAGAGATCCGGTATGCGCCGTAATATAAACTGCCGTTCCGATGGCGATTGCGGCCAGCAGACCCATGATCACAGCAAAAATCACAAGCTTCCGGTTAGCGGAGGACTTTTTTGCAGGCTCCGGGTGTTCCAATGTCTCCAACAACTCCTCCGGCGGATAAAGCCGTTTTGGCGTTTTTTTTGGCTGACGTTTCAGTTTTTCTGGAAGGGGCGGCGTTTCCTGCGGTTCTTCCAGCGGCAGGGCGTTCTGTACCGGCTCAGTTTCCGGCGCGGTGTTCGGTTCTATCTCTGATTCCGGTTCCGGCGGCTCCGATTTCAGGGAGAGCGAATATTTGCCGCAGACTGGGCAGAAGGAATCGAAATGATCCAGTGCCGCGCCGCAGTTGGGGCATACCATCTCAAACACCTCCTTACGGATTTTAGCCGTATTTTTATACTTAGTATACACCATAAATCGCAATCTGTAAAGAATTCGAGATCAATCGACAGATTCTCACATTATTCCATGGTGAATCCAATCTCTGCTCCCGCGCGAATGGCGTCAATGGCTTTGCCCAGTACAGTGCAGTTTCCAATGGCAGAGACGTCTGCGCCCCGAGCTTTCAGTGCCTGTGTCAGAGAATCGTCCGGATGTACGCCGGATGCCACGACAACGCAGTCCGCAGGAAAGTGCCGTATGGCGGCGGAGCCGTCTTTTTTTGTCTCTATGGCGTCAACGCCCTCTGAAGTGATTGCCGTGACCTGAGTATTTTTCAAAAAGGGCACGCCCAAACGGCCCAGATCTCCCAGCACGGGCCAACTGGTGCCGGACTCAAAGCCAAAGCCGATCTTTTGCCCCTGTTCCAAAAGCACCACGTTGCGGTCAGAAGAATTCAGCCGTTGCAGGATATGTTCCATTGTGTCAGAATTATAGGACAGAGAAAAGAACAGTTCCTCGCCGTTCATTGCTCCCTGCCGGGCAAGGTACTGTGCAGTAAAGCAGCCAATATAGCTGCCGCCAATGACAACGACGTCTTTTCCCGGGATAACCTCTTCCAGCAAGACCTGGCGGCTGGTGTAGACCGGCACAGCACCCGGCGCAAGGGGCAGGGCGGTTTCGTTCGGGACGCCGCCCGTAGCTACGATTACTTTGTCGTAGCCGTCGGACGACGCCGCAGTTGCCCTCTGGTTGAACCGCACCTGAACGCCGGCACGGGGCAGATTGTTCTCGTAGAAGGTGAGCAGCGTCTTAAATTCCTGCCGGGCGGGGATATTTACAACCTGCCGCAACTGGCCGCCCAGATGTCCGGTTTCTTCCATCAGGGTGACATGGTGGCCTCGGGAAGCGGCGCGAAGGGCAGCTTCACAACCGGCGGGACCGCCGCCAACGACCAGTATTTTTTTCGGCGTGGCGGCAGGCTTTGCCGGGAATTCCAATTCCCGGCCACAGATACCATTGACCAGGCAGGTGATGGGACGGTCAAAAAAGGTGTTTGCCAGGCAGCCCTGATTGCAGGCCATGCAGGGACGGATCTCGTCTGTGCGGCTTTCCATTGCTTTCCGGGGCAGTTCCGGATCGGCGATGAGTGGGCGGCCCATACCTACCAGATCACAGCGCTCCAGCGCCAACAGGGTTTCGGCAGTATCCGGGTCGGAAATTCGGTTGCACATCATCACTGGCACAGATACGACGGAGCGAATGCCTTTGCCCAGATAGCTGAGGCCTCCCCGTGGCAGATCGCCGGTAAGCTGGGGTACTTTGGTTTCGTGCCAGCCACCGGTGATGTTAAACAGATCCGCTCCGGCTTTTTCTGCCAGAGGTGCAAACGCCATCGCGTCTT
This sequence comes from uncultured Oscillospiraceae bacterium, assembly GCA_964527315.1. Lineage (GTDB taxonomy): Bacteria > Bacillota > Clostridia > Oscillospirales > Oscillospiraceae > HGM13006. Next base: position 10,886 of record CAZGOQ010000054.1, on the reverse strand, counting down.
CCAGCGTGTTGGAGCCGGGGACAAAATCGTCCGCTCCAAGACGCAGGATCAGAGGAATATCGCCAATGACCTGCTTTACGGCCTCAATGACCATCAACGGAAACCGACTCCGGTTTTCAAAGCTGCCGCCGAATTCGTCCGTTCGGAGATTGGTCAGAGGAGAGAGAAACTGGCAGAGCAGATATCCGGAGGAAGCGCTGATCTCCACCGCGTCAAAGCCCGCGGCCACTGCCCGTTTTGCACCATCGGCATAGTCCGTCAGCAGCGCAAAGATCTGATTTCTCGTCATTTCCGGAGCGGTTTCCCGGGTGTAAGAAGCATAGGTCGCGGAGGGGGACAGGGCGTCGCCGCCGCAGGGCACATCTGCCTTGGGCATATATCGCCCGGCGTGATACAGCTGAACGGCGACCTTGCCGCCCCGTTCATGGATACCGTCGGTAAAGGCTTTCCAGCCTGGAATGGTACTGTCATCGGCCAGAGACATGGAATTGGCTTTGGCGCCGTAGCCGTCAAAACGGCAGGAGCCGACGATGATCAGTCCTGCACCGCCCGCTGCACGTTGCCAGTAGTATTCACAAAAGCGGGGCGTGGCATAGCCGTTTTCCGTATAGATATGATGCATGGCCGGCATGACAATGCGGTTTTTCAGTGTCAGGGTGCCAATTTGAATGGGAGAAAAAAGCCGGGTATATTTCATAGTAAGACCTCCTGAGATTTGTGTTGGGAACGCATAGATGGGGAAGTTTCAGAATATAGTGTTCCATCACAAGGAAGAGGTGGAACAGATGGAAGAGATTCGGACAGAGTCCACAAACCGGGTATTTTTAAGAGGTTTTTTGCTGGAAGCGCCGGAATATTCCCATGAGAATCATGGAATACAGTTTGACCTGCTGAGAATATCAGTGCAGCGGCTTTCCGGCGTCTATGATCATTTAAATGTGATTGCGGAGCATCTGCTGCTGGAACAGGTCGATTGGAGTATGGGATCAATGGTAGAGGTGGAGGGAGAGATCCGCTCCTTCAACAACAAAACTGGATTGGGGCGAAAGCTGATTATTTCCGTTTATGCCACAGCGCTCCGCTGTGGGGAAGGACAGCCGGAAAACCATGTAACTCTCACGGGGGAATTCTGCCGGGAGCCGATTTATCGACATACGCCCCTGGGACGGGAGATCACGGATGTAATGCTGGCGGTGGAGCGGAAATACCGGCGAAGAGACTATGTGCCCTGCATTCTATGGGGCAGTGTGGCGAGAATGGCGGCAAATCGCCCAAAGGGAACAAAGCTGGCCTTGGAGGGGCGGCTGCAAAGCCGATGTTATGTCAAGCAGACCGAAAAAGGGCCGGAGGAACGCACAGCCTTTGAGGTTTCCGCCATTCGGGCGGAGGTTTTGAGTTAGGCCGGCTGGCGGAGAGCCAGCAGTTTCGTCAGGATGGCATGGGCGGCTTCCTCTTTGTCCATTTGCGGCAGTTCAGTGACAGCGTGTTCCGTGATCAGAGTGACCACGTTGGTATCACCCTGAAAGCCTGCCCCGGCTACCTTGAGATTGTTTGCAACGACCATATCCAGACGCTTTTTTGTCAGCTTTTTCCGGCTGTTTTCCAATACATGTTTGGTTTCCATGGAAAAACCGCAGAGGATTTGACCGGGGCGGCGGTGCGCACCCAAATGGCTGAGAATATCCTTTGTCCGCTTCAACGGAATGGACAGGTCACTGTCGCTTTTTTTGATTTTCTCATCGGCGGTTTCCATTGGAGTGTAGTCCGCTACAGCAGCAGCCTTGATGATGAAGTCGGCCTTGGGCGCTTCCGACGTGACGGCATCGTACATATCCTGCGCAGTGACGATAGGAATGGTTTTGACCAGCGGGGGCGGCTTCAAGGCAGTGGGGCCGGAAATCAGTGTGACCTCCGCACCCCGGAGCATGGCGGCGTGCGCCAGCGCATAGCCCATTTTCCCGCTGGAATGATTGGTGATATAGCGTACCGGGTCGATAGGTTCCTGAGTGGGACCGGCAGTGACCAGAACTTTGAGCCCCATCATATCCTTTTCGCGGGCCAAGATTGCTTCGATCTGGTCATAGATATCGCAGGGCTCCGGCATTTTGCCAAGCCCTTCGTCACCGCAGGCCAGGCGGCCAAAGAGCGGTTCCATGACCAGATAGCCCCGCTGGCGCAGCACTTCAAGATTTTCCTGTGTAGCGGGATTTTCGTACATATTTGTATTCATAGCGGGCACCAGAAGCTTTTTACAGATACAGGCCAAAGCAGTGGTGGAGAGCAAATCGTCTGCCAGTCCCCAGCGCAGTTTGGCGATCATGTTGGCCGAGGCGGGAGCAATGACCAGAAGGTCTGCCTGTCGGGCCAGAGAAATATGTTCGACCTTTGCGGTGTCAAGGGGGTCAAAGGTATCGGTATGACACCGACTGCCCGAAAGGCTTTCAAAGGGGATCGGGGAGACGATTTTCTGCGCGTTAGCGGTCAGAATGGTCTCCACCTGATAGCCATGCTTGACCAGAAGGGAGCAGAGATTGGGAAGCTTATAGGCGGCAATACCGCCGGTAACGCCCAGTAGTACATTCTTTTTATATGGCATAAATATCCTCCTTGTGGGGCGGGGTGACGCCCCATCAGCGGCGGAAAGCAATTTGCTTTTGGCCGCTGTTTTATGTGCGGATGTGAGGGAAAGGCCCCCAAACTCTAAGGTGTTTTTGAGATTTTCCATTCTTATCATAGCATTTTTTTCAGCAAATACAAGAACAAACAAATCTTTTTCCGCAGACTGGGCGGCATTCTCCGGCGCTGACTTGATTATTTCGGCATATTCAGGTAAAATATACAGAAAACACAGCATGATTTTATGAGAAGGGACGCACATTATGATTTTAGCACTGAGTGTGGAAAACACAATCTTGACGCTGGGCTGTTTTTCAGGAGAAGAACTTTTATTTACTTCCCGTATGGCCACAGATCGAAAAAAAACCGGAGATGAATACGCCATCAGCTTCAAAAACATTTTGGATCTCTATGGGATCAGCCGAGAGAAGATCGATGGCAGCATTGTGGTTTCCGTGGTGCCGGCTCTGATTCGGGAGATCATGGCGGCCCTGCGGCTGACGCTGGGAAAGGAACCCGTGCTGGTAGGGCCGGGGGTCAAAACGGGCCTGAATTTGCTGACGGATCAGCCGGGAAATCTGGGGGCGGATATGGTAGTCGGCGCGGTGGCGGCGGCAGCGGAATACCCGCTGCCGCTGATCGTGGTGGATTTGAACACAGCGACGACCCTGCTGGCGGTCAATGAGAAAAAGAGTTTCGTCGGTTCTGTGATTGCGCCGGGCACTGTGATCTCTGCAGCAGCGTTGGCGGAACACTGCGACCAGCTGCCCCGCATTTCCATCGAAGCACCCAAAGAGGTCATTGGCAAGAATACGGTGGACTGTATGAAATCCGGCGTGGTTTATGGGATCGCATCCATGCTGGACGGCCTGATCCAGCGAATGGAACGGCAGATGGGGTGCGGCTGCACGGTGGTGGCAACCGGCTGTCAGGCAGAGACGATCATACCCCACTGCGCAAGAGAAATGAAGTTGGATACACATCTGGTACTCAAGGGGCTTTTGCGGATTTATGAGAAGAACCATCGGAAGTAAGTTCCTGCCGGAGCCGTCAGGCTCCGGCAGTGCGGCGATAGGAGGACATATGAAAAGAAAGCTTTTGCGGCTCATGGCGCTGTGGATGGCGCTTGCTATTTTGCTCACAGGCTGCAGCGGCCCGGAAAGCAGCGATGAGAGCGACATCCCGGAAGCCCTTCCGTCACAGCAGATGGCGGTACCCCAGACCACGGCCACGCCCGTGGAGCAGACGGGGGTCGGATATATTGTAGAGGAAACGGAGATGAAGAATCAGACACTGGTGTACTCGCAGCTGGTCGTGGCGGAAAAGAGCGTGTGGCTGGTGACAGCAGATTCCAGCGGCGTTTGCACTATGAAACCAGTGTGCGGCGGCGGGGATGTGACCATCTCCGATTTGGACGGAGTTATCATGGGAGGCTGCGGAACGGACGATGGTTTCTGGCTCTGTATGAGAGCGGACACAGCAGCCTGTCAGCTTTTGCTGATTTCCGGCGGAGCGGCGGAAAAGACTGTGGACTTTACACTTGACAGTGGCTATATCATTTCGCTGGCAGTGGACGGAAATGGATATTTCTATCTGTTAAACGATAATAAAGTGCTGGTATATAACGAGACTGGAAAGATGGTATCCAGTCTGTCCCTGCCGGATGGAAGCACTGGGATGCGACTTTGCCGTCTGGGCAATGGGCAGGTGGTACTTTCCACCGCTGAGGCGAACGGCAGTTATGGCGTGCGGCTTTTGAATACGGAATCCATCGGCAGTTCCATTACCGATGGGACGAGCCGGTTTTCTGCCTATGCGGGCTGGGGAAACACGGTGCTGCTGTCCGGCGGTGGCAATCTCTATGCCATGGATGTGGAAACCCGGGAGATGGAGGTACTGCTGAATTGGGTGGATTCCAATGTTGACCCCGGTATGATGATGGACTGTATCGCAGTGTCTCCTGAAACGATCTACTATTCATCAGGCTACCAGGAAACGGGCTATCAGTTGGGGATGCTGCGGCAGGTTCCAGCGACGGAACTGCCGGAGAGGGAGTTGCTTTTTGTGGGAAGCTATGCCGATGAGGTCTATACCAGGCAGCTGACGACCCTTGCCGTGGCCTATAACCGTAGCCAGAAAGAATTTGGAATTCATCTGGTAGATTACACTTTGTATGCAGATGGCGAGACAAGACTGGTAGAGGATGCTGAGGAACTCGATATGATTTTGGCGGGGCAACAGATAATGGAGCAGATAGAGTTGACGGAATTAGGCCGCCAGCTGTTTGATGAGGAACTTAACAGCAATACACTGCTTGCCGGCGTTTTGGGTGCAGTGACAGAGGAGAATGGGGACGTCAAAAAGCTGCCACTGAGTTTTACGGTGAAAACGATGGTTGGAAACTGCGATGTCCTGGGGGAAACCCCGGGCTGGACCCCGGAGGAGTTTGCAGAAATTGCCGCAGACCATCCGGAAGCGGCGGTGCTGCAATTCTGCAATGCCTATGACACGCTTTCAGCGTTGTTGGAAGGCGGGAATTATGTAAATGATGTTACGCCGTTTCTGAGAATATGCAAAAACATTCCAGTGGAGGATGATGCGCTGAATCAGTTGGCAGGCAATCAGGTTTCTGCCGACGAGGGACTGCTCAGCGGAAACTTGCTGCTGGAAACGGTGGAGTTGAATGATTTTATGGACTGGAAGGAACTTTCGGTTCGGCTGGGAGAAAAACTGGTCTGCAAGGGATATCCGGTACAGGAGGGAACAGGGGCGTTGCTGTGCTTTTCCGTGTTTTTGGGGATTCCGGCACAAAGTCAAATGTCGGAAACCGCGTGGACTTTTTTAAAAACCGTTGTGAAAGAGAGTCGGGAGTATCTGATGGAGCAGGGATGCGGTTTCCCTGTGCTGGAAGCGGATTTTATGGAAATGGGAACTGAGGCGGCCCAGAAGGTTCGTTATGAGGACGAATCAGGTGAGATCGTGGAGGAGAATCCGCTGCTTTGGATCAACGGCATACCTGTGGAGGTAACACCGTTTACGGAGGAGGAGTTAAGCGGGGTATTTCTCTGTGTGGATGGATGCAGCGGTATCGCCGGCTGCGATCCGGAATTGCTTTCCGGCAGCAGAGCGGCTCTCAAACAGGTCATAGAAGAGGACATCGACCCGGCGGAGGCTGCGGCGCTGATGAAACTTTCATAGCGCTGTCATACCGGAAGACATGTTTTTACGCTTGTGAAATATGAAAAAAAGAGATATAATGAAATATACAAGGGGGGACAGCGCTATGGTGAAACAACAGGAAACGGAATTTGAAATCTGTGAAACTCACTGCGTCCACCCGGAAGCAGTGGCTGCGGTGCAGGGGTATATGCCGGAGGATGCGGATATTACTGCCATGGCTGAACTCTTTAAGCTTTTTGGAGATCCGACCCGGATCAAGATCTTGTGCAGCCTGCTCCATCAGGAATTATGTGTCTGCGATCTGGCAGCGCTGATCGCCATGAATCAGAGCGCGGTCAGCCATCAGCTTCGGCTGCTGAAGCAGGGACGGCTGGTGAAAAGCCGTCGGGATGGAAAATCCGTATTTTATTCTCTGGCGGATGGCCATGTGAAAACTGTATTGGCCCAGGGGATGGAACATGTGTCAGAATAGCGGGATCAGGGCGTATCCGCAACAGGTCTGTCTGAACCGGTTGGTTCGGGCAGACTTTTTGCCGGATGCCCGGCTTGACATTGAATTTTTTCTGTGTTACACTGATAGTACCCCTCTGGGGAGGGGTACTATACCATGTGTAATTCTTGCAAAGGGAGTCATACTATGAGTGCAATGAATGACGAGAAAAAGCAGGCTCTTCAGGCGCTGAAAACAGCCAGGGGACAAATTGACGGGATTATCAAAATGATCGAGGATGGCCGGTATTGTATTGATATCTCCAACCAGATCTTTGCATCCTCCGCCATGCTCAAGCGGGCCAACCTGCTGATCTTGAAGCAGCATATGAACCATTGTGTGCTGGAGGCTGCGCGGCAGGGAAACGGCGGAGAGAAGATCGACGAAGTGATCGGGATATTATCCAAGATTTTGGATAAGTAAGAAGGTGCCATATGGACAGCTATCATGTAACCGGAATGACGTGCGCCGCCTGCTCCGCGCACGTGGAAAGGGCGGTAAAAAGCATCAGCGGCGTGGAGAATGTCACCGTGAGTTTGCTGACCAACTCCATGACGGTGGAGGGCAGCGCCAGTCCGCAGACGGTAATGGCCGCAGTGAAAAAGGCGGGCTACGGCGCATCACTGGCCGGAGAAAACCGGGCGGAGCAGAACGCGGTGGATCTGGAGGATCATGATACCCCCAGAATCAAAAAAAGACTGATTGCCTCACTTTGCCTGTTGCTGCCGCTGATGTATTTGACCATGGGGCATATGATGTGGAATTGGCCGCTTCCGGAAGCTTTGGCACACAACCATTTGGCCCAGGGCCTGATCCAGCTGCTGCTGACCGGAATGATCATGGTTATCAATCAGAAATTCTTTCTCAGCGGCTATAGCAGCCTTGCCCATCGGGCACCCAACATGGATACGCTGGTGGCCCTGGGTGCAACGGCGGCCTTTGGCTACAGCACCTATGCGCTGCTCGCCATGACAGCGGCAGCCACAGCGGGAGATCACGGGGCAGTTATGGCCTATATGGAGGAACTTTATTTTGAATCCGCTGCTATGATTCTGACATTGATTACCGTGGGGAAACTGCTGGAGGCTCACAGCAAGGGGAAAACCACGGATGCGCTGAAAAAACTCATGGCGCTGGCCCCCCAGACAGCGACCCTTTTGGTGGACGGACAGGAGACAGTGGTGCCCATTGGCCAGGTCAAAGAGGAGGACATATTTGTCGTGCGCTCCGGAGACAGCATCCCGGCAGACGGCGTGATTTTAGAGGGGACCTGTGCGGTGGATGAATCGGCGCTGACCGGCGAGAGCATCCCAGTGGATAAGGAGCCGGGTCATTTCGTCTCTGCGGCCACCATCAGCCGCGCAGGCTTCGTGACATGTCGGGCCACCCGGGTAGGCAAGGACACGACCCTGTCCCAGATCATCAAAATGGTTTCCGACGCTGCAGCTACCAAGGCCCCGATTGCCAAGGTGGCAGACAAAGTTTCCGGCGTATTTGTTCCGGTGGTCATGACTATTGCCGCAGTGACCATCCTGGTTTGGCTGCTGGTGGGGCAAACAGTGGGATTCGCGCTGGCAAGAGGGATTTCCGTATTGGTGATCTCCTGCCCCTGTGCCCTGGGATTAGCAACACCGGTGGCAATCATGGTAGGCAGCGGAAAAGGCGCAGGCAACGGTATCCTGTTCAAAACAGCCACATCGCTGGAAGCAACTGGAAAGACGGAGATCATTGCTATGGACAAGACCGGAACGCTGACCTACGGGATCCCCAGCGTGACCGATGTGCTGACCGCCTCCGGTGTGGAAGAAACCTCACTGCTCCAGGCGGCTTTTTCGCTGGAACAGAAAAGCGAACACCCTTTGGCGAATGCTATTATGGAATACGGTAGAACGCAGAACTTGACGGCGGAGCCTACAGAGGAATTTACTGTTGCGCCCGGTAACGGCCTTTCTGCCAAAATCGGGGGAAAACAGGTAACTGGCGGAAACCGCGCGTTTATTGAGAAACAGACAGCCATTCCTGAGGAACTGTGCGCACGAACGGAAGCGCTGGCGGAACAGGGGAAAACACCACTATATTTTGCCGCAGACGGCGCACTCTTGGGCGTGATCGCAGTAGCGGATATCATGAAGGAGAATGCGCCGCAGGTGGTGCGTGAGTTACAGAACATGGGGATTCAAGTCGTTATGTTAACTGGCGACAACCGCAGAACTGCCCAAGCTATTGGCACCCAGATCGGCGTGGATACCGTGATCTCCGATGTGCTGCCCCAGGGCAAGGAGGAGACCATCCGCACGCTTTCCGAGCATGGAAAGGTTGCCATGGTGGGCGACGGCATCAACGACGCGCCAGCCTTGACCCGGGCGGATGTGGGCATCGCCATCGGAGCAGGTACAGATGTTGCCATTGACGCGGCGGATGTGGTACTGGTGAAGAGTGATCTGGCGGATATTCCCGCAGCCATTCGTCTCAGCCGTCGGGTTCTGACCAATATTCACGAAAACCTGTTCTGGGCGTTTTTCTACAATGTCATCGGCATACCGCTGGCGGCGGGCGTGTGGATCCAACTGACCGGCTGGCAGTTGAATCCGATGTTCGGCGCCGCCGCCATGAGCCTTTCCAGCTTTTGCGTGGTGACCAATGCCCTGCGGTTGAATTTTATTGACATCCGGAGCACCCGGCGGGATCGCAAGCGGAGAAAGCATGCTTCCGCTCCCGCTGAGATCATAAAAACACAAACCATGGAACAGGAGGAAACGACAATGAAGAAAACCATATCCATCGAGGGCATGATGTGCCAGCATTGCGTGGCCCATGTAAGCAAGGCTTTGACTGCGGTCCCTGGAGTGGAGAGCGTGGAGGTCAGTCTGGAAAACAACTGTGCGGTTGTAACCGGCTCCGTTGAGGACAACGCCCTGGCACAGGCGGTTGCGGACGCTGGCTACGAGGTTAAGGGAATACTTGCTGACAGCCTTGATTGAACTTAAAGTAGGCCTTTAACGAGAGTGTATCCGCTGAATCATAACAAAATAAGTGAAGCGTTATTTGCCGGTTGGGATACGATTAAGCACTCAAACCTGTTTATAAGGTTTGAGTGCTTTTTCTTCGCCAAAAACCGACAGTCCTGGAAAATGGGACGATCTCCCAGATGCTTTTTCTTTGCAGCCTCGATCATCTTTTCTGACAGGTCAACGCCCGTATAATTTTGTCCGGGTGGTCCCTCTGGAAAAGCCCCGACACAGTTCCCGTCCTGCACCCCGCGTCCAGCAAATCGGAAAAGGGTTCCCTGACCACTTCCGCGAGTACATCGGGGCAGTCCTTGCGGCATATATTGTAAACGCTGGGGTCGTTGTTGTCAAACTTCTTCGCCGCCCGGTCAAACTCCGTCCGCGACAGATTTTTGTACTCTTTATCTGTCATAGTCAAATTTCCCAGAATGATTTTTTGAATCAATGCCCAAGCGTTCCCGCATGCTTTATCTTCCAAACAGCCCTTTTTTCTGATAGGGTTCCCTGGTTACCGACTTCACCTCATACCCCATGGCCCCGATGGCGGAGCGCAGGGTGATTTCGTCGATATCGGTTTCGGTGAGAATGACCGTCTCCCCCTTTTTATGGGAGGACGTGACCTTTTTCACCGGGAACGCCCGGCGTACCGCATCGTTGACGTGGCTCTCGCACATTCCGCACATCATACCGTCTACCTGTACCGTTATTTTTAACATGGAAATCATCCCCCTGATTCTATTTTTCGATTCGACCCTGTTTCCTATTCCCCACTATGCCGGATGTGCCTGGGTCGCATCGCCCTACGAGGGCGATGCGGCGAAGGCATACTTGCCGATGTTTTCACCGTTCATATTGTCCTCCCGTTACACCTTTCGGATCACGCAGTGCATCCTCAGTCCTTTCCTGCGTTCAAAGCGTTCCAGTTTCAACCCTGCTTTTTCGCAAAAATCCCTAATTTGCTTTTCGCTGTAAACTCCCACATCTCCGTGTCCCACAAGATGCGCCAGCGGCATTTCCACATGGTTCATCAGCCAGCGCAGAACCGCGCCGGCGGTGTAATCCCGCAAAATCAGCCGTCCGTTCGGCTTCAATACCGTTTGTGCGCTTAGAAAAAACGCCTGTGGGTTCGGGTAGTGGTGAAAGCTGTTGGCGCAGATCACGGCATCGAAGCGCTCCGGCGTAAAGGGCAGAGCCTCGCAGTCACCCACCACGAATTCCGCGTTTGGGATCTGTTTTTTCCGCGCCGTTTCAATCATTTTCGGCGTCAGGTCGATGCCGGTATAATGCCGCTCCGGGTATTTTCCCGCGAGCAGCGCGACCATCGGCCCCGGGCCGCAGCCGGCGTCCAGCAGCGACTCCCACGGCTCTCTCTCCAACTCCGCCAGCATGTCGGGGTAATCCCTGCGGCACATCTCGTAAACGCCAGCCCGGTCACCCTCGTACCCTTCGGCAGCTTTTGTAAATTCCTTTACCGAAAGCGTCTTGTATTCCTTGCTTGTCATGGTTTGATCTCCTCCGTTTGGCCAGCCGTTTCACTCTCTGTTATCCTTTAAACTCTCAACCATATCCACCCTTTTCACCTTGCGGCGCAG
>CAZGOQ010000053.1:0-14687 GCA_964527315.1 uncultured Oscillospiraceae bacterium | reverse complement strand
CGCGAACACATGCGCCGCCCGGACAATCTCCAGGTGTTCGTATGTGCGCGTTATGGTACGCCAGAAGGGACTCGAACCCCCGACCTACTGATTCGTAGTCAGTCACTCTATCCAGCTGAGCTACTGGCGCATATGCTTCCGGATGCCCGAATATTATAGCATTGTACAGATGAAATTGCAAGTCCTTTTTTTCTTTCTTTTGCTTCCCGGCAAATTTCGCATAGAAGCAGGGCTGAGTTCTCCGCCCAGCCCCGCTTCTGCTTTCATAGAACCAAACCCGTTATGCGCCCATCAGCCGGTACAGGAAGGTCATGATTTGACCGCGCAGGCAGTTGTCCTCCGGGCTGAATGTTGTATCGCCAGTTCCTTTGGTCACGGATGCGCTGAACGCCCATGTGACCGGCCTGGTGTAGTAGGCATTGGACGGTATATCGGTGAACGCATTCTCCTCTGTCACTTCCGGATTACCCATATAGCGGTACAGGAAGGTCACGGCTTGCCCGCGGGTCACTGTTTCCTCCGGAGCAAATTTTGTCTGAGAGACTCCCATGACGATTCCCTGCTCTGTTGCCCACAGTATCGCTTTTTTGTAATACGCATCGTCCGTGACATCTGCAAATTTGCATTTTTCGGATTTCGGCTCCGGCGATCCCGCCGCTCTCCACAGGAACGTCACCATCTGTGCCCGAGTACAGGACGCATTCGGCGCAAAGCTATGCGCAGAGACACCATTTGTAATCCCATTTTCCACCGCCCAGAGAATGGCGCTGTAATAATACGTTTCCTCTGCAACATCTGTAAAGGGGTTCTCCATCGGATCGGGTTCTGTCGTATTCTCGTCCGGTTCGACCGGATCAGACTGAACCGGCTCCTCTTCCCCCAAATAGGCTGTGCCGCTCTGGCCTGTCGCAGGAATTTCCTCCACTTTAGAGGCTTTGCACACCTGGCAGATGAAAGTTTTCTCCCCGCTCTGGGTTGCGGTGGCTTTTCGGGTTACAGTCCCCTCATCCCAAAGATGCCCTGTCGCGCAGGCGTTTTCAACTTCGACGATAAACGATACTTGAATTACTTTGTTTTCCGCATTTTCCGCTTCTGTTTCAAAACAGAGCGTGAGGGAATGCAGTCCGTTGGGCAGCATTTTCAAATAGTCCTGCGTCAGGGTGAGCGTCTGCGGGAACGTCGCTTCGCCTTCCCCCTCCGTCGATTCTGCGAGAAGATAATCTGTTCCTCCAGTCAGGCCGTTTCCCTCTTCATCCAGCACGGAGAGGAAGGTATTATCATAGGCCCGATAGCCCAATTTTACCTCCGACGGGGCTGTTCCATCATATTTCCCCTGCGTAGCGGACAGCACAGGAATGCTCATTGCCCGTGCGCCCACCGCGATCGACACATTGACCGGCGGTGAGGAAAATCTTCCATCCGACGCAGTGACCGCAAAGGAAACTGTCTGTTTCGCCTGACTGCCGTCGGGCGTATAGGTCACTCGGTCCTCCGAGAAAACCAATCCCTTTATTTCTTCCTGCGGTTCTCCGTCTATTTTGTAATCAGACAGAGCATATTCCAGCGTGCGGCTATCTTCATCCGTAAACCACCCGGCAACATCCGTTTCAAAGGCTTTCGCCCCGGTCGTTCCGTCCAGCGATGCCGGTATCGCCGTACCCGTCACGATATCGGTTCCCGTCAACGCCGGCGCATAATAGGTCGTATTGTCTAACCATAACGTGTAATCATGGGTATAACTGTCTTTGAGCTGATCCGTTTGTACCGCTGTGATGATCCACAGATTGCTGTTGTCCGTACTGTGGGAAACACGATAACTAAGCGTATAATCTTCGCCTGTATAGATAAATTCGGCTGCGGCGGCTTCGGTACTCTCCGGGATTTCTGTTCCGACTGGCAGATAGACCAGCCAGCTGCCATCGTCCTGCTGCTCAGCGGCCCAGTTTCCGAACGTCACAGCGGAGAGCGCGGTTCGATCTTCGATCCATTTTGCATAATAGACGTGATCCCCATAAAACTCCGTTGGCCGGAAAGCGGTTACTTTTTCCCCCGAAAAGTCCTCCTTTTCAAACCAACCGCCAAAGAAGTATCCCTCTCTTTCAGGCACAGGCAACAGGATTTCCTCCTCATAATATGGAATATATTCCGTCAATGCTCCCTCAGGCAGAGTTCCTCCGTTTAATACATACTGAACCTGCTTTTTCTCCATGGCCGCCAATATCGCAGGCGCACTGACAGTGCCATAACCATAGCTTGTGTCATAGCCCGTATCGCCGCGGTCCTCAGCCGTTGTTTGCAGCAGCCAGGCAAACTGAGACGGAGTCAAGGTCTGCTCCTTTTGATTGGCATATTCTTTTGCCAGCGCCGCCAGCGCCGCGACACAGGGAGAGGAAAATGAGGTGCCGCTGGCGGAGACATAGAGATCATCCTGCTCAAAATACAGCGTAAGAATACCACTGCCAGGCGCAGAAACCCAAACGCTGTCGTTTTTTTGAGAATAATCCGCTACCATTCCTTCTGAATCAATTGCACCGACGCCAATCACGCCCGCACAGGCCGCAGGGTAGTTTTTCGTCTCATTTCCATCATTCCCTGCCGACGCCACAACGATAATCCCCGCGTTCAGTGCGGCCTGTACTGCTTCATTCAGGGACGGTGAATATGTAGCTGTACCAAGACTCATGTTGATGACATTTACGTTCTGCTTTATTGCATAGTCGATACCGGCGATTACATATTTAATATATATATTCGAGGAATCATTCGCCACACAGATCGGCAAAAGGTTAACGCCATAAGCAGCGCCAACGATTCCTGTCCCATTGCGGCTGGCCGCGATCACACCGGAAACCTCAGTCCCGTGTCCCATGATGTCATTGATGTTGCTGCTCTGATCCGTTGCGTTATAACCGGGCAGGATCTTGCTCTGGTTAAAATCGGTATGGGCTGCATAAAGGCCGCTGTCCAAAACCGCCACTGTTACATCATTGCCGGTGATATTCTGCTCCCATACTTCTTCCACGGCCATGCCGTAGGCGCCGTTCAGATACCACTGGTAGCCATTCGCATATATTGGGTCTGTGATTTCATCAAAGAACTGAAGCTGATAATTGGGCTCTATGTATTCCACCGCATCCGCGCCGGCCAGCGAGTAAGCGTCCGCTACCGTATCGACTGCATACAGATCCATGCCCAAATACTCAGCGTCGGAATCGGAAAAGAGACGTATTCCCGTATTGTCCTTTAATTTAACAATATATCCGTTATACGCTTCGCTTCCGGTTTCTTCCGCAGTATCTTCTGCCGCCGCCGTGTAAAAGCCGACTGTCAGCGTCAGCGCCAGCACCAGCAGCAAGCAACCGATTTGTCTGAACTTTCGCATGATAAGCTCCTTTCTGACCTTCATTTTACATTTCCTTCCTTACAACTGCGAAAACACCGCTCCAATGGGTTCCCGGATCACCAGATCCGCCGAACTGTCATAGAGAGTTTCGTCCCGGTTAATGAGCGCCAGCCTGTGCCCCTGATAATAGCGGATCAAGCCCGCCGCCGGGTAAACCGTCAGGGATGTGCCGCCAATGATCAGCATATCCGCCGCAGCAATTGCGGCAATGGCTCCTTCCAGAATATTCTGATCCAGTCCTTCCTCATACAGCACCACATCCGGCTTGATCACACCGCCGCACTCGCAGCGGGGCACACCCCTGGCATTGCGGATTACTTCGGCTCCTTCCGGCCCGTCAAATCGCTTTCCGCACCGGAGACAGCGGTTTTGATAGATGGAGCCGTGGAGGTTGTAAATGACCCTGCTTCCGGCTTTTTCGTGAAGTCCGTCCACGTTTTGAGTCACGATTGCCTTGACCTTTCCCTGCCGCTCCAACTCCGCCAGCTTTTGATGGGCCGCATTGGGCATAATGTCCGCCGGCGGCATCAGCTGATTTCGGTAGAAATCAAAAAACTCCTCCATATGGCTCTCGTAAAAGCTGTGAGACAGCATCGTCTCCGGCGGATACTGAAACTTCATGTGATAAAGACCGTCCACGCTTCGAAAGTCTTTGATTCCAGACTCCGTTGAAACGCCCGCTCCGCCGAAAAAGACAATATTTTCAGATTCCTCAATCCATTGTTTCAGGGTCCTGATGGTCTCGTTCATGTACCCGCTCCTCCCATTCTGTTTCCAACTCCGCAAGAAACTTTTTCTCCGCTCTGGTCTTATTTGGCAGCGTAATGTTTGCCGCCAGATCCGGTCTCCGTTCCCTGGTTCGAAAGATCGACTGCTTTTTTCGCCAGCGGTCTACCAGCTGGTGATTGCCGGAACGCAGCACCGGCGGCACGGGGAGCCCATGCCATACCTCAGGCCGGGAATACTGGGGATATTCCAGCAGTCCGTTCCAGTGGCTTTCGTCCTCATAGCAGGCAGCGTCCGAAAGCACGCCCGGAACCAGACGGCAAACCGCATCCGTCACCGCCATGGCCGCCAATTCTCCCCCGGTCAGCACAAAATCCCCCAGAGAAATTTCTTCATCCACACAGTCATCGATGAACCGCTGATCAACGCCCTCATAGTGGCCGCAGACCAGAATCATGTTTTCCAGTCTGGAAAGCCGCTTTGCATCCTCCTGGGTAAAGGTCTTTCCGCAGGGGGACAGATAAATTGTATGGGCGTGACCGCCGATCTCATCCTGCACCGCCGTCCAGCAGCGGTAGAGGGGATCGGCCTGCATGATGGCGCCCTGACCGCCGCCGTAAGGATAGTCGTCCACCTGATTCTGCCGGTTGGTGGTATAGTCCCGAATCTGATGAGCCTCCAGATGAAGCGCGCCCTTTTTCTGCGCACGGCCTAAGATGCTCTCGGCAAAAATGGCGTTCATGGTATCCGGGAACAGGGTCAACACATCAATTCGCATCATCATCGTCGCCCATACCGGGGATCAAATGCACCTTGACATAGCCCGCATCCACGTTGACTTCCTCTAAAAACTCCGACACAGCCGGGATCATATATTCCTTCTTTCCCTTTACGATATAGACGTCGTTCGCCGGGCCGGTATAGACGTCGGAAAGCGTTCCAATTTCCGTCCCATCTGCGTAGACCGGCAGGCCGATCAGATCGGCAATAAACACTCGGCCCTCCGGAATCTCCGCAGCATCCCGGTCAATGGAGACTATTTTGTCCGTCATTGCCTGAGCCGCGTTCATACTGTCTACCCCTTTGAGATGGCACAGCAGCATTGTTTTATGAATCCGGGAGGAGAGCACCGGATAGGCTTTCCCCTCAATATAAAGCGTTCTGCACTGCCGCAGGAATTCCGGCCCGTCGCACCAGGGCATGATCTTGACCTCGCCCCGCACCCCATGGGTGGAAACGATTTGGCCGGCTTCTATATATTTCTGCATCATCATCAGGCTCCTTTTCGTCCGCATGGGAACCGGCTCTTATTCGCCCAACAGCCGCCGGGTCTCTTTCGCATTTTGCAGGATCTCCTGCCGGAGCGACTCCAGACCATCGAATTTTTTCTCGCCCCGAAGCCGATGATAAAAGTCCACCCGGAGGGTCTTTCCATAAAGATCTCCGGAATAGTCGAGGATCCATGGCTCCACTGTGACGGTTTTCGAATTGGCCACCGTTGGCCGAACGCCGATATTGGTAACGGCCAGCTTTTCCTGCCCATCCGCCAGGGTCACCTTTGCAGCATAGACCCCAAAGGCCGGCGTCAGCACCCCTTCCGGAATCATGAGATTCGCCGTTGGGATTCCAATCTCCCGGCCGAGCTGCCGCCCATGAATCACTTCACCGGACAGACAGTGTGGGCGCCCAAGAAAGCGCATGGCCTCACGCATATCGCCCCGCTGCAAAAGCGTTCGAATATAGGTTGAACTGACGGTGACCCCATCCAGCATAAACTGGGGCAACACATCGCAGCCGATTCCCAGCTTCTTGCATTTTTCCCGCAGTTTTTCGGGATCTCCCTGTCCCCTGTCGCCAAAGCGGAAATCATATCCGCAGACCAAATGCTCCGCATGGTGTTGGCGCACCAGATAGTCTTCAATGAACTGATCCCATGGCATATGCATCATGGCTTCATCGAAATGCGCCAGAATCACATCCTCAATACCAAAGCATCGGGACAGGATCTCCGTCCGATCCGCAATGGAATTGATCAAAGGGACCTTTGTCCCCGCCACTAAATTGTCCGGGTGCTGGTCAAAACTCATGACTGCGGCGCATAGCTTCAGTTCCTCTGCTCTTTTTTTTGCTATTTTGAGCAAACTGGCGTGTCCCAGATGGACGCCGTCGAAAAAGCCAAGCGCTATGACCCGGCCCGCGATCTCTTTCACCCTTGCTTCACCTCAAAGAAACTTTTCACCGTCCCAAGTCTACCAGCCCGAATACGGCCCAACATCAAAAACTCATCTCCCGGCCCATAGACTCGATAATCTCCCTCCGGCATACCCGGTTTCGGATTTTCCGCTCCATTTTTACATCGACGGGCTTCTTCGGCGCTCAGTATAAGCTTTGGATGCTCCAAAAACAGGCTATCCACAGAGCGAAGCGACGGTAGATGCCCGTTTTCCTCTTTGGCCCGCAGGATTTCATCCAACGTCAGCGCTTCCTGAATAGAAAAGCGTCCTGCGCGTGTGCGCTTGAGGGAGGACAGGCAGCCGCCGGTTCCCAGCGCCGCGCCGATATCATGGCAGAGCGTTCTCACATAGGTTCCCTTGGAACAGACCACCCGCAAAAGTCCCTCCTGTCCGTTCCAGTCCATCAATTCCAGACTGTGAATGGTGATATCTCTGGGCTTTCGGGCAATCTCCTCTCCCTTTCGGGCCAATTCATAGAGTTTTTTCCCGCCGATTTTCACTGCGGAATACATGGGAGGAAGCTGCTGCTGAGCGCCAAGAAAGCCGCTGAGCGTTTTCTCCAGCGTTTCCCGGGAGACTGCCGCCGGGCATGATTCCAGCACTTTTCCAGTAATATCCTGGGTGCTGGTTACAATTCCCAGTTTCAATCCCGCAATATACTCTTTTTCATCGTTTTCGCAGAGTTCCGCTGCCCGTGTTGCCCGCCCCAGAAACACCACCAGAACGCCGGTGGCCATAGGGTCCAGCGTTCCGGAGTGGCCGATGCGCTTCTCATGGTAAATGCCTCGAAGCTTTGCCACCACATCGTGGGAGGTCCAGCCCTGAGGCTTGTCTACGATCAGAAATCCGTTCATGATTCCCCCGCTATATTCCAATGCAGGCCCAGACCATGACCCGCAGACTGGCTGCGGCGTCCAGACCATATCCAAGTTCAAATATTATTGGAGCCATACTTCCTTCCGCCTGAAAGGGCGCTCAGAGTACAACGCCGCTCTGGGTAATGGCCTCCAGCACACGTTTCTTTGCGTGTTCTACGCCCACATCGTCGGAGGCCCCGGCCGCCGCCTGATGACCGCCGCCACCCAGACGGGCGCAAATGTCCTGGGCGTTGTGATGAAGGCCGGTTCGCAGGGAAATTTTCGCTCCGCCCTCTCGAAGTTCCTGGATCATCACGCTGATCTCTACGCCTTCGATTCCCCGCGGGAAACCGGAAATATCATCGGTGTCATCGGCGGTGACCCCAAGCTTGTCCAACAGTTCGTTGGTCATGACGCAAAGTCCCACCTGACCTCCGGCGTAGAACTCCACGCCGTCTGTCAAGGCCGCTTCCAGCCGCAGCCGTGCAATGGTCTTTGTGCCGAACATGACCTTATTGATGGCATAGGTGTCCGCACCCAAATCCTTCAGTTCCGCCGCCGTTCGCAGCGTGTTGCCGGTCACATTGGAATACTGAAAACAGCCGGTATCCGTAGAAACTGCCAGATACAGCGCATTTGCCATCTCCGGCGTGACCGGACCCAGTTCTTTCAGCAGCACCAGCAGCAGTTCCCCGCAGGCTGCACACTGGGGCGCTGCATTGGTAAACTCCGCATAGCCATCGTTGGAGATATGGTGGTCGATGGACAGCTTGATTTTCCCGGCGAACTGCTCCCCATTCAGCGGCAGCAAATTTTCCGTCGCCAGATCCACAGAAATGAAAACCGCGCCTTCCGGCGTCGTGTCCGTTTCCAGCCCTTCCAGAAAGGGAAGATGGTGCGCTGTGGTCTGGGGATTTTTCCATACCGCCGCCGTCTTTCCCATAGTCCGGAGCCCGCGGCACAGGGCCGCAGCGCTTCCGACCGCATCACCGTCGGGCCGCCGGTGGTTGATAATGAGATAGTTGTCGTTTTCCCGAAGGAATGCCACCGTCTCTTGATTATTCATGGTTTTCATCCTCGTTTTCCCTGGAAATATCCAGTTGGGATAAAATATCGAAAATTCTGGCGCCGTGCTCGATGGAGTGATCCTCCTCGAAAATCAACTCCGGCGTATAGCGCAGTTGCAATGTGATCCCCAACTGCCGCCGCAGGAACCCGCCGGCGGATTTCAGCCCCTTTATGACATCTTTGCTTCGCTCTTTCTCATAGACACTGATATAGACCTTGGCTGTACGCAGATCCGACGCCGTATCTACCCGGGTAATGGTGATCATCCCCTGCACTCTGGGATCCTTCAGTGAGCGGATCAGCGTACTCAGTTCCCGCATAATTTCTTCATTGATACGTCCAATTCGGCTGGATGCCACGAACGTCCCTCCTTATATCAGTCCTTGATTTGCTCCATAATGAAGCATTCAAAGACGTCGCCTTCCTTGATATCGTTGTATTTCTCCACGGTCATGCCGCATTCGAAGCCTGCTGTAACCTCTTTCACCGAATCCTTAAACCGCTGGAGCGAGCCAAGCGCACCCTCATGCACCACAATGCCGTCCCGCACCACACGGACAGAGCCATTGCGCTCAATCCGGCCGTCGTTGACATAGCATCCGGCCACCGTGCCCACAGAGGAAACCTTGTAGGTCAGCTTCACCGTAGCGTGACCGATCACGGCCTCCTGGAACTTTGGATCGAGCATTCCCTTCATGGCCTGTTCTACCTCTTCAATGCATTCGTAGATAACACGGTAAGTGCGAATCTCTACACCGGATCTGGCCGCCGCCGCGGCCGCCGCGGTTTCCGGCCGGACGTTAAAGCCCACGATGATCGCACCGGAGGTGGAGGCCAGAAGTACATCGGATTCGTTGACCGCGCCGACGCCGGAGTGGATGACCTTGACCTGCACTTCCTCGTTGGAGAGTTTTTGCAAACTGGCCTTGACCGCTTCGGCAGATCCCTGTACATCCGCTTTTACGATAATATTCAACACCTTCATGCTGCCCTCCTGCATATGGGCAAACAGGTTTTCCAGCGTTACCGTGCCGCTGAGATTTTTGACCTGTGCATCCTTTTCCGCCTGCTTCCGCTCATCGGCCAGCTGACGGGCCATCCGCTCATCGGTCACGGCGTTGAAAATATCGCCCGCCTGGGGCACCTCCGCCATACCAATAATCTCTACCGGCACGGAAGGGCCGGCTGTTTTCAGCGTTCTGCCGCGATAATCGGTCATCGCACGGACACGGCCCACGGTCGTTCCAGCAATGATAACATCGCCCTGATTCAGCGTTCCGTTCTGCACCAGCATGGTCGCCACAGGTCCGCGGCCTTTATCCAGCCGTGCCTCGATGACCGTGCCGTGGGCCTCCCGGTTGGGATTGGCTTTGAGTTCCCGCATTTCCGCCGTCAGCACGACCATCTCCAAAAGTTCCTGTATACCCTGTCCGGTCTTAGCGGAGATTTCACACATGATCGTATCACCGCCGTATTCTTCGGGGATCAATTCGTACTGCATGATCTCCTGCTTGATCCGATCAGGATTCGCGCCGGGCAGATCCATCTTGTTGATGGCAACAATAATAGGGATCTCCGCCGCCTTGGCATGGTTAATAGATTCCACGGTCTGGGGCATAATGCCGTCGTCCGCCGCAACCACAAGGATCGCAATGTCCGTACACATGGCGCCTCTGGCACGCATGGAAGTAAAGGCTTCGTGGCCGGGCGTATCCAGGAAGGTGATCATGCTGTCTCCCACCTCCACCTGATAGGCGCCGATGGCCTGGGTAATGCCGCCGGCTTCGCCGGATGCCACATGGCTTTTCCGGATATAGTCCAGCAGGCTGGTCTTGCCATGATCGACATGGCCCATGACTACCACGACAGGAGGCCGGCTTTCCAGTTCGTCCTCGGTGTCCACATGGTCGTTGATGAGTCGCTCCTCTGTGGTCACGACCACCTCATGCTCCACCTTGCAGCCCATTTCCTCTGCAATAATCGCGGCAGTCTCATAGTCGATCACATCTGAAACCGACGCCATCACGCCGTTTTTGATCAGACACTTTACTACCTCCGCGCCGGTTTTCTTCATGCGGGAAGCCAGTTCGCCCACGTTAATTTCGTCAGGAATGGAAACCTTGACCGGGGCTTTTTTCGCGATTTCCAGCTGAAGCCGGCGCATCTGCTCCTGCTCCTCGTTCCGCCGCTTATTGCCGAAATTACCCCGTTTTTTGTTGCTTTTATTCCCAACGCGCTCTTTTTTGCTGGTATATTTCTGCACCCGCTCCGGCACCAGCGCATCCACGCGGTCATCGAACCGATCCGCATTGACGGTCACGCGGCTGGTGTCTACCACCCGGCGCTCCTTTTTGCGCTTCGGCTGCGGCTGGACATTCTGTCCCTGGCCCTGCCGGGGCCGGCTTTGCTGCGCCTGAGGCTGCTTTGTCCCTGTCCGCACCTGACTCTGCCCCGCCTGTGCCCCCGGCTGAGCCGGAGCCTTCCGGGACTGGGGATCCTCCACCACCAGAAGTTCAGGATCATCCTGAGGCTCCTCTGCCCGCTGCTGTGCCTGCGCGTTCAGCCGCTCCTCCAGATTTTCCACCTGGTTGTCTCTGGTGATCAGATCAAAAATCAGATTGAGTTCATCATCAGAGAGCACCTGCGCGCTGGATTTGGGCGCTTCAAAATGCTCCGCCACCATGCCGACCACCGTTTTTGTCGGCATATCAAAATCTTTCGCAACTTCGCGAATCTTATATTTCACAAAACTGCTCATTGAGCCACCTCCAAATACTTATCTATCCTTTTTCCCCTTCGTCTGCTTTCGCTGCCGGATAACTGCGGCTTTCCTTTGAACCGCTTCCAGCTGCGTCTGATACCGCTCCTTTGGTTCCAGCAACTCTAAAAAGCGCTGGGCCAGAAAAATATCCGTCAAGGTCAGCATGGCGACAGAGGTGCGTCCAAACAGGGCACCAAGAGTTTTCCTGTCCGCTTCTACCGCAATCAGGGGGCTTTCGTGCAGAGCCGCAAAGGATTTTGCTCTGCGCACTGTATGGTCTGCCGCATCGGCAGCCAGGATGATGAGCCTGGCCTTTCCCGTCCTCGCCGCGTTCCCCACCGGCTCCTCGCCAATGGCTACGTTGCCGCCCTTTTGAGAGATCCCAAGAAGTCCCAGGGCTTTTTCATGCATCCCCTGTCGCCTCCATCTGCGCTTCCAGCTGCTCATAAATCTCCTGCGGGATTTCCATGTTAAATCCCCGGGCCAGCGCACCGGATTTAATGGCTCGGCGCAAACACTCCTGACTGCGGCAGACATAGGCGCCGCGGCCGGGGGCCTTTCCCTTTAAATCCAGAGAAATCACATTTTCCGGGGACTTGACCACACGCATCAGTTCCATTTTCGGTTTCATTTCCCGGCAGCCCACACACTGCCGCATCGGGATCTTTTTCATTGCGTTCACCTTCATTTTCGTAAGAGCAGGCTGTATTTTATTCCTCTGCCGTCAGCATCTCATCTTCCGCGGGCTCCGAATCAGAGTCCGTTTCCATACCGTCTGAGACATCTTCTTCCAACAGCGCTTCTTCCTCCTGCGCTTCTTCCTCCTCCTCCAACTCTGCCGCAGCAGTTTCGGATTTGATGTCGATTTTATAGCCGGTCAGCCGGGCAGCCAGGCGGACATTCTGTCCCTCCTTGCCAATGGCCAGAGACAGTTGATCGTCGGGAACGATGACCCGGCAGTTCTTCATACCGGGGTAGGTAATGACTTCTATAACGTCCGCCGGAGACAGCGCCGCTGCCACAAATTCGGCGGGATCCTCCGAATATTTGATGATATCCATTTTTTCGCCATTGAGTTCATCCACCACCGCGCCGACACGCCCTCCTCTTGGGCCGACACAGGTGCCGATGGGGTCGACATCCGGATCGGAAGCCCAGACCGCCAGCTTTGTGCGGCTGCCTGCTTCTCTGGAAATGGAGCGAATCTCCACGGTCCCGTCTGCAATCTCCGGCACTTCCAGTTCAAAGAGCCGCTTGACCAGACCGGGATGGGTCCGGGAGACAATGACCTGCGGACCTCGATTGGACTTCCGAACATCTACCACATAGACCCGGATGGTATCGCCCTCGGTATAATCTTCGCCTTCCACCTGCTCGCTAACGGCAAGCGACGCATCCGTCCGGTCTGCGCCTGCACCAATGCGAACCACAATATCGCCGCTGTCCGGCTCAATACGAAGCACCGTGCCGGTGAGGATCTCATGGGACTTGGAGTTAAAGCGGCCAAATACCACCTCTCGCTCCGCCTCCCGGATCCCCTGAATGATAACGCCCTTTGCAGTCTGAGCGGCGATGCGGCCAAACTGGCCAACTTTAATTTCTACCTCAACAATATCGCCCTCCACCGCGCCGGGAGAGACTTCCTGCGCTTCCTCAATAGAGATCTCCGTAGCGGGGAACTGAACCTCCTTCACAGCCTCCTTCTGGACAAAGAGTTTCATCTCACCGTCCACGATATTGACCACAACATTTTCCGTATAGCCGGTATGATCTTTTTTATAGGCTGCAAGCAGCGCCTGCTCAATCTTGTCCAGCATATATTCTTTGGGAATCCCTTTCTCCTTTTCCAGCTGTTCCAGGGCCCCCATGATCTCTGCGTTCATTCTTTCATATTCCTCCAATCAAAAATCCACATAAAGCCGCACCAGCGCGGTCTCCTTGCTTGAAAGTGCCATTGTCTCTTGAGCCGTTTCCAACGTAATGACGCCGTTTTCATATGCCTTGAGTGTTCCCACATACTCTTTCTGCCCGTTTCGGGGAGAGTACAGTTTCACCAGTATCTTTTCGCCCACAAAGCGTTTAAAGTCTCCAGGCCGTTTCAGGACACGTTCACAGCCGGCGGAACAGACCTCAAAATTGTAGCTGTTGGGAATCGGGTCGGTTTCATCCAGAATTGGATCCATGGCGCGGGAGACATTTTCACAGTCAGAGATATCCACCGGGCCGTCTTTGTCAATATAGATCCGCAGGAACCATTCGCCGCCCTCCCGGACGTATTCCACGTCCCAGACGGAAAGGCCGAGACGCTCCGCCAGCGGCTCCGCCAGCGCCCAGACCTGCTCCGCGATCTTCTTGCTCATTGATTTTCCCCCTTGCAGTTCCGTCACGTTTGTATGAAATCGCAGAAAGAGTGAGCCGCTCGGCTCACTCTCCAATCTACCATACTTACTTTGGCTATTATAGCACACATTTCTATATTATGCAAGAGATTTCTTCTGCAAATCAGAGAAAAGTTTGCGGCAACACATTAATCCGTTGTTTTCTATAAAACGCCCCATTGCTTTCTATCATACAGAAATCAGGGCGCTTGCGCAGATTTTTGACAGCCTGACCGCCCCGGAGAAATGCTCCGGGGCGGCTTGTGATTTCTATTTTAATCCTCAGGGTCAATGAATTCGTCAGAATCCATATACTTGACTGCCTCCATACCGGCGATCCGGCCGGAGTTGATGGCGTAAGACATGGTAGAACCGGGATGATAGAAGCAGTAAGAATCCGCAAATACGGTAGCGGTATCTGTTCCGCAGGCATAGAAGCCGGGCATGGGATCCAGTTCCGTGTTGAGCACCTGCATATTTTCGTTGACCTGCACACCGCCCAGAGAACCGTAGCCGGAGGGGAAGTGCTTAGCCGCATAATAAGGCGCTTTGACAATGGGCTTGAGAAACTGGGCGGGCTTGGTGAACTGCCAATCGTATCCATTTTGGACGCCGTTGCACATGGCGTTGTATTCCTCGATGGTCTTTTTCAGGTTCTCCAGATTGACGCCGGTTTTTTCGGCCAACTCCTCCAGCGTCTGGCACTCGAAGAAGTTCTGCTCGGAATCTTCCGCATAGGAGACTTCCTTGTCATCACCGGCAAACACAGAGTTGCCGCCCGCGTCCTTGGCGCCGGAGAAGTACAGTTCCTTCTCACGATCCCAGTTGTCCAGAGTGGTCACGCCATGATGATAGGTGATATAGTCCAGACCATTTTTCTTATAGTAGTCTACAATGGAGGAATCGATAATGGAAATGCCTATATGCTTCTTCTGGAGTAGCAGAGAGTTGCCGGTGTAGGTGGTGTTGTCCATGATGGCCTCGTTGATGAAACGCTTGCCGTCCAGGTTGACCATCAGGTTGGGCTGGCGCATGGTTTCGGAGAGGGTCTTGAACACGTCGGTGGTACCCGGGGTATTATAGGTGACCTCCATGTTGATTTTCGCCTGATACGCGCCCAGATTCCACAGCATATTCATGCCGTCGCCGTCCAGACCGGGGATCCGGAAGGTGAACATATCAACGCCCCACTTCCAGCCCATATGCTTCTCGATCATCTCCACGTTGTTGCCGATGCCGCCGGTGGTGACGATGACCGCG
>CAZGOQ010000052.1:0-14701 GCA_964527315.1 uncultured Oscillospiraceae bacterium | reverse complement strand
CTTTTGATATTTGCCTTTTGCCACATAAAGTCACCTCCGGGCATAAAAATACCGCTGACAGCAAAAGCCGCCAACGGTTAAAATATTCAGAAATAGAAACAGGGCGCATTTCTGCACCCTGCTTGGCGGTCAACCGGAATTGAACCGATGCCTCGTCTAACAACATGTTCTGCCAGCCTAAACTATCTCCCGCCAAGATAATTATACCAAAGCCGTTCTACCCTGTCAACCATTTTCTTTTCTTCGATTGTCAATCGCGTATACCCTTTTTCACTGTCGTTTTCGTTGTGTTCATATCCATGATGCGTGTGTGGTTTTTCTTTACCATGGAAATGATTTAGATCGATTGTTTTTGTGCGTCTGTTGTCAGTGTCAAAGTAAATGATCTGCAACAGGTTTTCCCCGCCCACTCGGACATAAACACGTCCGGCAGTCATGGTTTCAAACAGAGCCTCAGATTCACGGCTATTTGCTTCTACAAATTTGATATTGCCATCTTCTAGAACCGTGTGATACTGCGTCCCATAATTTTTCCCGCCGCCGCCCTTGTTGTTGCTGTTACTTACTCCGCTGCTTGCGCCTCTGCCGCCCATAAGTGGCACCTCTGATCCGCATAAAAATACCGCCATTGGTTTTTTCCAATGACGGTATAGCAAGCGCCCGGATTTGCACCGGGCCAGCGGCAAACACCGCTTGCTCCTCCTACATTACTACTTGCTTTTTTTATTATACCACGCCTTAATAACGCGGTCAACCATTTTGCGCTCTTTTGTTGATAACCTAGTTGCACCTTTGGGACCATCATTCTCATTGTGAAAATATCCATGGTGAACATGAGGGCTAATGCCCTTGTGGGGACATTTCTGAGCGATATTGTCCTTCAGGTACTGTCCTTCGTGGCGGAGAACGAGCGCGTGAACATCCGCCAGCGTCAGGCCGAGGGCATTGCCGCCGCCAAAGCCCGGGGCGTACGCTTTGGCAGGCCGCCCGGTTCCCTGCCCGCGAACTTTCACAGCGTCTACCAGCGCTGGAAATCCGGCAAATGCACCTGCACTGCTGCGGCAAAGGAGTGCGGGATGCCGCTGTCCACGTTCCGGGACCGGGCGGCGGTTTACGGAAAGTCCGTGATGCCGTAGGAGCGGCATTTTTACGGAAATGTACAAGAAATCGCAAACCACCACATCTGACGGCTATATCATCGGCCTGGTGACACAAACATAGGCTGCTGTCATCATTCAGGATATTGCAGTAAAGAAAGGAAATGGAGGAGAGCGCTGTTTGTATTGTCTGCTTTCCAAAACAGCGTGACGTGCATTTTATCGATTCGATCGGAGAAGTGGAGGTGGATCATATCGGAGCAGAAAAACTTTGCCACCGGCTCCGGCATGATCCCTACGCCAAAGCCGGTTCGGATCAGCGTCAACAGAGTCTCCTCTGTCTCCACGCGGTGACTGAAGTGGAAGGTTTCCAAATAATTAACAATCTCCGGACGATTGACCAATGTGCAGTCATTAGGGGGAGCACAGTAGATACAACGGTATTTGTCAACTTCCTTGAGGGTGATCGTTGTCCGGTCGGCCAACTCGTGAAAAGGGGATACGACGGCCACGGCGCAGCACTCTTCAAGATTATAGGTTACATAGTTTCCATCTTCGCCCTCTAACTCGACGTCAATCAGTATGCCCAAATCGATGCTGCCTTGATTTAGCGCACGCCCGGTTTGTCCATAATCGAGTTTGACTATCTCAAATCCATCACGGGGATATGTCGAAGAAAAGCTACGATAGAGTTTGGTTAGTTTCGGGCAAATCAGTTGTCTGCCGCCGATGGTAATGCGGCTGCCGGAGTTGTGATAACTGCTGATTAGCTCTTGCTCCAGCCGCTCAACCTCATTTAGAATACGCGGACCGTTAGACATCATAATTTCTCCCGCTTCCGTCAGCGTAATTCCGTTTCGAGCGCGGTGAAATAGCTGCAATCCCAGCGCGTTTTCCATATCAGAGATGCTTTTGCTCAGGGTAGAGACGCTGATAAACATAGCGTCTGCTGCCTTTGTAAAATTCATATACTCTGCGATCACTAAAAAACGTCTGATTTGCTCAAGTGAAATCATAGTTAGCTTCCTTTCATCCATGACGATTTCCTAATCGTTTACTACTGACTCGCCTGGTTTACAAGGTATCTTGGTCAAAGTCACTTCTAACGAGCAAATCGGGCTTATTCTTATTCAAGGAAAGAGAACCAGCAGCGGCTTTGATGGATTTACCCAGGCTATTCTTCGCTATTTTGAATTGCTTTATTCGGTATATTCGAACGAGCGTTTCCTGTTTTATTATTGCAATTTTATAGAACACACAGTAAAATAATAACGATATAGAAAAATCTTGGCGCTAAGGAGAAACATATGTCGAAAACAGGACGTGATCGTATCTTCACCTTTATCTTTCTTGTGATTGTTGCAGCGTTTTTCATCGTTAACATGGGTGTAGAGACATTATATAGCACATTCTCACTCTATGTCAATAGCATCGGCGCAAGCGCGAGCAGCGCAGGAGTATTGTCTGCCGTGTTTGGCGTCACCTGTATCGTTGCTCGGGTACTCAGCGGCCTGTTGGTGGATGCCAAAAGCCGATGGTTTACCCTGCTGATCGGGGGAGGATTGTTTGGTCTGTCCATCGTTTTGTGTGGATTTGTAGAGAGCTATGCCGGGTTGTTTGTGATCCGGGTACTGCAGGCTATAGGGTACTCTGCCGCCACAACAGCCACCGCCGCCTCCGTCGCTGCCTGCATTGCACCAGAGCGGTTGGGTGAGGCCATCGGCTATTACGGGATAGGGCAGAGCGTGGCCACTGCGGTAGCGCCTCCAGTGGCCCTCGCGCTCGCTGCGGAAATCGGCTATCGGGGCGTCTATATGTGTTTTGGTATCCTGACCGCTTTCGTGGCCTTACTTGCCCTGTCGGTGCGCGGGGGGGAAATTCGGGGGCCGAGAAAGTCCATGTCAGTTGATAGTTCCGCTGACGCAGATGATTCGGGATTTGGGCCAAAATTATTCCCGGCCACTGCCGTAAACTTCGTCATCAGCTTCTCTGTCGCTTCCATCATCTCCTTTATCACGCTATATGCTGCTCACCGGGGCTTCGAGCAGGCGGGACTGTTCTATACCGTCGCCGCAGTGATGATGTTTTTGGCAAAGTTGATTGCGGGGCGTATCTCTGATCGATTTGGCCACCTAGTCGTGCTGGTACCGGGAATCATACTGGGCTGTGTTTTTTGCTCCGCTCTGGCGTTGACTTCGAACATAGCTGTATTTCTGCTCTGCGGCGCTGCTTATGGATTCTGCAACGGCATGTTTATCCCAGTGCTCAACGCCCTCGCCGTCCGGGATACGCCAGAGTGGCGCGTAGGCGCGGCAAGCGCTATCTTCTATTGTGGGCTGGACGCAGGCGTTGGCGTCGGTTCAGTGGCATGGGGGTTAGTCATCGACAACCTGGGCTTTGCTGCGATGTACTTTGGCTCGGCGGGCTGCTTCTTGGTTGCTCTGGTTTTGGTTCTTTTCCTACTGCGGGAAACAAGATTCCGCCGAGGGGCCGCGAAAACGACAGTATGAAGAAAGAGGGGGATTAAAATGAAATAGCGGCGGGCTGCTCCTTGGTTATTCTGGTTTTGGTCCTTTTCCTATTGTGGGAAACAAGATTCCGCCGGGGAGCCGCGAAAACGACAGTATGAAGAAAGAGGATGATTAAAATGAAATATTCGTTTCCTAACCTGCTTAGTCCGATCCGCATGGGGCGCCACCTGCTGAAGAGTCATATTATTGCCACATCGATGCTGCCCTCCTTCATCCAGGCTGGAGAACCCTTCCCCACTGACGAGGTAATTGCCTTTTATACTGATATTGCCAAAAGTGGCGCAGCCATCGTGGATATCAACGCCACAATGAATGTGGGCACCCCCCATGAGCCACTCTACGATTTGGATGACCCAAAGAATACCCACTATATGTCCATGCTGGCTGACTCCATTCACTTCTATAATTCCAAGGCACTGTGTATGGTCAGCGCAAAGCTGGAAAATTTCGGTCCCTGCGACTGTTCCGACAATGTACCGGTGGAGGCCATTTCCGGAGAAGGCATTACCCGCGGCGGTAGCGGACGCAAGGCAATGAATCGGGACTACATGCAGCAGATCATCGATGAATATGTAAAGTATTCCCTCCAGTATCAGGATTGTGGCTTTGATGGCGTCCATATCCATATGGGCTATCGCCTGGGCATGGCCGGTCGTTTTTTATCTCCGCTCACCAACTTCCGTAAAGACGAGTTCGGCGGAAGTGTGGAAAATCGCTGCCGTTTCCCGCTGATGATTTGTGACGCCATTAAAGAAGCCTGCGGTCAGGACTTCATCATTGAGTGCAAAATCACTGGTGACGAGAAGGTCGAAGGCGGCTGGACAATGGACGACACAGTGGAATTGGCCCGACTGGCGGAGGGGAAGATAGATATTATACAATTGGCTGCGCCAATGATTGATATCCAGAGTACCACGCCCTTTGACGAAGGTCCAACTCCTTTCCGCAGTCAGGCACGGGAATTAAAACGCCGCATTGCCGAATTTGGCGGTTCAGTTATGGTGAACTCAGTCTGTGGTTACGATGACCCTCATTGGGCGGAGGAAGCCCTTGCGCAGGGCGATGCTGACTTCATCGGGATTGCCCGCGCCTTTATTGCTGATCCGGAATTTGGCTATAAACTGGCCGAAAACCGGGCCGAGGACATAGTCCCTTGCTTGCGATGCAATAAATGTCACTATTACAACGCCAGAGAACCCTGGTCTTCCGTTTGTTCCCTGAACCCAATGTTCAATTTGAGCCACAAGCGTGACTACTATGCCCGGCCTACTCAGGGAGAGAAGCGCGTAGCCGTAGTTGGCGGCGGTCCGGCGGGCATGAGATGTGCGCTCTTTTTGTTGCAACGGGGCCACGTTCCGGTGCTGTTTGAGCAGAAAGATCACTTGGGCGGTCTGCTTCCGGCAGCCGGTGTTCCAGAATTCAAGTGGACAGTCAAGCGCTACTGCGAATGGCTGATCCGTCAGGTTGAAAAAAGCGGCATTGAGGTTCGCCTAAACACACAAGCGACCAGAGAATTACTGGAGGCGGAAGAATTTGACGAAGTGGTGGCGGCTACTGGCTCCGAACCCATTGCCCTGTCTGTCCCTGGCGCGAATGGCGATCAGGTGTACTCCTGT
Organism: uncultured Oscillospiraceae bacterium; assembly: GCA_964527315.1. Classification (GTDB taxonomy): domain Bacteria; phylum Bacillota; class Clostridia; order Oscillospirales; family Oscillospiraceae; genus HGM13006. Next base: position 9,457 of record CAZGOQ010000052.1, on the reverse strand, counting down.
GTGGAAGCTTTACTTGCGCCGGACAAGCTGAAGGGGAAAATTGCTATCATCGGCGGCGGCGAGGTTGGTGTTGAAACCGGCATCTTTTTCGCCCGTCGTGGCTCGGACGTCACCGTTTTGGAAATGCGGGGTAAGTTGGCTCCAGATGTAACGCCGATCCATTATGGCTCCATCTTCCACGCCGCATGGCAGAATGAACCTAGTTTCCATCACGTTTTGAATGCCAGGGTGGTACGCATCGACGATCAGGGCGTGTGGTATGAGAAGGAAGGTCAGGAGCAGCTCGTAAATGCAGATTGTGTGGTGGTTGCAGTGGGGCTGCGCCCCAAATCTAACGAGGCAATTTCGCTGTTTCAACCGGGCCGCAAGGTACGGATGATTGGTGATTGCCTTAAGGCTGGCGACATTCTCAAGACCAGCCGTGGCGCATATTTTACCGCTTATGATATTTAGGACCACTACGAACGAGGAGGAACAATGGCTATCAAATATACTCATCTGCTCAGCCCAATCACGATAAATGGCGTGCAGATTCGCAACCGCATTATTGCGTCTGGTTGCAGCCCCCATTTTGTACAAGGTGACCAGAACTATATCGGAGAGGGACTGATTACCCACTTTGCCAACAAGGCACGGGACGGTGCGGGTATCGTCGTGTGTAAGCACCGGGATCCGGTAGTAATGGAAGATACGTCCCACACCAATCACATCGATATTTACCATGGCCCATCCCAACATTATATGTGCCAGATGGCTGATGCGGTACATTATTACGGGGGAAAGGCAATGTTGTTTCTTTTCCCGCCCAACGGGGACAATGTCCCCGGTTCCAAAATCGCAGAGTACGACTGTTCTGCGGGCATCCCGACTCCCCATGTGGAGGGTGACGGAAGCGTTCCCCGCGTAGGCAAGGAGGCGCCGGAGTGGGTATTGGAGGAAGTGATCCAGGCGCATGTGCGTGAAGCACTGTTGGCCAAGGAAATGGGCTATGACGGCTGCTTTATTCCCATGCCCTATCGGATGGGCTTTTTGGGGCGGTTCCTCTCGCCACTGACCAATCATCGAACGGATCAATACGGCGGCAGCTGGGAAAATCGCGCTCGTTTTCCCCTCAAACTGTTTAAAGCCATCAAGGATGCCTGTGGCCAGAACTTTTTGATCGAAGCCAGTATCTCCGGCGATGAACATGAGTACGAGGGCGGCAAAACCCTGGAGGAGTCTATCTACTTTGCCAATGCAGCGGAGGGGATCATCGACATCCTTCAGATCCGGGGGGGACAAATTGATGCTTCTAATGCTATTCCAATTCAGCGTATAGAGATGCCTCATTTGGAATTGTGCGCAGCCATCAAGAAGAGCGGAACCAAAATGCACATCGACTGTGTAGCTGGCTGCCACGATCCTGAAAAAATTGAACAGATTATCGCTGACGGTCAGGCTGATTTCATCGGCATTGCCCGGGGTATGATCGCCGATGACCACTTTGTGCGCAAGTTATACGCTGGCCAGGGCGAGGACGTGCGCCCTTGTCTGCGGTGCAATAAATGCCATCAGGTCAAGCCCGGTCTTTGGCTGAGTAACTGTTCCGTCAATCCTGCCTTTGGTATTGAGCATAAGCTGGACCGGATGCAGACGCCGCCGGACACAATCAAAAAAATAGCTGTGGTAGGCGGCGGTACAGCCGGAATGAACGCAGTGCTGGAGCTGACCCGTCGGGGGCACGACGTCACGCTATATGAGCAAGGTGCCTCGCTGGGCGGACAACTCTTTTACGCTGGGATTCCAGACATCAAATGGACGACTAAGCGTTACGCTGATTGGTTGATCCGCCAGACGAAAACCAGCGGTGCAAAGATCCTTTTGAATACAAAGGCCACTGTGGAATTGCTGGATGGAGAGGGCTATGATGTGGTGATCTCTGCACTTGGCTCTACACCGGTCATCCCCCCCATCTCTGGGATAGACGGAGAAAACGTCATCACAGCGTTAGAAGCGCTTGAACACTCAGAACGGTGCGGGAAGCAGGTCGCCATTATCGGCGGCGGCGAAATTGGTATGGAAACCGGTCTCTACCTGGCTGAGCAAGGGAAGAATGTCGACGTGCTGGAGATGCAGGACGTGCTGGCGCCCGACGCACCGCCGATCCATTGCCGTATCCTGCTGTTGGAAACCTGTGAGAAGGCAAAAGGTTTCACCGCTCATACCAAGGCGCGCTGCACTGCGGTGGAGACAGCGGGCGTGCGCTATGTGGACGAAAACGGTATTGAGCATTTGATTAGGGCCGATACGGTAGTGATTGCCTCCGGTATGAAGCCCGCCCTGGAAGCCACAGCTGACCTGGCGGCGGTGAAAAGCGCATATTATGCGATTGGCGACTGCGCGGGATTTGGTAACACCATTCTGAACGCGACTAAGACCGCTTTCGGTATCTGTACACAGATTTGATTTGAGAGGAAAGGAGTAGTATGAAAAATAAAACCCTATTAACAAAAATTGATGCCTTCATGATTGGAATTTCTAAATGGATGAGCTATTTGGCCGCCGGATGTCTCATTTTCATCATGTGCCTAGCTTTTTTTGATGCAATGTTCAGCAAATTCCTCCGTAGAAGCATTCCACGTGCTACAGAACTGGTCACCTACCTAAACGTCGCTATCGTCTTTTTGGGCTTGGCCATCGTTCAATTGAAAGATAAACACACCACTGTGGAGTTGACCTACGGTAAATATCCTCCAGCCATCAAAAAAATGTGCTGTATTGTGGCTAATTTCGCTGGGACAGCCGTGTGTGCCTATTTTGGTAAGCTCGGGTTTGAATATGCAGTGGAGATGTTCCTGAAGGGCAACCTCAGTGGAGCCATGAATGGCTTTCCGCTCTGGCCATTTGCGGCAATAATGGGAATCGGCTGGGTCATGCTTGCGCTCACATCTTTGTGGACAGTGGTTCGGCTGGTTTTCAATATGATTCCACTGCCCGGCACAGAGGAGGAGGCGTTCATGGAGGCTACAAGGCATTTGCCCATTGACGCGCCATCGGCCCCCAAAAAAGGAGGAGTGGATCAATGACACCTGCAATGATTGGAATTCTTGCTTTTATAGCAATGATTGTGCTGATTTTGCTGAGATTCCCGGTTTATCTGTCCATGGCCATATGTTCTCTGGTAGGTATGATGCTGATTGTATCCCCGTCTATGGTAGACACCCAGTTTACCACCGCTCCCTTTATTACTGCTGCATCGTATTCGTTTGCATTACTGCCTTTGTTTGGCTTTATGGGCGTCTTGACCGAAGCGTCCGGTATCGCGGAGGGCACATTCCAGTCGGCCAATGCTTGGCTCGGAAACACCAGGGGTGGACTGCTCTCCAGCGTCATTGTTGCTAACACCGTTTTTGGTGCCTGTTCCGGCACTGCCACCTCCGGTTCCATCATCTTTTCCCGCATGGCCATGCCATCGCTGGATAAATATGGTTATGAGCGCAGTAATGCGCTGGCCTGCATTTGCACCTCCTCCGCGCTGGCTTCGCTGATTCCTCCCTCCGCCGCTATTTTGGTAACGTGCATGCTCTGTGAACTTTCCATTGCACGGGGCCTGATGTGTGGCGTCGGTGCAGGTCTGCTAACGACGATTCTGCTTCTGCTTTATGTGCAGATTATCTCCCGTCTGCCCAACAGCAAAATGGTCCCTTCGGCCACTGGTGAAAAGGTGCCGATGAAGGAAAAAATCAAGTCCCTTAGACTCCTGATCCCCGTAGTTGCCCTGTTTTGCATTATCATTATCGGCGCAGCCACCGGTTTCTTTTCCGCAACCGTCGGTGGTGCAGTGGGTTCTTTCGCTGTGGTAATTTATGCTTTGGTCAAACGGATTCCTTTGCGCAAGATATTTAAAGCTGCCGTAGACGCCATTGAAATCAACTCCAACGTATTCCCTTTGATGCTGGCTGGCACTCTCTTTGGACGCCTAATTACGTTAACCAAGCTTCCTGACGTGGCGATTGACTGGATATCCTCTATCCATGCGCCGATGATTGTCATATTCACTGTGGTGGTAATCTTTTATATAATTTGTGGCTGTGTAATGGATATCATGTCCTGCATCTTTATCACAGTGCCAATTATCTTCCCCATCATGACAAGCCTTGGCTTTGACGGCTATGCTATGATGATTTGTTTGGTCATTCTAATCAATCTGGGTGGGATCACACCACCCATCGGCATGGGATGCTTTATCACCGCAAACGCAGTTAACGTCAACCCTGCGGTCATATTCAAAGGGATCTGGCCATACTGCATTATCACTGTAATCACGGCTTACATTGTCGCCTTTTTCCCGCAGATTATCTCGTTCCTGCCGGATTTGATCATGTAAGACGTTAAAGATAAATGGAAAGTATACGTTCAAAACAAAAACGAAGTGGAGGAACAATGTTATGAAAAAAACAAAGTTTTTGGCGTTTCTGCTTGCACTGGCCATGCTGTTTGCTCTGAGCGCATGCGGAAACAATGCGTACAAGCACAGCTCTGATGACACATCTTTGAACGATCCCGCTATTTCAAGTGACGGCGAAAACGCGACTGACGATCTGGGACCCGCCGTGACGTTGAGTGTGGCGGAGGCTGGTCTGCCCACCTCTGAGTGGGGACTTGCCTGGACTGAATTTAAGGAGTACGTGAAAACGCAGTCCAACGGCAATATCACCATTGAATTGTACCTGTCCGGCAATTTGGGAGGATATGATGAAGAGCTGGGAATGCTGGCTGATGGCTCCGTGGATATGATTTGTATCTTCCCGCCCGCTACTGCCTTTGATCTTCCCGCCTTTTGCGGCATGCAGTTGGCGTTCAACTCCGTTGATGAGGCCTTGGATATGGCCCACTGGGTAGCGTATGACAATGAAGAAACCGCAAAAATCTACGCCGATCAACTTGCCAAGTATAATAGCATTCTGCTGCCTTGCGTCATTCCCACCGGCGTAGACGCTTATGTCTCGACTGTAGAGGTCAATTCCTGGGAGGAACTGCATCCCCTGAAACTTGGTTTGGCCTCTGAGTCCCAGTATGCCAAGATGGGTTTCTCATCTCTGGTTGTCATTGATACTACACAGTGGTATGAAAATCTGCGCACCGGAGTCTGCGAAACAGCCAATATGTCCGCCGCTGACGTGGTTTCAGCAAAACTCTATGAAGTGTGCAAGACGCTCGTCATGGGTAATCTGTATCAAACTATGGGCTATTTCGCTATCAACAGTGACTCCTGGAACGCGTTGACTCCCGCGCAGCAGCAGATCCTGACTGATGCCTCTGTTCACACCGAACAGTGGGCAGCGGCATATGTGGGGGATTTGGCCTCGCAATGTGTCCAACTGTGCGAAGATGCTGGTATGAATGTTGTCTATATGACCGATGAGGACTGTATGACTTTCATGGATGCAATTAATGTCTATGGCTATCCTGCCATGATTGAGGGTTTGGGCGGCGCGACTGGTACCGTCCCCGAGATGGCAACCGTCTGTCAGGCGTATCTTGACTATTTCAAAGAGCATGACGACGTGATTTTCAATGTTGATTTGTCCCAGTATTTGGGCTGATACAGCGTTAAACAGAGGCCTGTCCAACCGTACCCAGGAAGCCCTCCTGCATCAGGAGGGCTTCCTGGGTGTTCGAAAAACGGCCTGTCTGGATTCACTCCCAGGCAGGCCGTAAAGTAATTGAGGGGTTACTTTTGCGACTGAACGAACTCAGCCATAATTTTGCCTCCAGCATAACCGGAATAGAGCGCGCATCCCAAGCAGGTACCACCGAAACTGTAATGCCGTGCTACGAAGCCGCTGGCCGCCACACCACCGGCATAGAGTCCAGGAATAGGCCGCCAGTCCTCGTTCAGCACTTGGAAGTGATGATCAATGGTGATGCCGCCCACACAGTTGTCACCGGCCTGATTCATTCGGAACACATAATAGGGTGCGCTGTCTAAAGGCCAAAGAAATTTCGCTGGCTTCAGATATTCCTGATCGTAACCTACCTTGCAGGCATAGTTGTAATTCTCCACCGTTTTGCGCAACACAGCGGGATCCGCGCCAATCCAGGCGGCGATTTCATCCAGCGTCTCAGCCTTCAAACAGCGACCGGCAGTGATTTCCGCTTCAATGCCCGGGCGGATCTCATCCATCCAAGCGGTACGGGAATCGTAAAGGGAATAGGCCTCTTCTGTACCGTATCCAGCGGACAGCTTCTTGTTTTTCATGCCGCCCTGGAACACCTCTACGTTAGTGTACAGTTTACGGTTGGTAAGCATTTCGTCCAACGCACGCTCAGAGATGATGGCCCAGCAGGTTTCTTCCGGCTGAAGTCCCAAAGCAACACCGCCCCGCCAGTTGAAGTCACCGTAGTGGTATTTTGCTTCGGAGAAAAAACGTTCGCCGTTGCGATTGACCCAAACCATCTGCGGACGACGAGAAATCAGGCCAATCTGCATGTTGTAGGGGTGATTGGAGGGACCGATCGGGTATACGCCAATCAAGCCGCGCTTTGCGCCCGCATCTAGAGCCATCAGTAAACCATCCCCCTGATTGTGGGGCAGATCAGAGACAAAATAAAAGTCCAGATTCCGATCTGGCATCAATTGTTTTGCCAAGGCTTTGTTGCCAATTACGGTGCCGGTGCAGATCATGACGGCCTGTGCGCGGATGCGCAAATCCACCTCCTGTCCGGCAGCCACCGCACCGCAAACCCGCCCGTCTTCCTGCAGCAATCGGAATGCACGCACCTCGGTACGGCAGTCCACATTCAGCCGTTCGCACTCCGCGATTAGGGCGTTGACAACGGCCCTGCCAGTGCGAAGGCTGCTGAAATGGCCTGATTGCATCTGTCCGACATCCAGTCCATCCACGCCGATACCGATGCCGATACCGGAAATTTCGTCAAATATGACGCCCTTGGACTCCAACCAGTTCACGTTTTCTGCCGATTCCAGAGTCCACCGGCGAATCAGCTTGGAGTTGACTTCCCAGTTTTGGGCATCCATGTATTCCTCGTATACGGCATCCGGATCCATGCTCTTTCCCTTGACGCCGAATCGGCGCTGGGCATTGGTATTGCAGCCCCAAAAGGCCACCGCCATGCGGGCGCTTCCGCCGAGAATCTTACCCCGATCCAGGACCATTACGCGCTCCACGCCATTCTCCCTGGCCCGCACTGCAGCAGAAAGGCCACAGGCAGATCCGCCGATGATCAGAATATCAGTCTCATAATCCTGCACGGGCCGGTTTCCATAGGCGGTGTTGAGTTGCTCATAGGACATCTGCATAATATTATTTCCCATGGTATTTATCCTTTCTTCTCTCGTTTTACAGTACGACTTCGCCCCGTATCTCTTTGGCTATGATCTCTGGAGCAACATAGCCGGAAAACACTGCGGAACCCAGGCAGGTACCGCCAAAGGCGTAGTTTCGGCCAGAAAAGCCGGTTGCGCAAGTCCCACCGGCGTAGAGACCGGGGATAGGCCGCCAATCCTCGTCCAGGACCCGGAAATTGTCATCGATCTGAATACCGCCGTTAATGCTGTCCAGGCCTTCTTCCATATGGAACACATAGTAAGGGGGCGTACGCAGTGGAGTAAGGTACTGCGGATCCTTCAGGAAGTCCGGGTCGTAACCGTCTGCACAGTAAATTTCGTTATAGTTGTACATCGACCGACGCAGCGCATCCGCATTGCAGCCGATCCAGGCGGCAATTTCGTCTAGCGATTTAGCCTTTAGGCATATACCGGAAGAGATGGCTTTTTCCAGCTTGGCGGGAATCTGATCCATCCAGGCCATAGCGTCAACCTCATCATAACCTTTTTCCGAGCCATAAGCGTCAGTCAGGCCGGTGCGAACACCGCCCTGAAAGTATTCCACGCTAGAGAGCATCTGCCGCTGTGTCAGCCACTTGTCCAACAGAGCCTGATCGATTACGGCCCAGCATTGGCGGCCGGGCTGCTGATGCAGACACAGTCCAGCACGCCATTCATAGTCTCTATAGTTAAAATCGGATTCGGAATAAAAACGCTGGCCATTTTGGTTCAGCCAGACACACTCTGCCCGCCTACCGAGAAAACCCAGGTGGTGATCGGTGGAATGACTGTGAGGAGAGATAAAGACGACACCCACGATGCCAGTCCGTGCGCCTACCTCTTTGGCCATAAGATAGCCGTCTCCAGTAGCATAGGGCAAGGCTCCGATTATTTTCATACCGCCCAGATCCCATTGAGGAAGCAGCTGGTGAATGAGTTCCTGATTATTGGAAATAGTGCCGGTACCCAACAAGACGGCCTTTGCTTCGATACGAATTTTCTCCTGTCTGCGGCGTACGATGGCACCCCGTACTTCACTGCTCTCACTTTGGATGAGATGTTCCGCCCGAGTCTCTGTCAGGATATCTACGCCCAGTTCGCGTGCCTGTTGCTCCAAAAGGGTGATGATGTAGTTTCCGGTTCGGGCATGAGCCATGTGGACAACTTTCCTTCCGCCCAGATAAGTGCCCTTTACTCCTCGGCCGCCACCCTTCCAGACGATATCGTCGAAAGGGACTCCCTTTCCTTCTAACCATTCAATCATACTGCCGGAACGGAAAATGTATTTGCGGATTAACCGCGGATTGGCTTCCCAGTTGGTGCAGTCCATAAATTCTTTGAAGCACTCGTCCGGGTCCTCATTGATTCCCATTCGCCGTTGTAGTGGAGAACCCACAGCCCACAGCCCCACAGACATTCGGGTGCTGCCGCCGAGGATTCGGTTCTTTTCTACTAGTGTTACACGTTTGATGCCTATTTCTTTTGCCCTGACTGCTGCGGTCAAGCCGCAACCAGCCGAACCGATAATAAGAAGATCTGTAGATAAAATCATAGTATTGTGCATCCTTTCTGAGTGTTAAAAACATTATTATCCAAATAATATTATAGCACAGGAGTAGCTTAGGTTGCGTTGCAATATAGTGAAGTGTATTTCTTTCTTTTCAAACGCGTTGGTAATCATAATTCAAAGCCATAAGGTTTGCTCACTTCAAAATGACTTGGTTGCATCCACTTATCAGGCATCCCTTGACCGGATCGAGACAGAAAAATATTACAATCGTCTCAGCACCTAGGAGGAATTTGAAGCTTATGAGCGGATGCAGAAACGCTATATCGAGGGCAGCGAGGAACGCATCGCTATTGATATGACTCTATTGACCTTTGCGCCTGTTATGAACCGATGGAAGAACCGCCGCAGGAATTAATAGACGCATGGAAGAAGAGTTGGGATGACCATTGGAAGGAAATTGAAGCGGCCAAGGGCGAGGACAGCAGCCGGGAACAGGAAGTAGAGATTTGATATTGCTTTATAGGCAAAGGGAAACCGGGCAATCCCTGCCCGGACATTGAAGAAATCCTTCCATCACAGATATCGCCTCCCTATTCACATTACACGATTGGGAGTCT
>CAZGOQ010000051.1:0-15300 GCA_964527315.1 uncultured Oscillospiraceae bacterium | reverse complement strand
CTAAAATATTTTGTGGATTACAAATTTTTAACTACGAACCAAGAAGACTCAACAGATTTGGCAGCCAGTTAACCAGTCCCGGGAATACAATGATAAGAATGACCACCAGAAGCTCTGCCAAAAAGAACGGGACCAGGCCCTGAAAAATCTCCTTTGCCGGGATCCTTGTAACATTGGAGACTGTGAATGCAGCAAGGCCGATAGGGGGCGTCAGCGCACCAAGCCCCGACACCAGCGTGATCATAATAATAAGCATGTATGGATCTACGCCAAAACCGCCCACTAGGATCGGAAAAATGATGGGAACCGTAATAATGACCACCGCAAAGATATCCATGACACATCCAAGGAGCAGATACACAAACGCTACAATAAAGGCCATGGCCAGCCCGGAAATAGATGTACTCGTGGCCGCATCTACCAGCATTCCCGTAAGTCCGCTCAGGGTAATCATCCGGCTGAACAGCGTGCCGGCAACGATCATCATGAAGATACCGCCGTAAACGACAGCGCTTTCTACCGCCGCTTTGAATATTTTTTTGAGCGGGATTTTTTTAAAGATCGCATAGACAGACACAACAAACGCGCCGATGGCTCCGCCGACGGTGGCATGAAACCACCCGAAAAACGTTCCGCCAATAATGAGAACAAACAGGAGCAAAATAGGCACCAACAGCTTCAAGCTCGCCAGCTTCTGCTTCGCTGTGATCGCCCGGTCCTCGTCTGTTACCGGAGGAATCTTATGCGGCTGCACAACACTGATGATCTTTACCAATATAAACAGCACCGCGATCGTCAGCAGACCTACGCCCAAACCGCACATGAGGGATGTTCCAATGGAGTATCCCGCCAGGATCGCCGTCTGGGAAATGGGAACGCTGGGAGGGATCAAGCAGGCGAGGCCGCCGGCGACCGCCACACATCCAAGGGAGAGCTTGCGGTCATAACCGTGTGCCTCCAGCTCGGGAAGCGCGATCTTGGAAAAAACGATGCTTCCGGCTTCTCCAACACCTGAGCATGCGCCAAACACCGCATTGGCAGCAATAGTCGTATACAGAAGATTTCCGCGGCGCTTGCTGAATACTGTCCGCATTGATGTATACGCCCCGGTCGCGATCCCCGTTTCCTCCGCTATGATACCAAGCGTTGTAAACATCGGCATAATGGCAAACGAGAAATCAGCCGAGGATATAAACGGCCCATTCATAAGCTGTGTCATCAGCATAGACGGCCCGCTAATGAAATAAATTCCCGCAATCGCGGCGCCAAACATCGCAAAAATGACAGGCACTCCAATGAGAACCAGGAGGATCATGACCAAAAATAAAATGCCTCCAATAACCGCTGACGATATCATACTCCCTCCTCGCTTTCCTTATCCGGTTCCCCCTCATAGGGACCCATCTCCATAGGGTTGTTTACGATCTCCAGGCCTGTAAACTCCCGGACAAAGGACCAGATGATCGCAACAGAGAAGGCAAACAGGCCAAACGCAAATACAGCGGCAAACGGCCAGATCACAAAGGCTCCCTTTGTCAGTGCCGAAACAGAACTCAACGTCCCCTTAACAATGTAAACGCCAGTCTGCTTTAGAGCAAACCACCCAAGCATTGCGCTTATAGCCAAGCCAAGCAGATTGCTGAACAGCCGAATGGCCTTTTTGCCTGCGGCCGGTATTTTAGAGAACAATTCAACATTGATATGACCGGTATCCAATTGGATGTAGCCCAATGTCGGCAGAACGATCAGAACATTCATGTATGTGATCATTTCCGTCGCACTTGGGATGGCCCGATTGAAGAATTTTGTGGAAACAACGTCTGCAAATGCCAACAGCATAACGGCCACCACAGCACCACCAGAAATCCAAGTAAAGACCTTCATGATCTGATATACGATGTGGTCAATCCTGATCAGCATCGGTTTAGACTCATGCCGCATACGCTCGCCCTCCTTTGTTATACAATATGTAACAATTCTAATCTTTTGTTATTCATATGTCAATAGTCTACAAAACTGAATCTTTAACAAAATCAGAAACAAAAAATACTACAAAATAGACAATTTTAGAAATCTTTACTTATTCTTTTCCCAATTTCGGCAACTTTTCTCGTTCTTTCCTTGCTTTTTGATATGTTACTATTTGTATAAAATTATTATTTGCTTTCCACCACTCCATGTGGTAAGATGAATTATACATACTGTAACAATGGAGGAGCTTTCATGCCCGATTCCAGCATTATCCCTTTCAGCGAACGCCTGCGCAGCGTTCGTACAGTTCGCGGTATAAAACAAACAGAAGCCGCTCAAGCTCTCGGCATATCTCACGCGCTGCTGAGCCACTATGAAAAGGGAATTCGTGAACCCGGGCTTGATTTTATTCGCCGCGCAGGCAGCTATTATGGCGTCAGCACAGATTATCTGCTGGGTCTAGCTGATGTGAATGTGTTTATTCCCACTGCGGGTCATGCCAGCCTGAAGAAATCCTTCGAGGAGACATTGGATATGATAACCGCTTTGTACAGTGTGCTTGAAATCCTTGACAGCACACCTATCACAGAGGCGGCTACTGAGTATGTCTGCTCAACCCTATACCGTTTATTCCGTCCTCTCAGCGATGTACACGGGATAGCTTATGACACAGATCTTATTGTCAACAGCGATACCTTCTCCCTGTGCAGCGCCGCTGCTATGATCTCCGAATCTACCGTGCTTATGCTTCTTCGCTCCTTACCGGAGGAAACAATCACCCGCGCCCGTCAAACCTCCCTTGCAGACGCTATCCCAATCAATATCGAAACATTCCGGGAGAATCTGAAAAAGATCGACCGGTATATCGCCAATTGCAATCCCGGCACACATTATTTCGACTCCCGAGCGCCCCTTGACGCTCAATAGTCCCAAGAGCCGGCGGAAATTGGCAGTATAACCCCCACTTTTTATGATTTCAATGATTCTTAATACCAATTCTTTTCCCTTGACGCAGTAAACCCGTTCACGGCTTAGGCCGCGAACGGGTCCGATTCTCCTCGATCATAGAGGATAATACACCGGAGGGATCTACTTCCCCCGTGCAAATTTTGTTAATGTACATTTTAAAGCGAAACAAAAAGATATTCACGCCAAATCGCATTAATCGGATATACCAAATGCTTCTTAATCTTTAATATTTTCATCTAGGTAGTACGGAGTATCACCCGCCTCCCGTAGAATGCCTATTTTGGGGGCGATTTTAGCTGCGACTCACATATTAGCACACATGGACGCCATCGCCCCTCAAGCATATCCGATAATAAGTATTCAATTTGCTTCTGTTGCGATTCCCGTAATGTTGATATAATGATTATCCGCCTTACTTCGTTTCGGGATCAGGAATCAACTCAAGGACAGTATTTCTGACAGCGGCGGATTTGGCATACCATCAAAGGTCATAAAATAATCCTCGATAATGTCGGCAATAAACGCTTTGGCTTTTAGCTCTTCTCGGGGACCTGGCTTGGATTCGCAGTCATAATGGAAGAAATACGAACCGGGGCGAAGTGAACCGTCACCCATTTTATACATCACCGCGTCGCATACGTCGGCCAGAGGGCCATCATTGCGGCCGTTCGGACGGAAATCTGCCGTTGGCTTAACCCCCACAGGATAGCCCGCAGGACCAGTCTCTTTACCCGGGCAACTAAACCGCCCGATCACATCTACATTATTCAGCTTTAAGTACTGCTTAAGAGATTCCAGGACTACCGTCGCTTCATCCGGACCATAAAAGCCGCCGCCGTAAGTGGTAAACACGATACCATATTTGCGGGCGCTGGTATGATCCGGCATACCGGGCGCGGGACGGAGCTGCCGCCGCCACATGGCGCCGCCAGGCTTGGCGGCGGGCGCGGAGGCATCCTTCGCGGCGGCATCAATGTTTGCCTGAACCTGCTTTTCAAGGGCACCGCCGCCGCCGAAGCTAAAGGTCTTTATGATTGTCTGCAGCGGAGCTCCGCCAACGATGGGACTGCCGATGCAGATCAGGTCATAGTCGTCGAAATACACGGAATTCTGCAGTTCAGCCCAATTCATCTTTCCCATAATACGGAGGAAGGTAACATCCCATCCGTATTCCTCAAAAACCTCTTTGAACCACCGAGCGACTTTTTCCGTGTTCTTTGTCATCGTTGCGTACATCAAAAGAACGCGCCGGGCAGGCATAATTTTTTCCATAAAAGCTCCTTTTATTTATCATTTTTGGAAGGGAGGACAACCTGGGCGGTTCCTTCCTCTATAACCAGGCCAGTGATTGTCTCGGCCCACCAAACAAATTCCACCAAATGGTCCTTCCCCTCGACGGTTTTATTCACCACATGGGAATGGATAATATACACATCCCGCTCAATGGGATGGTGAATGCATTTACCAAGCATTGACGGATATTTTTCCATAAAGACCCGGGCCTCCGGGTTGACCGGAAGGTCATAACCATACGCCCGCATACACTCGGTGTTCATAATGCCCCAACTGATGTTTCGCAGCCACCCTCTGTCGCCCATCCAGTTTGTAAAGTGACGCACAGCGTAATCCCGTCCGGCATAGTTGATAATCATAAACCGCTCCGGGGGATCACACAAGGGATCGTCGTTATCCATAAACGATGTCGCGCCAAAGCCCTCGGAGGAATTGTAATGGGTACGAAGATCATATTGCGGATATGCGGGGTAACTCATAGATCGTTTTTCCAGGCGATAAATACCATCCTTGGGATTGCGCTTCATAGTGGAGAAAACAGCGGGATCCATGATTTCCTTTCTCAGCGTACGGCTTCCGCCAATACCCTGGCCCCAGGGGGCGATGGGTTCAAGGCTGTCATCAATTGGGCCATCACAGGTCAGCGCAGGCTCATCGCCAATCCGGACATCCTCCCAGTAGAGAGTGTCGGCTCCCCGGATATATTCATTTGCCCAGATATCCCGAATCCTGTCCCAGTCCTCATCGGTATAGTAGTGATCCTCACGGCTGGTCCAAGCTGGGCTCTCCCAAGAGGCAAATTCCTCGGGCCGTTGGCCGTCCTGAAAGGTCTTCAGATTTTCCATGACCCGAAAAATGCATTCGTTCACAAGCTCGCCGTTCTGGTTATAAATTTTCCCGGAATTTTCCATGGCAATGCTGCGGTATACGCTTCCCTCAGGCGGAGTCAGGTCGGTGTGGTGGTTATCATCTACCACGATATACAGTGTATCGCCAGGATAAATCGGGCGATAACTCGTGACACTGTGATTCAGCCCTGACACCAGCATGATATCCCTTGATTCCCGTGGCACGCAGCGCATAAAGCTATCATCATGGGCTGCAAAAGTGGGCATGGCCGGCGTGTCCTTATAGCCTGCACGCCGGGCATAATCCGGATCGGTAAAAAGTGGGTTATCCGGGATATATTTCCGATTCTCGTAATCAATGATATCCCGATTAGCGGGCACAACCTCGCCGAGCCCTGGCGTTCCCGCCGGCAGACGGCCATGCACCAGCGCGTCCACATCCACGGGCCCGCGATCACGCACCGCCTTTTCCTCTGCGTCCTTCTGGGCATAATACGGGGCCTCCCGCTTATCCAGCCGGTCGGGATAGCGCAGCATGAACCGGCTCATATAACATCCTCCTTACCATTATGATTGATTTCCTCCCAATGATGGCAGGCAATAAAGTGATTTGTCCCAGCTTCCCGCAGGACGGGGGATTTCCCCCTGCAAAGGTCTGTCGCATAAGGGCAGCGGTTGGCAAAACGGCAGTCATCCTCCGGGTCGACAGGAGAGCTGAGTTCGCCCTCCAAAATGACCCGTTTTTTCTTCACATGGATATTGGGTACCGGGATAGCCGAAAGCAGGCCCTTGGTGTAAGGGTGCAGCGGCTTCTTAAAAAGCTCCTTGGCGGGCGCTTTTTCTACAACCATACCGAGATACATAACTAAGATATCATCAGAAATATGACGAACCACGGAGAGGTCATGGGTGATGAAAATATACGTCAGATCATGCTTTTCCTGCAAATCCTGCAGCAAATTCAGAATTTGGGCCTGGATGGAAACGTCCAAGGCACTGACAGGCTCGTCGCAGACAATGAACTTTGGGTCAAGCGCCAGGGCGCGGGCTGTACCGACACGTTGGCGGCGTCCTCCGTCCAGCTCATGGGGATAGCTGTATATCAGCCGGGGAGCCAGCCCCACTGTATCCATCAGCTCCCGGACCCTGTTTTCCAGCCCGCGCTTTCCCCTGCACACGTGAAACATACGCAAAGGCTCCGCGATAAGGTCAAATACATTCATACGCGGATTCAAAGATGAGAAGGGGTCCTGGAAGATCATCTGCATATCCTTGCGAAGTTGCTTTTTCCTTGATTCCGAGGCTTGGGTAATTTCCTCTCCGTCAAAAAGAATGCTGCCCTCCGTAGCGTCCAGCAGTCCCAGAATCGTGCGGCCCAGGGTAGATTTTCCACAGCCGGACTCGCCCACTACTCCAAGGGTCTTGCCTGCCTCTAGGGCAAAGCTGACATCATCTACCGCATGGAGCATCCCGCCAGGGGTCTTAAAATACTTCTTCAGATGTTTTACCTGCAGCAGTTCGCTCATGACACATCCTCCTTCAGATGCAGTTGTCCACGACGAAGGCATCTGACGCTGTGTGTAGCACTTAACTGTTCCATTTCAGGGGCCACGCTCCGGCACTCTTCCGCCATATAAGAGCAGCGAGGACAGAATTTACACCCCTGTGGCAGATTTGTCGGATCCGGCATAAGCCCGGCGATGGGCTTTAAGCGGCGCACATCCTTGTCGAGCGAGGGGAGCGAATCAAACAGCCCCTGGGTATAGGGGTGGGCCGTATAGTCAAACACATCCTCAAGCGTCCCGTATTCTACAATCTCGCCCGCATACATGATAGCCACTTTATTACAGGTTTCCGCCACAACGCCCAAATCGTGAGTAATCAGGATCATAGAGCTGTTAAGCTCCTGCTTCAGGTCATTCATCATATTTAAAACCTGGGCCTGAATGGTCACATCCAGGGCGGTGGTTGGTTCATCTGCGATGAGAAGCTCCGGATTGCAGGCAAGCGCCATCGCGATAACAACGCGCTGCTTCATGCCGCCGGAGAACTGATGGGGGAAATCCTTGCTGCGGTCAGCACGGATTCCGACCTTGCGAAGAATGTCAATGGCTGCGTGCATGGACTCCGCCGTCGTGCATTTCTGATGCAGCCGGATCACTTCCGCGATCTGCTCATCGACCCGGATGACAGGGTTCAGTGCCGTCATGGGGTCCTGGAAGATCATCGATATTTTGTCGCCTCGAATTTTTCGCATTTCCGCCGGCGTCTTTTTTAAGAGATCCTCACCATCATACAAGATCTCGCCTGAAAGCACCTTGCCCGGCGGGGCGGGGATAAGATTGAGGATACCGAGAGCCGTGGTCGTCTTTCCCGCGCCGGTCTCCCCCACAAGCCCCAGCGTGTCTCCCCGTTCCAGCGTAAGATTGACATGATTGACCGCCTTCACGACTCCTTCGTCCGTAAAGAAGTGGATCGTTAAGTCCCTTATGTCAAGAAATGCCATTTCGTCTCCACCTCCATCATCGTTTCAGCCGCGGGTCAAGCGCGTCGCGCAGTCCGTCGCCAAAAAGATTGAACCCAAACAGTGTCATCATGATCGCCAGTCCCGGGAAAGTCACCATGGGCCAGAAGTCCCGGATATATTCCCGACCGGCGGAAAGCATCGAGCCCCATTCCGGCGTGGGAGGCTGCACTCCCAGACCGATGAAGCTCAGACTGGAGATGAGCATGATGCCCGCGCCCAGACGGAGCGTGGAGTCCACAATGATAATGGAAAGCGTGTTGGGAAGAATATGCCGAAGCATGACACGCATACTGCCGCATCCACACATCCTTGCCGCCTCTACGAACTCCTGGTTTCGCAGACCCATAACTGTCGACCGCATCAGGCGTGCGTAACCGGGAATGAATCCCACCGCGATTGCAATGGCCGTATTTTTTGTGCCGGAGCCAAGCGCGGCCGAGATACACAGCGCCAGAAGAAACGCGGGGATAGCCATCAGCACATCCATCAGCCGCATCAGGACACCATCCACCTTCCCGCCGAAATACCCGGCCACAATACCGATAAAGCATCCGAACACTAGGGCGATGGCAATGGCAAAAAGCGAAACAAGCAGAGATATACGTCCGCCATAAATCACGCGGCTGAGAATATCACGACCATAGTTATCCGTACCAAACCAGTGTTGGCTGGAAGGCATTTGAAACGCATCGGCAAGGCTTTGCTGGGCGTAATCATAAGGGGCAATGACATCCGCCAGCAACGCCGCCACAACCACGATAATGACGAAAGCAAGCCCGAGCACCGCCAGCTTGTTCCGCATCAGCCTTTTCAGAAACAGGCGGAATTGGCTTTTCCGCTCAATCCCGGTAGATGCGTTTTCATTCATGTCGGGTCGCCTCCTTCTGTCTCATCTGGTACGGATGCCGCTTTCTTCCTGCGTTTTTTCTGCCCACTGTATTGGGCCATGATACGCGGGTCGATGAATCCATACAGCACGTCTACAATCAGGTTCAGCACGCACACCACAGCCGCCAAGATAAGGACGCAGCCCTGAATTAGGTTATAGTCCTGTGTGGCGACGGCACTGGTGATGAGCGTTCCCAAGCCGGCAATGTTGAAGATGCTTTCCACCACCACTGAACCGGCAATTAATGTGCCCAACTGGAATCCGATCGTCGTAACAACGGGTAGCAGCGCATTGCGGAACGCATGCTTGAAAACGATGACGTTCTCCTTCTGCCCTTTGGCACGCGCCGTTCTTATATAGTCCTGCCGGATAACATCCAGCATAGAGGAGCGCGTCAGGCGGGTAATGGAGGCAACGGAGGACAGCCCGATAGCAATGGAAGGCAGGATCCAATGCTTCCAGCTTGTCAGGCCAGAGGCTGGCAGCCAGCGCAATTTCAGGGAAAACAAAATAATCATCATTAGTCCGAGCCAAAAACCAGGGATAGAGGCAAACACAAGCGAGAATATGGTAACGGAATAATCCGCCAGGGAATATTGCTTCGTCGCGGAGATGATGCCAAAGGGAATCCCCAGAAGCACCGTTATGGCACAGCCGATAAGCGCCAGCTTCAGTGTCGTGGGAAAGCGTTCCAGGATCTGCTCGCTTACAGGGCGCTTGCTTTTGAAAGAGGTCCCCAAGTCAAATTCGGTAACAATCCCTTTTAAATAGTTATAAAACTGAACAATGACCGGTTTATCAAGTCCCAATTCCGCCTCTACACGGTCATACTGCTCCTGCGTATAGGAGCCGCCCAGTTGCGCGGCCACGGGATCGCCGGGAGAAAGCCGGTTGATAAGAAAGACGATCAGGATCGCCCCAAATAAGACTGGAATGATCCACAAAACCCTCTTGACGATGTAACGGATCACATAAATCACCCTCCTGTCAAGCGAAGTAAACTGGCGGGACAGGACATGGAGCCTGTCCCGCCAAGTGATAGGGCCTCAGCCGCGCTGCAATTACTTGAAAGTGACAAAGCGGAGGAACGGGGCCAGAGAGTAGTACACGGGCAGCTCCTCGATGGCATCACTGTAGCCAATGCAGACGGTAGGATAGCAGATGGGGATCCATCGGCAATTATCATAATCCCACTGCTGAATCTGGGAATAAAGCTCCTGACGGGTCGTTTCGTCACGGGTCGAGGATGCTTGATCAATGAGGCTGTTCAGCTCCTCGTCGTTGGAGGCAGTAGTTCCGTTTGTGCTGGTTTGAGCGTGTTGGGCATAGACATCTGCCGCATCGGCCATGGCACCACTGAGTGCTGAGAGGGCAAATTCGCACTCGTTATTCATCAGCATGGGGACAGCAACAGGAAACTCATAAATCTCAACGGAGAGGGATATCCCTATTTCCTCCATATATGCCTGCACAATTTCACTGAACTTTTGATTGGTTGCAGTCAGCGGCGCGATTAAGCGGAAAGACAATTCTCCATCTTCATAACCGGCTTCGGACAAAAGTTCTTTTGCTTTCTCGGGATTATACTCATAGTATCCCAGATCCTCATGGAAGGGCAGCGCACCGACCAGCGTGGAGGTAGCGGGCTCAGCCAGTTCTCCGTACAACGATTTTGTGATGGCGGGGACGTCCAACCCATAGGCGATAGCCTGACGCACTCTTATATCATCAAATGCCTCCACATACTCTGGCAGGGAAACGAAAATCATATCATAGGTGGGGACCATGACATAGCTAATTCCCTCCGTTTCCCCATTGGCCAGGCGATCTGCATCGTTGCTGGCCAGATTAATGGCAATATCAAGAGCGCCTGTCTCAAGGTCAATATACATCGTAGAGGCCTCGCCGTAGTATGAAAGCGTAATTTCCTTCGCCTGAGGAAGGATGTCCCAATAGTCCTCGTTGCGGACATAGCTGGAGTGAGAGCCGTCCACATTTTCCACCAGTGTATAGGCGCCGGAGCCGACAGGGGCATCCCAGAAGGCGTCATCGTCCGTGGACTCCACATAGCTCTTGCACATGACGGCAGCAAATCGACGAGTCAGGTCATAGAGCGCCACGGCATTAATCTTGTTGTATTTGAGGACAACATCCTGGCCGTCCACCACGGATTCATCCCAGTTGATGTCGGCAAAGCTCATGGAAGACGTATACTGGTCATTGACATTGATTGTGCGCCATAGGCTATACAGCACATCCTCCGGGGTCAGCTTTTCCCCATTTGAGAAAGTAATGTCATCCCGGATCGTCAGACGGAGGGTGGTGTCATCGTCCCAGTTCCAGGCGCTGGCCACGTTGGGGGCTACCTCGTTGGTTTCGGGATCCCGCTTAAGAACCGTGTCATACACAAGGTCGATGGCAATGTCCAGCTCCGAGTTCAGCGGATCAAAGGTGTTGGCTGCCTGCAGAGTGCCGACACGCAGCACATGATCCATGCTGGTCTCGGATTCCTTCGCCGTTTCCTCCTTGGAGTCAGCTTCGGCGGCGGTATTATCCGCGGTCTCTTCCTCCGCATTGTTGCCGCCGCAGCCGGCAAGCAAACCAAGCACAAGGACGACGGCCAGTAAAAGTGCGAGGGTTTTCCTTGATTTTTTCATTTTTTCCTCCTTATAAAATGTAAAATGGATTTGCTTACGCACTTCTGTTTGATAATTACTTATCAAACAATGGGTATTATATCATGAGACTGTTATAATTAACACGTCCGAACGGAGCATGGTACTATAACCTTAACGTCATGCCCTGCCTGTTTTTTTGAGCATTCGGCAATAGAGCGTCCCGCCATCCGGCCGGAGGTCACGCTCCAGCTGAGAGCGGAGCCGAAGCGCATATAATCCCGTCCCTCCCAGCCGGCAGCAATAACTCCCGCCGCGAACAAACCGGGGATAGGCTCACGATTTGGATCCAGGACACAGAAGTCCTCGTCAATGACGACGGGGCCAATGGTATCAACATACATGGGGTGGATACAAATGGCCAGCCATGGTCCGCTTTCAAGCGGAATCAGGTACTTGGCGGGCTTTCCAAATTCCTTATCGACGCCGGTCCTGCAATAGCCGTTATAATCCTCGACTGTCTTTTTCAGGACAGCGGGGTCGGCACCGATCCACGCGGCCATTTCCTCCAGGGTATCGAAGTAGGCACACTCTGTTTTCTTCTCGGCCTCCTTCGAGATGTAGGCCAGATAAGTATCCCGCTCTGCCCTGAGATCGAACGGCTCTGTGGCGTTCATGGCAGCCTCCAGCGTCTCACGGGAGTAAATGGCGTACCCGTGCATTCCCTTCTGCCGCAGTCCCGCGTTAGCGGCGTAATTCTGGTTCCACAGGCTTTCGTTGAGATACCGCCGCCCACCAGAGGATACATAGACCGAGCCGTCCATGGCAAATATGCGCCCCGGAGCGTGGGGCCCCGGCCGGAAGCACATCCCGGTCTCCTTGACAAGCGTACACTCAGGGTTGCACAACGCTCCCGCGCTCAGGGCCAGCTCTATCCCGTTGCCAGGCGCGGGCACGACCCGGTAAAAGCTATCGTCTGTGTAATACATTGGAAAGTACCTGCGCAGAAGCTCCCTGTTGTTCATAAAGCCACCGCAGGCCAGCAAGATATTTCGCGCCGAAAAGTGTTTCTCTTCTCCGTCCGGATTGGTTGCTGTCACGCCGCAAACACGACCCTCCTCATCCTTTTCGATGGAACGAACGGTCGTTTTTTTGAAGAACGTGACACCGTCCGCCTCCAGCCGTTTAGCCAGCGGAATCAGGACCTTATGAAACCACGCGACGCCCGGGCTGTCCGCCATCACATGAGTATATCCCTCACCCAGATTGGACAACTTATACGGGAATCCCCATTCCTCCAAAAGCGCAATGGTGTTTTTGGTCTCATCGAACCAGCGGCGAAGTAAGGCGGGTTCCACCATGTCATAGTGGTGGAAATACAGTGCCTCGCTCAACTCCTGATCCACGTTATTTTGTCCGGATCCCTCTAACTGCGGCGTGTCCAGGGCATAGATAAAGCCGCCCGCCATAGCAGAATTGCCGCCGGTGTTATTCAGGCTTTCCAGTATGGCAATATCCCGCACCCCGTTTTGTTTCGCGGTGTATGCGGCAAACAGACCCGCTGCTCCGCCGCCAATGATTAGAAGTTCGTACATATTGTCCTCCCCTTACGATAGTTTGCACAGCAACAGGCAGAAAATAAGGCCCGCCAGATCATTCTACAAGCCGCGCCGCATAGGAAGCACTGTGTTCTCCCGCCATACGGCCTGTGTTATAAGCGTATCCGGAGGTGTTGCCGGAGAGCATAAACGGGTAGGAATCCCCGAAAAGGCTATTTGTATCGTTTCCAGCCGCGTACAGGCCTGGAATGACCCGCCAAGATTCTCCGATCACCTCTGTCTTGTGGTTGATTTTGATACCCCCAAGGGTTCCGTAGCCGTTAAGTACGAACCGTGCGGCGTAAAAGGGGGCGGTACGCACAGGACGAAGATATTTCGCGCTCTTATAAAGGAGATCGTCCCTCCCGCAGTCGCAGGCGGCGTTGTATTCCGCTGCCGTTTGCCGCAAAGTCTCTTTGCAGATTCCGGTCATATCGGCCATCTCCTCCAGAGAATCGGCGGCAAAGAGCCAGCCCGGCTGCTCTGTCATGGCCTTTTTCACCCGCGCGTCGGTGCTGTCCGGCACGGAGGGCAGATCGTTCATAATATAATCCCAGCCATGCTGTTCGTAATAGCGTTCGGTCTCGCTGTCCAGAATCATAAAGCCGCTGTGCTTTTCCTGCGCGCGGACGCCGTTGGCCGCGTAGGAGCCGATCTTCATATTCTCCTCGTTCATAAAGCGTTCTCCCGAGAAGTTCACCATGAGATTCGGCTGACGGAAGGACTGCAGATATTCGTTTACACCGCCGGGCCCGCCGAAAGTGCCCCCCAGGCCGCAGTAAATATCCACATCCATCCGCCCCTTCATAGCTCCGGCAGCCCAGGCCATTTGAAGCCCCTCGCCCTGCGCCTGATGAATATCCATCGTAAACAGATCTTCACCCTGGGTCAGACCGCTAAACCGTCGGACCCACTCACTGTTGCCGCCGAAGCCTCCGGTAGAAAGGATGACCACCTTGGCACGGAGGCTATGGGTCCCATTTTCGTCCTCGTAGCGAATGCCGCAGGCGCGGCCGTTTTCCATGAGAATCTCCTTTGCCGTGCAGCCGGTGCGGAGTTCGTAGGAAAAGCCCTTCTCATCCATTGCATGAACAATGCGCTCCGGCAAACGAAGTTCGTTTTCAAAGCTATACATATGCCAGGTATACTCCGCGCCCTCATAGTAGGCAACGGCGCGGGAAAAGATGGCGCCCATATCCCGAAACCACTCCACAGTGGAGGCAGACCGGCGGATATACTCTCCGGCAAGGCGTTCATCCGCACATCCATGCGTGTACTCTGTGATCCACTTAAGCGCGTCCTCCCGGGTAAAGGAAAGAAGCTGCTGCTTCTGTAAATAGCTTTCCACGGCGAACATGCCGATGCCGCCGCCGGAAACGCCGCCGATGCGGGTGCTTTTCTCCAGTAAGACCGCGCTGCCACCGCGGGCACAAAATTCATAAGCGGCTGAAAGCCCCCCGGGTCCCGCGCCCACAATGACTGCGTCGGTATCATAATTTCTGCCCATATTTCCCCTCCTGTTGTTCATATTTCTGCCGACACTTACCCAAGGCTTCCCAAAAGTTCCTCCAGATTTTCCGGCGTAGCCGTCCTTTTTCCGTCCTCAATCTCCCGGATCATAGACAAAAGGCCGTCGTTGGCCGGAACAGGCAGCCCGTACTGTCTGGCCTTCTCTGTTATATATCCGTTTGTATACCACACCTCCAGCGGACGACCGCGCCGGATATCCTGGGTATAGGCATCCGCCGGGACAAAGCGGGGGGCTGGCGTTCCGGGCGGAGGGGCTGGTCGGGCATTCGCCTCACGGAATTTCTTTGCCAGAACCGCATTTTCCTCCCGGCTCCAACAACTCCATTCCTCCGTTGTCAGGCCCATGATCGGCTCCGGCCTTACGCCGCAGGCATCCTCTACGGCCATGACCTCCACAGCCAGCCGGCCAAAAAGCATCTGCATACGACGATCGTCAAAGCCCGCGAACAGCGGATACCCAGAAACACAGGCCGCCGGTACCGTCAGGCAGACCTCTGACAGCTTACGCCAGCGGGCCGCCATGATGGAATCTGTAATCTCGACAGACTTGGCACAGCGAAGCATATCCGCCAACGCTTGGACGCGGCCTGTCACCGCGCCGGACAGTTCCCCGATGATAAAGGTACCGTCATGAGTAACCACATGGTTCGGCTCCGGGCACTGTCCTCCGGCGAAGCACACGCAGGGAATTGTTCTGTCCGCGCCGACACGGGCGGCGATCATCTCGTCGTTAATCCCGTTCTGCAGACTGGTAACAAACCCGTCTGCGGCAAGGTGCGGGAGCATCCTGTCAAGCGCTGCCGCAGTGTCATTGGACTTTCCGGTGATAAAAAGAATGTCAAACATCTCCTGGGCAGGAATGTCTCCCGCGAATGCCGTACGGACCGGCACGTTCCACTCCTCATTCCCCGCCGTGACAGTCACGCCCTTCTCCCTCAGCAGCGACGCAAGCTGGGGGCGAAACAGGGAAACAATGGTCACGTCGTAACCCCCTTTTGTGAGGAAGCCGCCGAGCATGAGCCCAATGGTTCCTGTACCAACTACCGCAATGTGTTTCATA
>CAZGOQ010000050.1:0-15619 GCA_964527315.1 uncultured Oscillospiraceae bacterium | reverse complement strand
CACATACCCTGACGGACAGGCTCCTTGACGTTAGAGTTGCAATGCACCATCACAGAAGAACCAAGGCCCGCCTCATTAGAAAATACGCCGCGTTTCATGCCCTGCTCGATGGCCAGATTGATGCCGTAGCCCACAACGCCGCCGCCGGCAGCCTTCAATGCAAAGGCACTCTTAAAGATGGCTGTGAACACCATGGGGACCTTTGTAATATGGACACACAAGATCACAATGGTGCCCACCATATAGAGAATGACCATAAAGGGGACGATCTTCTCCGTCACAGCCGCAATGCGCTTCAGGCCGCCGATGACCACCAGGCCCACCGCCACCAGTATGACAATGCCGGTGATCCAGGTGGGAACATGGAATACCGACTCCATATTGCCGGAGATGGAGTTGACCTGGGTCATGTTGCCAATGCCAAAGGAGGCCAGTACACAGAACAGTGAGAACAGAACCGCCAGGATCTTACCGATTTGCTTGCAGCCCTTCTTTGCCCCAAGGCCATCCTGCAAATAGTACATGGCGCCGCCGGACCACTCGTCATTCTTGTTCTTCCGGCGATAGTAAATACCCAAAACATTTTCGGAATAGTTGGTCATCATGCCGAAAAAGGCAATGAGCCACATCCAGAACACAGCGCCAGGGCCGCCCACCATAATAGCGCCGCAGACGCCAACGATATTGCCGGTACCCACAGTTGCCGCCAGGGCAGTACAGAGGGACTGAAACTGAGAGATGGATTTATCCTCCGTATGTCCGGTGACATGTCTGTCCTTGAAAATAGCGCCAATGGTGTTCTTCAGCCAGTGCCCAATATGGGAGATCTGGAACACTTTGGTCAGCACAGTCATCAAAATGCCGACAAAGGCCAGCAGGATCAATGCAGGCCAGCCCCAGACGATGTTGTTGACCACATCATTGATTTTTGCGATCATATCGATCATGGTTTACTTCACTCCTCTAAATTTCCTTACCGCAGTAAAAAGCGGACATACCAAAGGGTATGCCCACGCAAAAACACAAAGTCAAACAAATACCTCTGTCCTTTTGCCTGAGAGATTACGGTGCTTTCGCCGTTTGCCCCTTCGGCACCCACGTTCGTGGGCTTCTCCAGAGTGCGGCCCGGGCGCAGTCACAGACGCTTCTGAGCACGGCGTTCCGCACAATATGAAATTACTGCGGGATAATATGAAGGTATTTTAGCACAGTGCGCATAATTTTGCAAGATAAAAATGTAAAAAATCTTTGTTTTTCAACAAATTGACTGGAAAATCACCAAGTTTCAAGGAGTTTGAAGAATCCTTTTCACAAAAAAGCAGCTCCGATGAATTTCGAAGCTGCTTTTCCTGCAAATTCAGTAGCCAACCGCTGAGGAGCCTCCATCAATGACTATGACCTGTCCCGTGGTATTCTCGCTGAGTTCGCTGAGCAGGAACAACGCCATCCCTGCAATCTCCTCCGGGTCGCTGAGCCGTCCAGTGGGTACGCCTGTGGTTGGGCCGCCCTCCGGACCGCCGGGACCGGGCATTCCGCCCTCCTGCATATGGACCCCCGCGCCCATGGACATCACGCCGCCTGGCGCAATGGCATTGATGCGAATTTTATGAGAAGCCCATTCCACTGCGCCCTGCATACTGACCGCCACCACCGCGCCCTTGCTGGCAGAGTAATGGGCGGAGCACATGGGCGGCGTCATGCCGCGGATCCCCGCCATTGATGCAATGTTGACCACCGCACCGAAATTCTGAGGCAGCATGGACTGCTTCACACACTGCTGCATCATGAAAAACAGGCCCTTGGCATTGGTATTCATGACCCGATCCCATTCCTCGCCGGTCAGATCCACACCAGCACAGCCGGCCATGACACCCGCCGCCTGAATGAGAAAACGGATCTCGCCCAATTCGGATCGGATTTGCTCTATCACGCCGGGAATTGCATCAATGTCGCTGACATCCAGCGCATAGGCGTACACCTCGCCGCTGTCTTTCAGCATTTCCGCAGCCTTTTGAATTTTCTCCGGGTTCCGTCCGATCATGGCGACCTTTGCGCCGCTTTCCGCCATCATTTTTGCACAGGTAAATCCAATGCCGGAGCCCGCGCCTGTTACTACACAGACCTGATTGTCAAAACGAAGTTCCATTTAGGTTTCCTCCTTACTATATAAGATGCCGCACTTTCCATAGCTGTAGACCATTGGGTGTGCGCCGTCCGGCACAGGCATATTCCCCTCTGTAGGCACAATGCTGCCGTCCAGCGCACCGTCCACCGCCGCTTTCAATCCGGAGATCACACTGAGGGATACCGGACAGATATTATGACAGGGATAGACGGTATCAAAGCCGCCTCGTTCCATGAGCCGATCCAATGTCTTTCTATACGTGTAGATATCCCGATGCGCTCCAAACAGGAACACAGGGCCGTAGGACACCGTATCCCCGGAAAAGAGGATCCGGTTTTCCACATCCAGCAGACAGATGCTGCCCGGCGTATGGCCCGGCGTTTCGATCACCCGCAGGGTCCTTCCTCCCAGATCAAAGGAGGACATCTCCGTCACCGGATGCAGCTTGCTGCAAAGCTCCGGCCGGAATTCCCGGATCACCGAAAACTCCGCCGGGTGTGCATAGATATCCGGAAACAGGTTGTCATTGGCCGTATGGTCGCCGTCTCCGTGGGTATGTACAACCGTCAGGGGCCGTCCGGTGATCTCCCGGATCATTTCATCCAGCCGGCAGGGCGCCGCGCCGGTGTCCAGCAGCATGGCTCTCGTCTTTCCCACGATCAGAAAGCAGCGCACCATCCCCTGATCAAAGGCCCAAACCCCGGAACTGATTTTCTGTACCGTTGTTTTCATTTCCTCCATTGGTATACCTCCTTATCCCCTGAAGTAATCCACGCCAGCCTGGAAAATCGGCTGATATTTATTTCCGTATATATTTTTGCCCACAAATTCACCGGCCCGTTCCGTATGGCCCATTTTCCCCAGCACCCGTCCATCCGGAGAGGTAATTCCTTCAATCGCAAGCTGGGAACCGTTAGGATTGTAACGGATATCCATAGAGGGATTGCCCACCGGATCCGTATACTGGAATGCAATCTGGCCGTTTTCCACCAGCTTGCGCATTCTATCTTCCGTGGCCACAAACCGCCCTTCGCCATGGGATACGGGAATATTGTGCAGATCGCCTACATGACAGTGCATCAGCCAGGGGGACTTCACAGAAGCCACCCGGGTGGTGCAGTACCGGGATTGATGGCGGCCAATGAGATTATAGGTCAGCGTGGGGCAGCTGTCATCCATAGGGACGATCTCTCCAAAGGGAACCAGTCCCAATTTAATGAGCGCCTGGAATCCGTTGCAGATGCCCAGCATCAGGCCGTCCCGCTGCTTGAGCAGATCATGGACTGCGTCCGTCAGCCGGGGATTCCGGAAGAAGGAAGCAATGAATTTTCCAGAACCGTCCGGCTCATCGCCGCCGGAAAATCCACCGGGCAAAATTACCATCTGTGCCGAACGAATCGCCTTTTCCATGGCTTCCACGCTTTCCGCCAGCGTCTGTGCAGTCAGGTTCCGCACCACTATAATCTCCGGCTCGCCGCCGGACTTTGCCACCGCCCGGGCTGTGTCATATTCACAGTTGGTACCGGGAAATACAGGAATGACCGTCCTGGGCTTCAAATGCTTGTACGCAGGGCCTTTCTGGGGCCGTTGATCAAAGAGGATGGTGGCCACCGCATCCGTTTCCCCGGCATTCACCGGAAATACGGATTCCAGCTTTCCCTCCCAAATCTTCCGGTATGCTGAGATCGCCACCGGGCCGTCTCCCAGATCAATTTCCGGCTTGTCCGTCGTATCGCCCAGCAAAATGCCGCCTTCCACTTCCCTGCTGCATTCGCAGAGAATGGAGCCGTAACTCCGCCGGAACAGATCCTCTGTGACGCCTTCCCGCAGACAGAAGCCAATTCCGTTGCCCATGGACATTTTAAAAATACCCTCCGCCGCGCCGCCGGAGGTCAGCGCCCAGGCGGACAGGACTGTCCCGTCCTCGGAATACTCGTGTACCTTCGCAAGCATTTTTTTCGTGCCGCTCCAATCCATGCAGCCCGGCGCAGCAAACAGGTAGACCGGATGGCCCCCCGCCTTGAATTCCGGCGAACGCACCTTTCTCGCGTCCTGCGGCGAAATGGCAAAGGAAACCAGCGTCGGCGGCACATCCATATCCTGAAACGAACCGGACATGGAGTCCTTGCCGCCAATGGCCGCAACGCCCAGTCCAATTTGCGCGGTAAACGCGCCCAGCAGCGCAGAGAAGGGCTTGCCCCAGCGTGCCGGATCTGTCCGCAGCCGTTCAAAATACTCCTGGAAGGAGAGATAAATTCTATCCGGGTCACAGCCCGCCGCCACCAGCTTTGCAACCGACTCCGCCACTGCGGCGGCAGCGCCCGCAAAGGGATTGCTGGAAGAAAGTTCCGGATCAAATCCATAGGCCATCACGGAGCAGGTTGTGGTGTCTCTGACGCCGGAAGGCAGCAGCGCCGCCATCACCTGAGTGGGACTCAGCTGATTCTTTCCGCCAAAAGGCATCAGCACAGACGCCGCGCCGATGGAGCCATCAAACCGTTCCACCAGTCCCCGCTGAGAGCAGCAGGCAAGGCTTCCGCAGAGGGCTTTCAGCCGCTCCGCATTGGTTCCCGCCGCCTGTTGGGGCGCAGGCTCCGGCAGTACCGGCACCGCGACGCTGGTGTGCTTGTCCGCACCGTTGGAATTCAGGAACTCCCGGCTCAGATCCACAATGGCTTTTCCGTTCCAGCGGAGTACCATTCTGGGATCCTCCGTAACCGTTGCGACCAGCGTCGCCTCCAGATTTTCTCTGGCCGCCGCCGCCAGAAACGCATCCACATCTTTTGGGGCCACCACCACTGCCATACGTTCCTGCGACTCAGAGATTGCCAGTTCGGTACCATCCAGACCGTCGTATTTTCTGGGAACCGCATTCAGGTCGATATCCAGGCCGTCCGCCAGTTCCCCGATGGCGACAGAAACACCGCCCGCGCCAAAATCATTGCAGCGCTTAATGAGCCGGGTTACAGCCGGATCCCGGAACATTCGCTGGATCTTTCTCTCCTCCGGCGCGTTGCCCTTCTGTACCTCTGCGGAACAGGTCTCCAGCGACGACGCCGTGTGGCTCTTCGAAGATCCCGTTGCGCCGCCGCAACCATCGCGGCCGGTGCGGCCGCCCAGCAGGATGACTCTGTCTCCCGGCGCAGGCGCCTCCCGCACGACATTCGATGCCGGCGCTGCACCGACCACCGCGCCGATTTCCAGCCGTTTTGCAACATAGCCGGGATGATAAAACTCATGAACCAGTCCGGTGGCTAGACCGATCTGGTTGCCATAGGAACTATAACCAGCAGCAGCCGTTGTAGTCAGCTTTCGCTGAGGAAGCTTTCCGGGAAGAGTTTCAGCGATGGGAACCGTGGGATCTCCCGCTCCGGTCACGCGCATCGCCTGGTAGACATAACTCCGCCCAGACAGCGGATCCCGGATCGCGCCACCTATACAGGTTGCCGCGCCGCCGAACGGTTCGATCTCTGTGGGATGATTATGGGTCTCATTTTTGAACATCAGAAGCCAATCCTCCTGCTTCCCGTCCATATCGGCCAATACGTGGACGGAGCAGGCGTTGATCTCCTCGGATTCGTCCAGATCCTTCAAAATACCGCGTTTTTTCAGCGTTTTGGCCGCCAGCGTTCCCATATCCATCAGGGTTATGGGCCGGGTCTTGGCTTTCTCGCCATAGACCTCCTCGCGGCACTTGAGATATAACGCATACGCCCGCTTAACATTCTCATCGGATATTTCCGCGCTGTCAATGTGGGTGGAGAACGTCGTATGTCGGCAGTGATCCGACCAGTAAGTATCCACCACCTTCAGTTCTGTGATCGTGGGATCCCGGCGGGCTTCCTTTTTAAAATAATCCTGGAAGAAACGCAAATCATCGGTATCCATGGCCAGGCCGTACTGTTCCGCCACTGCGGCAAGGGCGTCCTCCGGCATGTCGATAAAGCCTGTTAACGTAGCGACGGTCTCCGGAATCGGATAGGTCTGCTCCAGGCTGTCCGGTTTTTCCAGGTTTGCCTCCCGGCTTTCCACCGGGTTGATTACATAGCCCTTGATCTTTTCCAGTTCTTGCGCCGAAATATCGCCGTAGAGCGCGTAAATTTTCGCGGCAGCCACCAGCGGTCGCTCTCCGCAAGTCAAAATACCGATACACTGGGCGCAGGAGTCCGCCCGCTGATCAAACTGCCCCGGCAGGGCTTCTACGCCAAAAACCCGGGCATCGCCCAGTTCCGGCAACACTTCATCATAGCAGTTGTCCACCATTGGCTCGGAAAATACGGTCCCTCTCGCTTTTTCATATTCCTCCCGGCTAAGTCCCTGAGCGTCGTAGCGGCAGAAAATGCGCAGTTTCTTTAGCCCCCGGATCCCAAGCTGCACCTTCAAGTCCCTCAACAGGCCTGTGACTTCCACCTGAAACCCGGCGCGCTTTTCCGTATAACAGCGATAAACCTGATTCATCCTTTGCACCTCCACTTTTGAGCATTCAAGAATCGTTGTCGTTGATTGTGATATTTTCCATCTGATAAAAGGGATTCCCCAGGGCAGGATTTAACCCCGTAAACATACCCCTGGTAGTAAATACCGCGTTATTCTGAAACAGGATCGGACAGAGATAGGCTTTCTCCATGACATATTGATACAGGTCATAGCGGTTGCCGCTGTTTTCCATTGCGCTGTCAAACAGTTCCTCCAGCGTAGCATCCGAAATATAGCTGTAGTTCAAGACGCCGCCGGTCAAAAGGAGGGAGCGGATATCAAAATCCGGCGTCAAATTGACATCTGCATAATACAGATCGTATTCCCCGGTGTTGATGGTATAAACAAATTCCTCCTGCTCCAGCACCTTGATCTCAACTGTAAAACCGACGTCCTCCAGACAATCCGCCGCCATTTTTGCCGCGTTGCTCCGGCCAGTATTCCCCGCCAGAACCAGCAGGACAATGTTGTTAAATTCCAACTCTTCCTCCTCATCCCCTTCTTCGCCGTTTTCGGCAGATGTTTCCGACTCCGGCGATGGAAGCGTTTCCTCCTCCGCTTTGGGCGACACTTCTATATTCTCATCTTCGTCCTCTTCCGGCTCTGCCGTTTCGGCGTCTTCGCCGGTTCGCACGGGATCATCCTCCGGCAGATAAAAGGAACCGGATGCCAGCAGTTCTGACAGTGCCTCCGCTGCATCATAATCATAATTTCCGGCTAACTCTTCATCATATATGCTGCTGGTGGGCGCCACCGGAAGCGAAGCCGGATCGGCAAAATTGTGATATACCGATTCTGCAATTTCGGCCCGATCAATGGCCCTGATAATAGCCTTCCGAATTCTCGAATCTTGGCAGACGCCCTCCATAATATTGAAGCCAATGTATTGCATAACCGTATTCCGGCTGTTCCAAAGTTCGTAGTCACAGTGGAATTCGGCGGCAGTGGATGCCGTGGGCGCATTGTAGACAAAATGCACCATGTCGATCTCGAAGTGATCTCGGGTATCCTCCGCTGAAGCGCTGGCGTAAAGTTCTACCCGCTCCAGCGCAATGGTATCCGCACCCTGCCACCAGTTCTGATCCTTCAACAGGACCGTTCCATTCCGGACAAAAGGGCCTGTGCCAACTGGCTCCGCAGTGCCGCTCTGGTTGGGGATAATCGGAAAATTCAGCAAGCAAGGCAACCGGTCATTGGCCCTTTCCAAGTGGATCACCACAGTGTCTTCCGCCGTATATTCATATCCGATGATATCCCGGAACCTCGCCTGATAGAGCACGGAACCGGCCGCCTGGCCCATAGAGTATACAACGTCCTCGGCTTTCAGTGAACTCCCGCTGGAAAACCTGGCTGACTGCAGCTTGATGGTATAGGTGCAGCCATCCTCGCTGACCGTATAACTCTCCGCCAGCACCGGTTCCGCTTCAAAGTCCGGCGTCAGGGTAAACAGTCCCTGATAGATCAGGCTCATGACCGCCTGATTTTCCATGCTGACGCAGGAATAAGGATTCCAGCCATAGCTTTCGCCATAGGGCATAGAAAAGGTGCCGGGGACAACCGATTGTGCGGCTTGCCCCTCCGCCAACTCCGGAATTCCGCCAAAACTGGTTACAGACTCCGACAACGAGATGGATGCGCTTTCCTGCTCCCCGCAGGCCGCCAGATTCGTCACCATACAGAGCGCCAACAGGATTTCAAACAACTTTTTCCTCATCGCTGCTCTCCCGCTACAATCACCGCCGCGAGGGAACCCCGTTGCTCGCCATGTCGGCGGTGAGACCAGAAAGTCTCCGGGTCGCAGGCCGTGCACAGGGGACTGACATCTATCTGCGTCTCCGGCACTCCGGCTTTTTCCAAAAGCAGGCGGTTCAGGTATTTCAAATCCACATGATATTTTCCCCCGACCCGGGCAATGCCCTCACGGGCTTCTTCTCCCAGCGCATCCAGCATCGCCTTCGGCACATCCATATTGGTCTCAAAGCAGCACTTTGAAATACACGGCCCCAGCACGGCCCGAATGGTTCCGGGATCACAGCCATAGGTCTCGGCCATTGCCTGCACTGTTTTTCCGGCAATGCCGAGGGCGACGCCCCGCCATCCTGCATGACAGGCGCCCACCGCGCCCGTCATCGGATCCTCCAGCAGCACCGTGCCGCAGTCAGCAGAAAACACCAGCAGCGCCGTACCGGGCACGTTGGTCATCAGACCATCCGCTTCATAGTCCGTCTTACGATTCAGGCCTTTGCCCCAATCCTCCGCCGATATGGTGCGGACTGTGTCCCCATGCACCTGCGCAGCGCAAACCGACTTTGCGGGGTCAAACCCAATGATCCGCCCCGCAATTCTGAAATTCTCTCTGACGTTTTCCGGCTCATCACCCCGGTGAATACCAAGGTTCATGGTAGAAAACTGGCCGCTGCTGACGCCGCCCAGCCGGGTGGTAAACCCGTGGGCGCTTTTCAGATAATCGCTTTGGTAGCAGAGAAAGGCATCTCTGCGGCATTCATGAAAACTCATAGGGCCTCCTTAGGATTTCATGTTTTTTCCTGCCGCCATATCCTTATCCAGACAGCAGTTTTTATATTTCTTTCCAGAACCGCAGGGACAGGGGTCATTGCGGCCCACCTTGACTTTTTTCTTTACCGGCTCCCTGCGGACGGATCCATCTGTCGCCGCACCGGAAGCTGTAA
Organism: uncultured Oscillospiraceae bacterium; assembly: GCA_964527315.1. Classification (GTDB taxonomy): domain Bacteria; phylum Bacillota; class Clostridia; order Oscillospirales; family Oscillospiraceae; genus HGM13006. The sequence continues at coordinate 6,328 of CAZGOQ010000050.1, read as the reverse complement.
CTTTTGCCACCTTCTCCCGCTTCAGCGTCACGTTCTTCTGAATCCGGAACAGGAACAGGCGGCGGGTCGTCTCCTCCTGAATAGCCCGGTTCATGGCTTCGAACATTTCATAGCCCTCCCGCTTGTATTCCACCAGCGGGTCGGTCTGACCATAGGCCCGGAGCACAATTCCCTGCCGGAGATCCTGCATGGCGTCGATCTGATCCATCCAGTATTCGTCCACCACGCGAAGCGTAATGACCCGTTCCGCTTCCCGCATCAGCGGAGCGGTATACGCCGCCTCCTTGGCATTGTACACCTGATCCGACAATTCCATGACCTTTTCCAGCAGGCTGTCCGCCGTCAAAGCGGAAATCTCCTCATCACTGGGCTGGTAAGTGCCCTTTTCAAAATAAAGCCCCTCCATGGTTTTGAGGATAGAATCCAGTTCTTCCCGGCTCTCCAGGTAGCCTTTTTCTCCCATGACCGCCCGAATTTCGGAGGACAGCACATTCCGGCGCATGGTTCGGAGGGCGCTTTGCAAATCCTCGCCGTCCAGCACCTTCTGGCGCTGCTCATAGATCACCTTTCTCTGGGTGTTCATCACATCGTCGTATTCCAGCACGTTCTTTCTCGCCTGGAAGTTAATGCCTTCCTTCTTCTTCTGGGCATTTTCAATGGCGCCGGAAATCACCTTCTGGTCAATGGGTGTGTCCTCGTCCAAGCCCAGCCGATCCATCATAGCGGAGATCCGCTCCGAACCGAACAGACGCATCAGGTCATCTTCCAGTGAAATATAGAACCGGGTTTCACCGGGATCGCCCTGACGGCCGGAACGGCCTCGCAGCTGATTGTCGATCCGGCGGGATTCGTGGCGCTCTGTGCCAATAACAAAAAGACCGCCTGCCTTGCGCACCTGCTCCGCTTCCCGGGCTGTCATCTCATGATATTTCTCGTAAAGATCGGTGTAAGCGCTTCTGGCCGCGAGGATCGCTTCGTCATCCGTATCCGCATAGGACGTGGATTCCACGATCAGTTCCTCCTCCATGCCCTGCTTTCGGAGATCATTCTTCGCCATAAATTCCGGGTTGCCGCCCAGCATGATATCGGTGCCGCGGCCCGCCATGTTGGTGGCAATGGTCACAGCCCCCAGCTTACCGGCCTGGGCCACGATCTCCGCTTCCTTTTCATGATGCTTTGCATTCAGGACGCTGTGCGCAATGCCCTCTTTTTTCAAAAGCGCCGACAGCACCTCTGACTTCTCAATGGAAATGGTGCCCACCAGCACCGGCTGGCCTTTTTCATGGCACTCCCTGATCTGTTGGATCACGGCCCGGAATTTCCCCGGCTCCGTCTTATAGACCACATCAGAGTGGTCCTTTCGGATCACAGGCTTGTTGGTGGGGATCTCAATGACGTCAAGATTATAGATCTGGATAAACTCTTCCTCTTCCGTCAGCGCCGTACCGGTCATCCCGGAAAGTTTGTTGTAGAGCCGGAAGAAATTTTGGAATGTAATGGTTGCCAGAGTCTTGGACTCGTTGGCAACATCCACGCCCTCCTTGGCTTCAATGGCCTGATGCAGCCCCTCAGAGTACCGGCGGCCATACATCAGGCGGCCTGTGAATTCATCTACAATAATAACTTGTCCATCCTTGACGACATAGTCAATATCCCGCTTCATGACGCCCCGGGCTTTCAGGGCCTGGTTCACATGGTGGGAAATGGTGGTATTCTCCGGATCGGAGAGATTCTCAATGCCGAAAAACTCCTCCGCCTTTTTGATGCCGGATGCGGTCAGCGTGGCATTGCGATCCTTTTCATTGACGATATAGTCACAGTTCATATCGTCCTGGACTTCCTTGTCGTCCGTATCCGCAAACACCATTTTCTTCATCCGGGCCACAAGGGAATCCGCCCGAGCATAAAGCTGCGAGGACGCCTCGCCCTTTCCGGAAATGATTAGCGGTGTCCGGGCTTCATCAATCAAAATCGAGTCCACCTCGTCCACGATGGCAAAGGAATGGCCCCGCTGCACCATCTCGCTCTTATAGGTTGCCATGTTGTCCCGGAGATAGTCAAAGCCCATCTCATTGTTGGTGCCGTAGGTGATATCTGCGGCATAGGCCTCCCGGCGCTGCTGGCTGTTGAGATCGTGAATAATCAGTCCCACGCTCAAGCCCATATACCGGAAGACCTTTCCCATCCACTCGGAGTCACGCTTGGCAAGATAGTCGTTAACTGTGACGATATGCACGCCCTTGCCCGACAGCGCGTTCAAATAGGCCGGGAGCACCTCCACCAGCGTTTTTCCTTCACCGGTTTTCATCTCCGCAATACGGCCTTGATGCAGGATAATACCGCCAATCAGCTGCACCCGGTAAGGACGCAGTCCGAGCACGCGATCCGCCGCTTCCCGGGCCGCCGCAAACGCTTCCGGCAGAATATCATCCAATGTTTCGCCTTTTTCAAGGCGCGCCTTCAAGATTGCCGTCTGCCCTTTCAGTTCCTGCTCGCTCATGGCCTTGTAGGTCTCGCTCATGGCTTCGATCTGATCCACAAGGGGCGTAATGGTTTTCACCTCACGTTCTGAATGGGTGCCAAAGAGTTTGTTCATGGTATTGGAAAATAAGCCCATATATAAATGTCCTTTCGTACAGTATTCTCTTTCACCGGAACGCAGATTGAAGAACGTTCCTAATTTATAGATTATAGCACACCAACGCATGAAAAAAAAGCGGAAAGTATAAAAATGAGCGGATGGTTTCATCCGCCCACTAATCTGTCATTCCTTGATTTGCAGCTGCATAGACGCATAGTGATACGCCCGTTTAAAATCCTCCATCTCCCGGTAACACTGCTCCAGCATGGCATAAAGCCCGGACATAAAATAGTTGCTGCCGGTAGTGCGGGCAAGCTGCTCTGCCTTTTCCAGCTGCTTCGCCGCTTTCTGGTACTGATTTCCCTTCAGTTCCATCCGTCCCTGAAGCATCAGATAAGCAGGTTTCGTGGCTTCGGAAAGGCTGTGAATGCTCTCCATTTCCTTTCTCGCCCGGTCAAAATCCCCCTGGTCAATGTAATATTCCGCCATCGTCAGCCGGTAAAATTCGCCCAGTCCCTGATCCTGATAGGCTGCCTGATAGTCCTCCATGGCCTTGAGAAAATCCCCGCCTAACTCCATGGTGCAGCGGGCAATCAGCAGCAGCGCCTCCGTCCGAAACGCCGCAGACGCATAGATGGTTTCGTCGTTATGGGAAATGGCTTCCCTGGCCAGCCGGATGGCTTCCTCATAGCGGCCGTTGGTCATCGAAATCTTAGACAGGCCAATCTTTGCTCTTGCCATCAGCAACAGAGCTTCATCCCGGTAGCCGCCGTTCATATCCACCTCTTCCATGACCTGAATACAGGCTTCATATTCGCCGTCCTTAAAATGCCGGCGTGCGCTGGTAATGCTGCTGGGAATCAGTTCATCCCCGGTGGATTCGTTCATGAAATAGCCTGCGGGCAGTCCCAGCGCCCCCGCCAGATATTCCAGCGTTTTGACTGACGGTGTTGCACTGCCGTTTTCAATTTTAGACAGCATATTTCGGGTAATATAATCTCCCACCACATCCTTTTGGGTCATATGCCGCTCAATGCGAGCCGCCTTGATTTTTTCACCAAGGTTCAAACGAAAGCCCCCCTAACGTAAATCATTTTGTAACTCTTATTTACGGATCATAGCACACTTCTCTTATATTTTCAACTGTTTGTGGAATATTTTTTCCATCAGCTTGACTTTTCTTTCGGCCTGTGATACGTTTTGTTACAATCCTTTCCGATTTGGAGGCGATTTTATGGACAGATGCGCCTGCAAGGCCGCCGCCAGACAGCAAACCGTCGGCAGCGACAGCCATCTCAAACTGACAACGCTGATTTTTCTGCTGTGCAACGCAGCGATCTGTTTGGCAAACTACGCCGTGGGTTACTGTCTGGATGACACATGGAGTGGTCTGACGCTGAATGATCAGGTGATCTCCCACGCGAGAAATATGGCGCTTTCCCTGGTGCTGACCTTTTTGCTGCACATGGTGCTGACCCTCCTGATGGCAGGCTATACCTCTATGGCATTGAGCATTCGCAGCCGTCAGAAGACTGACCCCGCGTGTCTGCTGAAGGGCTTTTCCTCCGCCGGGCGGGTGATCCTGCTGAATATTTTAAAGGCGCTGCGCCTGGTTTTATGGAGTTATCTTTTTTCCCTGCCGGCAGTCTATGTGCTGACGCTGCTTTTTCAGCTGAACGCAGAAGCTGAGTCGGCGCTGATTTTTGCGCTGGTTTACGTCTGTGTGGCCGTAGTCATGTTGATCGTCTCTTATCGCTATCGGCTGTCCTATTTTGTGCTGATGGATCACCCGGAATTTTCCGCCAGTCAGGCGCTGCGGCAGGCGACCGCCATGATCCGAGGCCACCGTATGGAACTGTTTCTGCTGGATCTCAGCTTTCTCCCATGGATCCTGCTGAGCGCTTTGACCTGCGGTATTCTGCTGATTTGGAAACTCCCCTACCTTGTCGCCACCTATGCAAATGTATACGACGCTTTGACCGAGCAGTACAAGCAGCGGCAGGAACGCATTCGGCAGTTAACGGAACAGCAGCAGAACTTCCCTCGCTGAAAAACAGATTGCAAACTTATGCTGTTTGCGGTAAAATAATTTATTCTTATCTTTTTGGATGTGATACCAATGAACCGGCAGGACATTTCCTTTCTGGAGGAACTGCAAAACAACGCATTCCCTGCACTGCAAGCCGTAATGTATGACGGCTGGAGCATCCGTTTCGGCGACGGGTTTACCTATCGGGTCAACTGCGCCAATCCCATGTATCCGGAGGCTCTTCCCTCTGAAGAAAAAATTGACTACGCGGAGCGTCTTTACCGTCAGTCTGGTCTCTCCATGGCAATCTTTAAGCTTCATCAGGGCATGGATCGCGATCAGTGCGCGTCCTGCGAAGCAATTCTGGACCAGAAGGGCTATGCGGTGGAGCGCCGGGGTAACATTTTTGTCTGTGACCTGCGCGGCTTTCAGCAGACACCGGGCGCGCCTGTCTCCATCGCTTCGAAGCTGTCAGACGGGTGGCTCACCGGCTTCCTCACTATGAACGGCACTGATGACGCCCAGCAAAGCGCTGCAAAAACCATGCTGAAAATGATCCACTACCCCATTGCCGCCGCTTCCATCGTGGAAAACGGCGTGATGGTTGCCTGCGGTCTCGGTGTGATGGAACGCAGACACATCGGGCTTTACGACATCTATGTCGACGCCGGATGCCGCCGACGGGGTCTGGGCAGGGATATCTGTACTGCCATTATGGAGTATGGAAAGCGGCAGGGCTGCGATACGGCTTATCTCCAAGTGCTCTCTGAGAATACCGGCGCAAGGGCGCTCTATCGTGGCCTGGGCTATGAAGAAACATATGAATATTGGTTCCGTACCAAACGCTTTTCATGTTGAAAGACTAACTATTAGATGTCAAGTCTAAATTTAGGAGGAACGCAATGAGCAAGACAGCTGCAAAAGGGCATAGCAAAGCAGACGTCCGGGCGGACGCCGGTATGCGCAAACAGGAAATTATCTATACTGTCGGTCTGTAGGGCAATCTGGACTGCTCCATAACGCAGATGAGCCGTACCAGCTTTTTGGCTGCGTGAGAGAGCGCCACGTTGCAGTGTTTGCCCTCGGCTCGTTTTTGGGGCCAGGTACGCCGCAAAGGTCGTGTTCCGGCGGCAGCCATACTTGGTGTCGTTGTAAATGGCATAGCCGGATGGTATGTCTGAGCGGCATCAATCCCAACACAAATCATAAGGAAACCTCCAGATATAAAAATTTGATGCTGCATCCACATGGCGCCTTGCCTTGTAACCTTGTTCTACATCAACCGTCTGGCGGTATCTAACGGATCAACAAAACTGCAAGGAGCCGTGGTTGGAGCCTTTCAAAAACCATCTTGCGGCAGGAGCAAAAAACCAATCCACAGCATCCCTTACAGTGCAGCACAGCCCTTGGAGAGGCTATAAAAACTACTACTCTATAATACAAGGAGGAAAAATTCATGAAGCTTGCACGTTTTGTCCTGAAAATCGTTGGCGCATCGCTGACCTTTGCCGGCGCCGTTTGTCTCATCATCGGCTTCTGGGATAAGCTGACGGCTCCTTTCCGCCGCTGTAGTGACGACTGACTAAGCAGTCCTGCCATCAAAGGCCGCGTTGCAAAATTGCATTTTGCAACGCGGCCTGCTAAATTCCCGGCAAAAATACCGAAATCTTATTCCGTCAGCGCTTTTGCGCGCTCATATTTACTGCGGGGTTCCTCCT
>CAZGOQ010000049.1:0-15659 GCA_964527315.1 uncultured Oscillospiraceae bacterium | reverse complement strand
CATCTTATTATGTAAGGAGTGGATATTATGGCTGCAAACACCAAAGACATCTACGGCTCTATGGTATTCAATGAACACGTTATGAAAGAGCGGCTTCCCAGCGCTACCTTCAAAAGTCTGAAAGCTACCATTGACGAAGGGAAAGCGCTGGATCTGGAAGTTGCCAATGTGGTAGCCAGCGTGATGAAAGATTGGGCCATCGAAAAAGGGGCAACCCATTATACCCATTGGTTCCAGCCGCTGACTGGAATTACCTCTGAGAAGCATGATGGCTTTGTGTCGCCGATGAATGACGGCACGGCGATCATGGAATTCAAAGGCAAGGAACTGATTCAGGGGGAGCCGGACGCATCCTCCTTCCCCTCCGGCGGTCTCCGCGCTACCTGTGAGGCCCGGGGCTATACGGCATGGGATCCCACCAGCTATGCCTTTGTGAAGGACGATGTCCTGTGCATTCCCACCGCTTTCTGCTCCTATACCGGCGAAGCGCTGGATAAAAAAACGCCGCTGCTCCGTTCCATGGAAGCAATCTCGCAGCAGGCCTGCCGGGTGCTGAAGCTTTTTGGGAAGGAATGCTGCCAGGTCACCTCAACGGTCGGCCCGGAGCAGGAATTTTTCCTGATCCGGAAAGAGGACTATGCCAAGCGGGAGGATCTGATCCTGACGGGCCGCACTTTGTTTGGTCATCCCGCGGCAAAAGGTCAGGAACTGGAGGAGCATTATTTTGGTGCGCTCCGCACACAGGTGTCCGAATTTATGAAGGATCTGAACGATGAACTCTGGAAGCTGGGTATTCCCGCAAAGACAAAGCATAATGAAGTGGCTCCGGCCCAGCATGAACTGGCGCCCATTTTTGACACAACAAATAAAGCCATCGACTTTAACCTGCTCACCATGGAGATTATGAAGAAAGTGGCCGAGCGCCATGGTTTGGTCTGCCTGCTGCATGAGAAGCCTTTTGACGGAGTCAACGGCTCTGGGAAGCATAACAACTGGTCAATTTCTACCGGCAGTGAAAATCTGCTGGATCCCGGCGATACGCCGATGGATAACCTCCAGTTCCTGACGTTCCTGGCCGCCGTGATCAAGGCAGTGGACGACTATCAGGACTTGCTTCGAGCCACAGTGGCAACGCCTGGCAATGATCATCGTCTCGGCGCAAATGAAGCGCCTCCGGCCATCATTTCCATTTTCGTGGGCGATGATCTGGGTGCGATCCTAGACTCCATTGCCAACAACAGCACCTATAAAGCAAAAGGTAATGCAAAGATCGACCTGGGAGTGGATGTCCTGCCCGTGTTCCCAAAGGACAATACCGACCGGAACCGCACCTCGCCGTTTGCCTTTACCGGCAACAAATTCGAGTTCCGTATGCCAGGCTCCTCATTAAATCTGGCAGACGCGAATACGGTGCTCAATACCGCTGTAGCTTATGTGCTGAAAAGCTTTGCCGATGAGATGGAGCAGGCGGAGAACTTTACTGTCGCCGCCGCCAAGTGGGTCAAGGATACCATCAAAGCACACCAACGCATTCTCTTTAACGGTGATGGCTATACCGAAGAGTGGGAGCAGGAAGCAGCACGGCGCGGCCTTTCCAATACAAAGACCACCGTGGATGCGCTGCCCTGTATGCTGGCGGAGAAGAATATCCAGCTGATGAGCGAGATGAATGTGCTTTCTCCGGTGGAGATGCACAGCCGCTACGAGGTGGAGTTGGAGCATTATGCCAAAGTGATCAACATTGAAGCGCTGACTACTTTGGGGATGGCACGCCGTCAGCTGGTGCCTGCAGCGCTGAAATTCATGTCGGAAACAGCCAATACTGCGGCGGCCAAAAAGGCGGTCAGCGGCAAGATCTCCACCAAAACAGAGGAGCAGATCCTTTATTATGTATCTCGGGACACTGATCGGATGTGCGAAGCCAGCGACCAGCTGGAGAAACTGATGAACCAGGTGGATTCCATTGAGGGAACTTATGAATTGGCGGAATACTACTGCAAGACCATCATTCCGGCCATGGAGGAAGTGCGTGCGGCGGCCGATCACTGTGAGATCATTGTTGGCAAGGAGTATTGGCCTCTGCCCAGCTATTCGGATATGCTGTTTTACATCTAAGATGACAAAAGAGAAGCCCTGGTTTTCGCCCTCTGAAAACCAGGGCTTCTGATAGGGCTGCGCACCCTTTGTGGGATCTCACGAAGGGTGCTTTTCTTTTCCTTGACAAAGTGACAACTTCAATATATAATAAAGTTGTCACTTTGAAGAGAACGAGGTGTTTTTGTTGGTCCGTTTTGAAAATGTCACAATGTCTTATGGGGAGCATGAAGTCCTGCGCTCCCTGAATCTGCATATTGAAGAGGGGCAGCTGGTGGTGCTGATTGGCCCCTCCGGCTGCGGCAAGACCACAACGCTTCAACTGATTAATCGACTGATCAAGCCCACGTCCGGAAGCATCTACATAGACGGCAAGGATATCAGCACAGTGAACCCGGTGGAACTTCGTCGGGGCATCGGTTATGTCATTCAGGAGATTGGATTATTTCCCCATATGACCATTGAGCAAAATATTGAGATCGTCCCGAAGCTGCTGGGCTGGGATGCGGATCGGAGACGGACGCGGACAAAGGAACTGCTCCGGCTGGTGGACATGGATGAACGGTACCTTTCCAGCTATCCGTCCGAACTCAGCGGCGGGCAACAGCAACGGATCGGCCTTTTGCGGGCGCTGGCAGTGGAGCCGCCAATCATTTTGATGGATGAACCTTTCGGCGCGTTGGATCCCATCACCCGGGAAGCGCTGCAGGAGGAGATCATGTCCCTCCAGAAAAAGCTGAAAAAGACCATTGTTTTTGTGACCCATGATATGGATGAGGCAATCAAACTTGCGGACACGATCGTCCTGATGAAAGATGGTGAAATCGTGCAGGCGGCCAGTCCGAAAGCGCTGCTGAGCAATCCCGCAAACGCCTTTGTTGAGCAGTTTATTGGGCGGCACCGGCTGTACAGCGGAAAGGCGGATACAGTAGCCGACGTTATGAGGGAGAATGCAGCCTGCGTTCAGCCGAACGTAAGTTTGGTGGAGAGTATTGCGCTGATGCGCCGGAAGCGAGTGCCATCGCTGTTTGTGGTAGATGGGGACGTCCATCTGCTGGGCCATATCACAGTGGAAAATATCCGCAATGCCGGGAAACCGGAGGATGCGCCGATCTCTGACATTGACTTTGATAAAATTGCAGCGTTTACCGCCGACTGCTCTGCCAAGGATGTATTTGACCTGATGATGCGGGAGCGTCTGGATGCGGTTCCGGTGGTGGATCCGGACCGCAGAGTCGTGGGTGTTGTGACCCGGTCCAGCATGGTGGAATCTCTGGCCCATGTGGTTTGGAGGGATGGCAATGTCTGATTTTTTTGCTGAACTGGTAAAAAGCGAGGATGCGATTTGGACTGCGCTCATCCAACATATTGGCATCAGCGCTGCGGCCATTTTTCTGGGCATTCTGGTGGCGGTTCCGACAGGCATTTTTCTGACATACCACCCGAAGGCCGCCAAAGTGGTTCTTGGGATTTTTGGTGTGGTCAATACCATTCCAAGTATTGTGCTTTTGGGCTTCGCGATGATCCTGCTGGGCATCGGGTTCGCGCCGGCCATTGCCGTATTGTTCCTTTATTCGCTTTTGCCTATTCTGAGAGCTACCTATACCGGCATTTTAGAGGTCAATCCCAAAAGCATCAAGGCAGCCCGAGGCGTGGGCATGAGCCAGATGCAGATGCTGCGGCTGGTCCAGCTGCCGCTGGCCATGCCTGCCATCATCACCGGGATCCGGCTCAGTGCAATTTATATCATCAGCTGGGCCACACTGGCGGCCTTTATCGGCGGCGGCGGGCTGGGCGATTTGATCTGGATGGGCCTGCAAAGCTATAATTTTAATCTGGTGCTCTGCGGTGCGATTCCAGCGACAATCCTTTCTCTTCTGGTCAGCGCATTGCTGAATGTTGTCATTCGGCGCTCCCGCCGGCACAGGAGCGAGGAGGTGGGCGCATGAGCAATATTCTCTCTGCTGCGCTGACCCATTTGGAGATCACCTTTGCCGGCGTTTTAGCGGCCTGCGTGGTTGGGCTTCCGCTTTCGGCGTTTCTCATCAAGCACCCCAGGCTGCAGCGGGGATTGTTTATCGTTATTGATGCCCTGCAAACGGTTCCAACGCTGGCAATGCTTACCTTTGTGATGTTGCTTTTTGGTCTGAACAACAGTACGGTCATCGTGGCGATTTTTCTCTATTCGCTGTTCCCGGTCATGCGCAATACCTGTGTGGGGTTAACGTCTGTGGATACGGGCACCATCCGTGCGGGTCGGGGCATTGGAATGACATCGCTTCAGATTTTTACCATGATCCGGTTCCCACTGGCGGTTCCCATGATCCTCACCGGAATCCGTCTGGCTATCGTCTCGGCCCTTGGCATTGCGACCACTGGCGTGTTTATTGGCGCGGGAGGATTGGGTATGCTGATCTGGCGGGGCATCCAGACCCGGAATATGACCATGATGCTCTCCGGCGCCATACCAGTTTCTCTGTTGGCAGTTTTGTTTGAATACGCACTCAGCTTCGCAGAAAAACGATTGGCAGGAAAAGCAAAAAATCATAATAGTCAGGAGGAAACATAATGAAAAAAAGTAAGGTGCTGTCTCTGGTTCTGGCAGCAGTCCTGCTGCTGTCCATGTGTTCCGGCTGCGGCAGTTCGCAAAGCGTAACGATCGGTTCCAAGCAGTTTACGGAAAACATTCTTCTGGGCGAAATTTATGCCCAGCTGATTGAAGCGAAAACAGACCTTTCCGTCACCCGCAAGCTGAATCTGGGCGGGACCTCTGTTTGCTGGCCCGCGCTGCAAAAGGGCGAGATCGACATTTATTTTGAGTACACCGGTACAGCGTACAATGAACTTCTGGATCATGAACTGGGTGAAAGCGATACCAACGAATATATTTTAGAAACCTGCCGGAAGGAACTGAATGATGAAGGCGCTACCATGTTCGATCCGCTGGGTCTGAACAATACCTTTGCCCTTGCGATCAAGACGGATCGGAAGTCGGAGTTGGGTGTCGGTGCAATTTCCGATCTTGCGCCGATTGCCGATACTCTTACCTTCGGCGCAAACCATATGTTTTACACGCGGCAGCACGATGGCTATGACGGTCTGGTGGCGACCTATGGCCTGACCTTTAAGGACGCGCTGAAAATGGATTCCTCGCTGCTCTATGAAGCGGCGAACAGCGGAGAACTGGATGTGATCGTCGTCTATGCAACGGATTCCCTGCTGCGGAAATATGACATGACGATTTTGGAGGACGATCGATCCCTCTTCCCACCCTATCACGGTGCGCCGCTTTGCCGCAACGAGACCCTGGAGAAGCATCCGGAATTGAAAGAGGTACTCAATACACTTGCCGGTGCAGTGGATGACAATACCATGCAGGAGTTGAATTACCAGGTTGATATTGAAAACCGTTCGGTGGAAGATGTAGCAAAGGAGTTTCTGACGAGCAATGGATATCTCTGAACAGGAACCGCGACAGGAGGAATATGCCAAAGGCAGAACGAGATTACGGACAGCGCTGCCTCGATATCAGCAAATTGCTTGCGATGTAGCGGCGAAAATTGCCAATGGAACCTATCCCGAGGGGGAGCGAATCTATGTGCGTTCCGCCATTGCAAGTCAATATGGCGTGTCCAGCGAAACGGCGCGCCGCGCCATTTGCGTTCTCTCTGATTTGGGTATTGTTGCGACTGCCAGAGGCAGCGGCATCACAATCACTTCGGCAAAAAAAGCGGCGGATTTTGTGCAACAATTCCGGGATATAGATACCATCAATGACCTGCGCAGAAATCTGCAAAGCCATATTCAGAGACAAATGGAGGAAATGCAGAATATTGGCAGTCTGCTGGGACAGCTGCTTGATCAAACGGATCGGTTTTATGCGTCCAATCCGCTGATACCCTACCAACTGACCCTGTCGGATCACTGCCGGTATTTGGGGAAAAACCTGCAGGAACTGAATTTCTGGCACAATACAATGGCGACCGTGGTTGCCATACAGCGGGGCGACCGGCTCATCTTATCACCCGGCCCCTTTGAATCGCTTCAGGCGGGAGATACGGTCTACTACATCGGCAATTATGATTGTGTTGCCCGAGTCAATCGGTTTTTGATAGAAAATGAAACTTTTTGAATGCCACTGCGGCGGCGCTTAGTCCAAGGGCTGAGCACCGCCGCGTTCATGGTGCTTGCGAATTTCTGCCGGAGGCATTATAATAGAAGCAAACGGCCCCATATAGAGCGGGGAATCAGGTGCGCAGAGTGAGAACAGTCGCAGAGATGGATCGTTCGGGCGCTGCGCGAAAGGATCGAGGGAACGACTGATGAAAAAAACATATCTCTGCCCGGTCGTGAATTGCGGGCCGGAAGGTGACTATTTCACATTAACGGTACAGTCGCGTGAATTATGTAAATGCTCTAGGCCTGGACAGTTTTTGCACATACGCTGCGGAGAGAAGCCGCTGCGCCGTCCGATTTCAATTCATGATACAGCAGACGAAATCGTGACCATGATCTATGAGGTCAAGGGCGAGGGAACCGGATGGCTTTCTCAGCGCCGGCCGGGAGATGTGCTCGACATTTTAGGGCCTTTGGGCAACGGGTTTCCTAAAATGAACGGCGATCTTCTTGTTGTGGGCGGCGGGATCGGTGTACCGCCGATGTTCCTAGCGGCAAAGGCGTCCGGCAGCGCGGATGCAGTGCTGGGGTTTCGTTCCAGGGAAAAAGCGATTTTGCTGGAGAAATTTGAGATGGTCTGCGGTCAGGTCAAGTGCATGAGCGACAACGGGTCGATTGGAGAAAAGGGTTTTGTGGCCCAGGGGGTTCGGGAAATGCTGTCGGAAAAGCCGTATGCGGCAGTGCTGGCCTGCGGCCCGAAACTCATGCTGAAGACGACCTTTGAAGTGGCCGATGCGGCGGGGGTCCCCTGCTATGTTTCCATGGAGGAACGCATGGGCTGCGGCATTGGCGCATGTCTGGTCTGTGCGATCAAGCTGCGAAAAAATGGTGAGGAAATCATGGGGCATGTCTGCAAGGACGGCCCGGTGTTTTGCGGAGAGGAGGTCGTTTGGGATGCCTGATATGCAGGTAAATCTGGCTGGCGTAACGCTCCGCAACCCCATTGTGGTTGCATCCGGTACCTTTGGCTTTGGGCGGGAATTTGCAGACTACTATCCCCTGAAGGAGTTGGGCGCGATCTGTGTGAAAGGTCTGACGCTCTACCGACGGGACGGCAACCCCAGCCCCCGGATCGCGGAAACCCCCGGTGGGATTTTGAACAGCGTGGGGCTGCAAAACCCCGGCGTGGACGCTTTTTGCAAAACAGAGATGCCCTGGCTGAGGGAACAGGGAACGAAAGTTATTGCCAACATTTCCGGCAATACTCTGGAGGAGTTTGAGGAACTCAGCGAAAAGGTCTCCGCCGCCGGGGTGGATATGATAGAGGTGAACATCTCCTGCCCCAATGTAAAATGCGGCGGACTCTCCTTTGGCACGCAGCCGGAGTCCGCAGCGGCAGCCACCAGGGCGGTGAAGAAATATGCGACCGCTCCGGTGATGGTAAAACTCAGTCCCAATGTGACCTCTATCGTTGACATTGCCAGAGCGGCGGAGGACGCGGGGGCAGACGCCCTGTCCCTGATCAACACATTGCTGGGTATGAGAATCGACCTTGGCACCCGGCGGCCTGTGTTGAAAAATAACACCGGCGGACTATCCGGCCCGGCAATCCTGCCGGTGGCAGTGCGGTGTATCTGGCAGGTGAAGAATGCGGTGCGCATCCCTCTGCTGGGCATAGGCGGCGTCAAAAGTGGAGCGGATGCGGCGGAGTTGATGATAGCTGGGGCCACGGCAGTGGCGGTAGGAACAGCGAATTTTACCGATCCCATGGCGGCAATACAGGTCAAAGCCCAGCTGATGGATTGGGCGGAAAAAAATCGTGTGGAACGGATCTCTGATTTGACCGGAACCGTTGAGACATGGTGATGTAATATGACAAAAATTTATCTGATTCGTCACGGAGAAGCGGATGGAAATCTCTATCGCCGGATGCAGGGAAACTATGATGGCGCTTTGACCGATCTGGGCTATCGACAGGTGGAAGCGCTGGGAAAGCGGTTCCTGGACATTCCTCTGGACGCCGTGTATTCCAGCGATTTGTACCGGGCAATGTATACAGCCTCAAGCTTATGTCTGCCAAAAAAGCTGCCGCTGCATACCGATGTCCGGCTGCGGGAAATCCATGTCGGCCCTCTGGAGGACGTGCCTTTTGGCAATGCCCGGCATGACCATCCAAAGGAGATGGAACAGTTCATCCTTTCGCCGGAGGACTGGAGATTTCCCGGCGCAGAAACCTATTGGCAGCTGGCAGAGCGCGGCTATGCCGCTTTGATGGATATTGTAGCGGAAAATTCCGGGAAAACCGTGGCCATCTGCGCCCACGGCAGTTTGATCATGTCAGTGCTATGCAAGCTGTTCTATGGCTCCGGCCATTTTCGGGATGCCGGACATGGGGCCAATACTTCCGTGACATACCTGATATCTGAAAACGGCGAGTTTTGGCTGCAATTCAAATATGATACCAGTCATTTGGGCGAAGCCCTTCAGCGGGTCATCTGGAAGCCGGAGCGCGGCTTTTCGGATCTGCAGATTGTCCCCATGGGAGGAGAAATCGAGCAGTACATCCGCTATCGGAAAGATGCCTGGGAGGTCGTCTATGGCAGTTTCGAAGGCTTTGACGGCTCCGGCTTCTGGATGGATGCGCAGCAGACCATGGGGAATGACCCGGAAGCTATGGTAGTTGGGTATCTGGATCACACACCGGTCGGGATGATCCAACTGAGCCCCAGCCGGGAGGAGAAGAAAGGGGTAGGGTATATCCCATTTCTCTATCTCCGGGAAGCCTTTCGGCACAAGGGCCTGGGCATTCAGCTTATCGGTCATGCGGTCAGCTTTTATCGAAGGCTGGGCAGGAAAAAGCTTCAGCTTTCCGTTGCGCCTACCAACAAAAACGCTCTTGCCTTTTATGAAAAATACGGCTTCCGCCGGGCAGGAAAAACCAGGGGACGCTTTGGCGATCTGCTCTTAATGGAAAAGGATATCGCGCTGCCGGAAATGCCGAAGAGACTGCATATGATTCCACACATTTCACAGCACGCTGGGACCATATGACGGCAAGCCGGCGAAAGATGCGATATATTTTGACCCCGAAGCATTGCGTTCAAAAAGGGAATATGATACAATATTTTTACCAAACGAAGGAGGTATTTCCATGAAGCTTTTGCATACATATTTTGCGCCGGAGGGTCCTGGCGGCCCCGGTATGCCAATGGGTGGCCCTGGTGGTCCCGGCGGCCCCGGTGGTCCCGGCGGCCCTGGCGGCCCTCCGCCCATGGGCCCGTCCAAGCCCGGCACCGCACAGGAGTTGAAGGACTTTGATCAGGTCAAAAATAAGGAGGCGGTCATTCTCTGCTATGCGCTGGAATTGGTTGACCCGGAAAACGAGGGCGAGGACTTTTTCCTGAAACCGCAGGCGCCCGCATCTCCAGAGACTCGTAGGGCGATGGCAGAAAAAGCTGCGGCGCTGATCGGCAAAAAGACCGACTACGTTCCCGCCGGCCCCACCATGGACGAAGCCTGCGCACAGCTGGCGGACAGCTTGAAAAGGGGTGACAACGGCCTTCCCGCTCTGAAAATCGTGGAAAAAACCACAACGCTGCCCACCCTGACCATTGGGGAAAACGAGGTCTACAAAGCCGCGCCCGGAAAGGATCTGACTATGACCGTTTCCGGCAAGGGTACCAATATGAAGCCCGGAACCTATGAGAACGTGACCCTGACGGTGACGGATTCTCACCTCAAGTCCACCGGAGGCCCCGGCGGCGCACATACCCACCATTTCCGGGCGGCGCTGTTTGTAGAGAATGGAAAAATTGTTGAGGAGAAATCCGTCCGTGCAGCGATTTTGGGCGGTGAGGTTTCCGGCACAAAAGCTGACAACCTGAAAATTGACGACCATCAGCATTTGTTTAATGGTGTCATGATCACCGGCGGCAAGTATGCCATTGACGGCGCGGATCTCAGTTTTGTGGGCAACGGCGGCAATGACTTTCAGGGTTACGGCGCTGGCATTATGACCACCGGCGACGCCGATGTGACGGTAAAGAATTCCAGGGTCCATGTAGAGGGCGCCATCCGCTCTGCTATCTGGTGCGGCGGCGAGAGCCACCTGAAGGTGACGGATACGGTCATCGACTCCATTGATGCGGATCCCTTTGACAACGACTTTAGAAGTTTGTCTGTCCCCATGATGAAAACCGTGCCTTTTGCGCTGGGGCTTAACGGCAACTGCCGTGCGACCAATGTGCTGGACGCTGGACAGGTGACCTATGAAAACTGCGTTGTTATAGCGGACAACTGGGCGCCTCTATCCACGGACTCCGGCTATCCGCCTACCTCTCTGACCGTAAAAAATGTTCTGGCTGGTGTGGGCCGTCTGGAAGAAGCCCAGCCCGGCAAGATCTACACCGCCACAAAAGAGGTTGGAGGCAAAACATGGGGCTATACCATGGGCGGCAGCGGCTACATCGCCTACGGCGACGGCGGCGTCACCAACCTCTTTGAGAATTGCGAGTTCTATTCTCCGGACTATATCTTCATCTGCACCGGTGTGCAGCCCATGACCTTTAAAAATGTCACGGCGAAAGCAAAACGTGCGCTGGTCATGTGGCATCAGGCCCGGGGCGGACAGCTGAAGATCGAGGGCGGTTCGTATGACATCGACAAGTGCGCCTTCCAGATCAAATCCGGCGCGTATGTCCACATCGACATGAAGGGTGCGGATTTGAAGCTGGGCAAAGGCGGCGTGCTGATTCAGCAGCTGGAGAGCGACGATGCGGGCGGCATCGTGACCCGGAAGTATGAGGTTCCCATGCAGGAGGATGACTGGTCCGCAGTGGTCCCGGCGCAAAATGAGATCCCCGATTCTACGGCGGTATTTACCGATGAGACGTTGACCGGTGATATCTTTAACTCGGTCTATGGTTCCAGACACGCGCTGGCTGTGACACTGAAAAACACGACCCTGACCGGCGTGGTATCCTCTTCCAATGCCAACCACCTGAAAGCGGACGGCACAGTGGCTCCCGGCGGCACAGTCTTTGAAATGGACAACCATTGGGATGCCAAGACTACCGCGGACTACAAGGTCATCGATTCGAAAGCGTATTTGTACGCCGGACGGCTCAAGAACACGGTTTCTCCGGCGGTCAACAACCCGGTGAAGCTGACCCTTGAGGACGGCTCCGTTTGGAACGTCACTGGAAAGAGCTATCTTGCCGAACTGAACATTGGTAAAGGCTGCGCCGTCAAGGGAACAGTCACCGTAGACAGTAAGGTAGTTTCCGGCGAGGGAAGCTACAAGGGTAATATCGCAGTGGAAGCCTGATCAGGCATCAAAAGGCGCTGTACCTGAGCGGATACAGCGCCTTTTCCTCTCGCGCTTTGCAGCATTTCGGCGTATACTGAACTACAAAAGGAATAAAAAAGGAGGAGTTTTTATGATTCGTCATATTTCCATGTTTGAAATGATTCCTCATCCGACCAACGGTAATACCCTGGAGGAAAATGAAGCTGCCCTGAAAGCCTTTTTGGAGAGACTTCCGGAGATAGAGCCAAGCATCATCGGTTCCAAGGCTGCCATAAAAGCCGGTTCCCAGCCGAAAGTACCGGAGAATGCGGCCGTATCTTTTTCGCAGATCGTCCAAATGATCGATTTTGCCACGCCGGAAGACGCCGCCGCCTATCCCGCATCCAAGGCCCATCAGGCGCTGATGACGTTTACGGAGGGAATTGTGAAAAAGGTCACCGCCATTGATTTGGAGATCTGATTTTGGCAGCAAAAAATGCCGCCCAAAGGGCAGCCGGACAAAAGCAAACAAAACCGCCGCATTGACACATTGCTTGTCAAATGCGGCGGTTACTGCTGAATGGGATCTTTCATACCCCTCTCATCCTTTCTATCAAATTTGCTTGCCTTTTGCAGTGCTACCAATCTCACTTGTCTGCGGGTCTGATCTCCAAATCTTTCATCTTTTCGTGTGCGGAAACTCCGCTTATGGTTTAATGGGACACAACTCAATCTGCAAATGGGTTTGGTCAAATTGCAATCAGCCTGAAAGGATTCCCTCCATTTCAAGAAATTATTCGTGAATCATGACATCAGGACATCAACTGTTCATGGGGCCGTCCTCCGAAATGAAATCTTTTCAGATGCGGGACAAACCGCTTAACTTTTCATGGGATCCGAGCCTCCAACAAAATGTTTACGGACGGATGACCAATCAGTACATGGGAAAGTACCTCCAAATCTTAAAGTATCTATTTTCAACGGGTTCCTCCCGAATTTGGGGAATGCAGGGAATCAAATTGAAAATAAATGCTACAAGACTACACGCATCCAGCTTTCACAACTTCCGACCAGTTCTCTCGCTGAACCGTCGTGCTCTAATTTGCCATTGGACTCACTCCCTTCTTCCTTGTGTCTATAATATACAATGAAATTTAAAATTTGTCAATAGGTTTTGTGAAAAAAGTTCAAAAATTTTTAAAGCCATGGAAAGACATCATTCCTGCAAAGACTGGGAAATTTGCTGGAATTTCATCTTGTGGACATTTAGCGGCCGGTTGTGTTTCCAGCGTGGGCAGCCATCCTGTACACCTTAGACAAAAAGCTCAAAATATTTTGACAAAAACTTGTGAAATAATCGCTTGCGCAAGCGCTTGACAAACGCACTGCCTTTGGATAAAATAAAGCCAATTCGATATCCTGCATTAAAATGTGATGACGAAGAGAGTAGAATGCTGGCGAACACCAAAGCGAGCCGGGGGCGGTGGAAGCCCGGTGTCAGTAACGGCAGTTCGAAAATCACTTCTGAGCAGCGGCCTGAATCAAGTAGGCGCCGCCGGTACCTCGCCGTTATTTGGGGATGCATATGTTGGTATGCAGTAACGGGTGGTATTACGAAGCAGTTGGCTTTCGTCCCTTTACGGACGAGAGTTTTTTTGTTTCCCCCGACACTGCATCAGAACTGGGAGGTTTTGTTATGAGTACGCAAGACATGGTAGAAATCCGGTGGCACGGGCGCGGCGGTCAGGGCGCAAAAACCGCCTGTCTCCTGTTGGCGGATGCGGCTTTTTCATCCGGGAAATACGTTCAGGGCTTTCCGGAATATGGCCCGGAGCGCAGTGGCGCACCAATCACCGCCTATAACCGCATCAGCACTCAGAGATGCAGCATTCATTCGAATATCTATGAGCCGGATTATGTCGTCGTGGTAGACGAGGGACTGATTGAATCTGTCGATGTGACTGCCGGACTGAAAGCATCCGGGGCCATTATCATCAACACGAAAAAAAGTCCGGACGAAGTTCGTCCCATGCTCCGGGGCTATACAGGCCGGGTCTGCACCATCGACGCTAATCGCATTTCCAGAGAGATTCTGGGCAAGGCGTTCCCCAATACGCCCATGCTGGCGGCAACGGTCAAGGTCAGCGGCGTAGTGGAAGCTGAAAAGTTCAAGGCGGATATGGAAGAGTCCTTCCACCATAAATTTGCCACCAAGCCCCAGGTCATTGCGGGCAATATGAAAGTTTTAAATGTTTCCATGGAGGAGGTACAGGGATGATTTCTGCAAAGGATATTCATGAGAATACACCGTGGCAGCAGATGACCCCCGGCGGCGAAATCTATGAGTCGGCAACGTCGCTGCTGTTCAACACCGGTTCCTGGCGGACACAGACCCCGATTTTTCTGGCGGACAAGTGTAAGCAGTGTCTGCTCTGCGTTCCATACTGTCCCGACAGCGCCATCCCGGTCAAGGACGGCAAACGGGGAGAGTTCGACCTGATGCACTGTAAGGGCTGCGGCATTTGTATCACCGCCTGTCCCTTCGATGCAATCGTCTTTGAAAAGGAGGGAGAGTAATGGCACATCTTGACAGGCTGTCCGGCAACGAGGCCGTAGCCGTGGCCATGCGCCAGATCGACCCGGATGTAATGGGTGCGTTCCCCATTACGCCCTCTACGGAGATCCCCCAGTATTTTGCCCAGTATGTGGCCGATGGAAAGGTACATACGGAATTGGTCACGGTGGAATCGGAGCACAGTTCCATGTCCGTCTGCATTGGCGCTTCCGCTGCCGGCGGACGGGCGGTCAACGCCACCTCCTCCGCAGGGCTGGCGCTGATG
This sequence comes from uncultured Oscillospiraceae bacterium, assembly GCA_964527315.1. GTDB lineage: Bacteria > Bacillota > Clostridia > Oscillospirales > Oscillospiraceae > HGM13006. The sequence continues at coordinate 1,322 of CAZGOQ010000049.1, read as the reverse complement.
TATGAACTTTTATATGTTGCGGCTTCCAGCCGTCTTCCTATTGTTCTGGCGGTGTCCACCCGGGCCCTCTCCGGCCCCATCAATATCAACAATGACCACTCCGACGCTATGGGTGCGCGGGATTCCGGCTGGATCCAGATTTATGCGGAGAACAATCAGGAGGTCTATGACAACTATGTGCAGGCCTTCCCCATTTCGGAGCGGAACGATGTCCGTCTGCCGGTGATGATCTGTATGGACGGCTTTATTACGTCCCATGCGGTAGAAAACATTGAACTGCTGGAGGACACGGAGGTCAAGGGCTTTGTCGGCCGGCGGAACCCGGATCACTATCTGCTAAACGCAAAAGAAACACTGGCAGTTGGCCCTTACGACGTAACCAATTACTATTTCGAACATAAAAAACAGGAAGCGGAAGCCATGAAAAATGCCAAACAGGCAATTTTGGATGTGGCGGAAAAGTTTGAAGCCATGACTGGCCGGAAATACGGTTTTTTTGAGGAATACAAGATGGAGGACGCCGAGGAAGCGCTGGTGCTGATTGGCTCCACTGCCGGCACGGCGAAAGCCGCCGTGGACGAGTTGCGGGCCGGGGGCAGGAAAGTGGGCCTGGTTAAGGTTCGGGTATTTCGGCCGTTCCCCGGCGTGGAATTGGCCAATGCGCTGAAGAACTGCAGGGCTGTGGCCGTGATGGACAAGGCCGAGGGATTTTCTGCAAACGGCGGGCCGCTGTTTGCAGAAACCCGCAGTGCGCTGTACGATCTGGAAAACCGGCCAAAGCTGATCAACATTGTCTATGGACTGGGCGGCCGGGACGTCAGCACCACTGATATCAAACAACTCTTTGCCCGTCTTGCACACATTGCTAAGACTGGTGACATTGGAGAAGTCTATACCCACATGGGCGTCAGGGAGGCAGAATAATGGCATATCAGCTGAAAAAAGAACTGGAAAAGCCGGATCGCTTTGTAGGCGGGCATCGGCTGTGCGCCGGCTGCGGTGCAGGCATCACCTGCCGGGCCGTTATGCGGGCTCTGGAGCCGGAGGATCGGGCCGTTGTGACCAATGCTACCGGCTGTTTGGAGGTCTCCTCCTTTATGTATCCTTACACTTCCTGGACGGAAAGTTATGTCCATTCCGCCTTTGAGAATGCTGCGGCAACCTGCTCCGGCGTAGAAGCCTGCTATAAGGCGATGAAGCGGCAGGGCAAACAGCTTGGCAATTTCAAGTTTATTACTTTTGGCGGCGACGGCGGCACCTATGACATTGGCTTTCAGTCCCTGTCCGGCGCCATGGAGCGCGGCCACGACATGGTCTATGTC
>CAZGOQ010000048.1:0-15840 GCA_964527315.1 uncultured Oscillospiraceae bacterium | reverse complement strand
AGCCCGCTGCATGTTTGCAGCGGGCTGTGTTTTTATATTATGCGCTTTGCCGGGCCTTCACTGACTTGTCCGCCAGACGGAACAGAAGAATTCCGGCGATAAAGACCAGCACCAGCGCGCCGACGCCGACGTTTTGACTGCCGGAAAGCTGCGTGACCACGGAGATCAAAGCAGTGCCCGTAAAGGCGGCGCCCTTGCCGCAGATGTCAAACAGACCAAAGTACTCGCCGGATTTCTCCGGAGGGATAATCTTTCCGTAATAGGAACGGCTCAGGGCCTGAATGCCCCCCTGGAACATCCCCACCAGTACCGCCAGCAGCCAGAACTGCCACTGGTGCGCCAAAAATACGGCGAAAATTGTGATGCCGGTATAAGCAAGAATGCAAATCCTGATCAGCCTGCCGGTGTCATATTTTGCCGCCAGCTTGCCAAACAGGATCGCAAATGGGAATGCCACGAACTGCGTAAGCAGAAGGGCCAGCAGAAGCCCCGTTGTGTCCAGGCCTACTGCGGTACCATAGGCCACAGCCATGTCGATGATAGTGTAAACGCCATCAATGAAGAAGAAAAATGCAATCAGAAACAGGAAAATGTGCTTTTCCTGACGAATGTTTTGAAATGTATGGACCAGTTGGCCAAAACTCTGACGAAAGGGATTGCCCCTGGCTTCCACATAGTGCTCCTGCCGGTAAGTGCGGAGCAGCGGAATGGTCAAAAGGCCCCACCAGGCGGCGGTCAGGATAAATGCAATGGTCATAGCGGAGGACTGCGTCAGCCCAAGCCTGTCACTCATAAGAACAATGACCAGACAGGCGATGAAGGGAATACAGGAACCGATGTAGCCAAAGGCGTAGCCCTGAGAGGAAACGTCGTCCATGCGATCCTCAGTGGTCGTTTCCGGCAGCATGGCGTCATAGAATACCAGCGAGGAGGAATAGCAGACCTTTGCCAGAACAAAGATCACCAGGAAGGAAAGCCAGTTCCAGGCAAAGCCCAGAAAAGCACAGGAAATCACGCCCAGGATCAGGGCCGCCATAAAGATCGGCTTTTTAAAGTTTTTTCGGTCCGCCAGCGTGCCGAATACCGGCCCAATGACGGCAACCAGAAGCGTTGCAACCGAACCGGCATAGCCCCAGTAGGCCAGATAGTTTACGTCGGAGATCCCGGCGGCGGAGGCCAGCGCGTTGAAGTATATGGGGATCAGAGTGGATACCAGCATGGTGAAGGCGGAGTTGCCCACATCATAGAGGATCCAGGATCGTTCCCGTTTGTTCAGTTTCAGTTTTCTCATGTTTTTCTCTCCTTACATATTCTGCATTAAAAACAGCGTTTGCCGTATGATAGCGCGCCCTGTCTGCGGGTCCGGGACGGAAGGCGGCTAAACGGGTTACGTTTCTCCAAACGTATGATCAAATCCCGTGCCAAGAGGGCTTCCTGTTTCGATATGGCCCAGCAGTTCCGGCGTCATTGTCTCCGCCAGCGCCAGAGCGCCCTGATATTTGTCAAGCAAAATGCCGTCGCTGTCACGGCATTTCGGATTTGGCGTCAGAGGGATCAGCAGATCGCAAAAATGTTGTTGGCCCGCAAGCTTCATGGCTGTCAGCAGAGCGGTGCGCTTTTTGCCCGGCGGCGTTACCAGAGCATTGAGATAAAATACCATGGAGTTTTCTGCAATCAGGATCTCTTTCCGGCTCAGGGGCGGATAAAAGTCCGCGATCACAAGGGCGCTGCCGGCCGAGGGGATCAAATGGCCGGTCGGACGGTGGGTCAGGGGGTCAAGGCCGTCCTGTTCCATTAAAAAGCGGTCAAAGGACGCTTCAATGGCGGAGTGGCTGACACCGGATTTTTCCTTTTCCGCCACATAGGGATGGCATTCCCGGTCCAGAATGAAATGGCACAAAACGCCCAGCAGGTAACTCCGGGCCGCGTCCCGCTGAGGGCAGGCGGCAGCTGCTTTTGCTGCCCGGGTGAAGAAACATCGCCCGGTCTGCCGATGACATTGAATGCCCAGATGGTTGACGGGCGTTTTTAAAAACGGCCTGTAATAAAACAGCAGATCCGGCCCATGAACGCCAAAGTCAAAAAGCTGCCGGTGCGAAGAAACAATGCGCTGCGCGGCTTCCGGCATATGGCCCAGCGCGTCCCGTCCAAAGCGATAATGAGCGTAAGTTGTTGGCATAACGGATTCCTCCCTTTCTTCTTCTAAACTTTACCATAGTTCAAGGAGATTGGCAATTTATATTTTTTGCGCTGATGTTTTTGACGGCTTTCGACGAAAATCCCTGAAATAAGAAGGAATTTTATCCCGACCCACATCTTGTAGTTTTTGATCGGTTATGCTATAATAGGACGGTTAATTTTCCGGCGCATATGGAACAGGGGGTGACACGGGGTGGATTTTAAACTGGTTTCCCGGTTCCAGCCCTCCGGCGACCAGCCGGAAGCCATCGACAAGCTGGTAATGGGGCTGCAAAACGACATTGATGAGCAGGTGCTCCTTGGCGTCACCGGTTCCGGCAAGACCTTTACCATGGCCAATGTCATTGCAAGGATGAACCGGCCCACACTGGTGCTGGCCCACAATAAGACCCTGGCGGCCCAGCTTTGTGCGGAATTCAAAGAGTTCTTTCCTGAAAATGCCGTGGAGTATTTTGTCTCTTACTATGATTACTATCAGCCGGAGGCCTATATCGCTCATACAGATACCTATATCGAAAAAGACTGCTCCACCAATGACGAAATCGACCGCCTGCGGAATTCCGCCACGGCGTCGCTGCTGGAGCGGCGGGATGTCATCGTGGTTTCCTCCGTCAGCTGCATCTATGGTCTGGGAGACCCGGAGGACTATAAATCGCTGGTGGTGTCCATCCGGCAGGGGCAGACCTGGGAGCGGGACGCCCTCCTGCGGAGCCTGATTGCTATCCGCTATGAACGGAACGACGTCAACTTTATCCGCAATACCTTCCGGGTGCGGGGGGATACGGTGGAGGTCTATCCGGCAGGGTGGACCAGCCGGGCCATCCGAATCGAATTTTTCGGCGATGAGGTGGACCGTATCAGCGAGTTCAATCCGGTTACCGGTGCGGTGGAGCGGGCGGTAAGCCATTGCGCCATTTATCCCGCCAGCCATTATGTTACCACCAGAGAGAAGATGGAGCGGGCGACAAAGGAGATTGCCAGCGAACTGCTGGACAGAGAACAGTGGTTTAAGGAAAACAACAAGCTGCTGGAGGCGCAGCGTATCCATCAGCGGACCATGTATGATATTGAAATGATGGAGGAATTGGGATTCTGCTCCGGCATTGAGAACTACTCCCGCGTTATCAGCGGCCGGCCTGCCGGTTCGCCGCCGATGACCCTGATGGATTATTTCCCGGAGGATTTTCTGATGTTTATTGACGAGAGCCATGTGACAGTGCCCCAGGTGCGGGCCATGTACAACGGCGATCGGGCCAGAAAAACGGCGCTGGTGGACTATGGGTTTCGCCTTCCCTCGGCGTTTGATAACCGCCCCCTGAAATTTGAAGAGTTTCAGGACAAGATCAGGCAGGTTATCTATGTGTCTGCCACCCCGGCGGAATACGAATTGGAGCGGGCCGGGCAGGTGGTAGAGCAGTTGCTCCGTCCGACGGGCCTGCTGGATCCCGTGGTAGAGGTTCGCCCGGTAGATGGGCAGATCGACGATCTGATCAGCGAAATCAATACGCTCGCGGCCCGGAATTTCCGCACACTGGTCACGACCCTGACCAAGAAGATGGCGGAGGATTTGACGGCTTATTTCACAAAGGCGGGGATACGGGTGCGATATATGCACTCGGATGTAGACACGATGGAGCGGCAGGAGATCATCCGGGATCTGCGGATGCAGAAGTTTGACGTACTGGTAGGCATTAACCTGCTCAGGGAGGGACTGGATCTGCCGGAGGTGGCGCTGGTTGCCATTCTGGATGCGGACAAGGAGGGCTTTTTGCGATCCCCCACCAGTCTTATTCAGACCATTGGCCGGGCGGCCAGAAATGCGGACGGCAGGGTCATCATGTACGCGGACCATATTACGGCGGCGATGGACTATGCCATCAAGGAGACGGAGCGCAGAAGAAAGCTTCAGCAGGAATACAACGAGAGAAACGGCATCGTACCCAAAACCATCATCAAGTCCATCCGGGAACTGATCGAGATTTCCAGGACGGCGGATGTGGAAATAGAAGGACGGAAGCTGACCAAAAATGAACGGGAAGCGGAGATCCGGCGGCTGGAAAAAGAAATGAAGAAGGCCGCAAAGATGATGGAATACGAGTATGCGGCAGTATTGCGAGATCAGATAATCCAATTAAGAGGGAGATGATCCCTCTGCCCTGCAATCACCGGCGCGGCGCGGCCGCTGCGGAAGAATTGCAGACGTCAAAAAAGAAGGGAAGGTAACACCCATGGACAACACTCCGAAGAAAACGCCCGGTCAGACACAGCAGCAGCGTCGGGCAGAACGGCAGAAGTATTTGAAAATACGGCGAAGGATCCGTATGGGGGCGATCCTGCTTGCCATTGTGCTGGCAATTGCTTCGCTGATCGTCAGCTGCTCTGCCCGCAGCGCGGTCAAGGAGCTGGCGGAAAAGCTTTCCGCAAAAAAAGAGGCGGAGGCCCTGACGGCACAGCAGTCGCCGGAAGTCTCTGCTCAGCCGGAACCCGAGGATCAGGATCCGCAGGAGCGGGTGGAACTGACGCTGAGTTTTGTCGGAGACTGTACCCTGTCCAGCTATGAAGGCGCGGTCTACGACGGCTCATTTGAAGATTACTACGATACCTACGGAGAAAACTATTTTTTTCAGAACGTCAAATCAATCTTTGAGGGGGATGATTTGACGGTAGCCAACCTGGAGGGAACACTGACGAACTCAGGCACCCGGGCCAATAAGCAGTGGATCTTCAGGGGGGATCCCTCCTATGTGGGCATTTTGTCCAGCGGCGGCGTGGATGCGGTCAATGTGGCGAATAATCACACGATAGATTACGGCGACGAGGGCTATGTGGATACGCTGGCCAATCTGGACAATGCGGGCATCACCCGGTTCGGAAACGCCTATACGGCGATCGTGGAAGCGCAGGGTGTCAAAATCGGCCTGAGCGGCATCTATGAGTGCGAAGAGGGCATCGGCTGCATGGAACAGGCGGAGGAAAATGTCCGGGATCTAAAGGAACGGGGCGCACAGATTATTGTTGCCGTTTTCCACTGGGGCGATGAAAATTCCTATACGCCCGATGAGGTACATACGACGCTGGCTCATGCGGTCATCGACGCAGGCGCCGATCTTGTGATTGGCCATCATCCTCATGTGCTCCAGGGCATTGAGGAATACAAGGGAAAATACATCTGCTACAGTCTCGGAAATTTCTGCTTTGGCGGAAATTCCATCTGCAAGGACAAAGACACGGTGATCTTCCAGCAGCATTTCACTCTGGTGGACGGCCAATGTCAGGAGGAAGCAGACTATGAACTGATCCCCTGCTCGATCTCCACGGATGCGGCCGTCAATACCTATTGTCCCACGCCGGTCTCCGGCAGCGAAGCGGATCGCATTCTGAGCAAACTTTACGATCTGTGCGCGGAAATCGACGGCGGGATTTCGCCAAAAGCGTAAAGAATTACAGCGTTATCGCGGCCATAGGAGCTGAAATCATTTTGCAGGATCAAATCATCATCAAGGGCGCACGGGAAAACAATTTAAAAAATATTGATCTGACCATCCCCAGAGACAAACTGGTGGTGCTGACTGGACTTTCCGGTTCCGGAAAGTCTTCTCTGGCTTTTGACACCATCTATGCCGAAGGGCAGCGGCGGTATGTGGAATCCCTGTCCTCCTATGCCCGTATGTTTCTGGGACAGATGGACAAGCCGGATGTGGACGCTATCGACGGTCTGTCCCCGGCAATTTCCATTGATCAGAAAACCACCTCCCGGAATCCCCGCTCTACGGTGGGAACGGTCACGGAGATCTATGACTATCTTCGTTTGCTCTGGGCCAGAGTCGGCGTGCCTCATTGCCCCAAATGCGGCAGGGAAATTCGCCGCCAGAGTGTGGACCAGATCGTGGATCAGGTTATGGCATTGGAGGAGGGGACCCGTTTTCAGATCCTGGCGCCGGTGGTTCGCGGAAAAAAGGGCGAGCACCAGAAGGTATTTGCCGATGCCAGGAAGAGCGGCTATGTCCGCGTCCGTGCGGATGGAAATGTCTACGATCTGAGCGAAGAGATTCCGCTGAGTAAAAATAAAAAGCACGACATTGAGATCATCATTGACCGGCTGGTCATGAAAGCGGACATTGTCCGGAGACTGACAGACTCCATTGAGACGGCGCTGAACATTTCCGAGGGACAGGTCATCGTCCATCTGGTTCGGGATGATACAGAACTTTCTTTTTCCCAGAATTATGCCTGTGAGGACTGCGGCGTATCCCTGCCGGAACTGGAACCCCGGATGTTTTCCTTTAATAATCCCTATGGGGCCTGTCCCGGCTGCGGAGGTCTGGGCTATCAGTTAAAGGTCGATCCCGATTTGATCATGCCAAACCGGAGCCTGAGCATTTTGGAGGGCGGAATCAGCGCCAGCGGATGGGGCAACGCCAAAAACGACACCATCAGCCGGATGTACTATGAAGCGCTGGGCAGGAAATATCATTTTTCTCTGGAAACGCCGTTGAATAAACTCTCAGATGCGGCCATTGACGCGCTGCTCTACGGTACCGGCGAAGAAAAGCTGAAGCTCTACTATGACCGGGGCAACGGCCGGGGCACTTTGGAGCAGGCCTTTGAGGGCATCGTCAACAATCTCTCCAGACGATATAGGGAAACCCAGTCAGACTCCATGCGGCGGGAACTGGAGGAATGTATGAGTTACTATCCCTGCCCGGACTGCCAGGGGGATCGCCTGAGCCCTGTCGTGCTTGCGGTCACCGTCGGCGGGCTGAACATTATGGAGTTCTGCAAAAAATCTGTTTCGGAGGCTCTTTGCTTTTTGGATACACTGAGGCTGGACGGCACCCAAAGAGTCATCGCGGATCAGATTTTGAGAGAAATTCGTTCCCGGCTGGAGTTTTTAAAGAGCGTCGGTCTGGAATACCTGACCCTCAGCCGGACGGCGGGAACGCTCTCCGGGGGAGAAAGCCAGCGCATTCGGCTGGCGACCCAAATCGGTTCGTCTCTGATGGGCGTACTCTATATTCTGGACGAGCCGTCCATTGGGCTTCACCAGAAAGACAATGACAAGCTACTGAAAACCCTCCGGCAGATGGTGGATCTCGGCAACACCCTGATCGTGGTGGAGCACGACGAGGACACCATGCGGGCGGCAGATTATGTGGTGGATATCGGCCCGGGCGCGGGCATCCACGGCGGCGAGGTCGTTGCGGCCGGCAGCATTCAGGATATTATCAACTGCCCCCGGTCTGTAACCGGCCAGTACCTTTCCGGCGCGAAAAAAATCCCTGTGCCGCCGAAGCGGAGACCCGGAGACGGACGGGAGCTGCGATTTTTCGGCTGCGCGGAGAACAATTTAAAACAAATCGATGTGACGATTCCGCTGGGGACGCTGACGGTGGTTACCGGTGTGTCCGGCTCCGGAAAATCTTCTCTGGTCAATGAGATCATCTATAAAAAACTGGCGGCGGAACTGAACCGCAGCCGCACCAAATGCGGAAAGCATGAAAAAAGCGAAGGCGTCAGGTTGCTGGACAAGGTGATCGGCATTGACCAAAGTCCCATCGGACGCACGCCCCGCTCCAACCCCGCCACCTATACAGGACTGTTTGGAGATATCCGGGATCTGTTTGCGTCCACTGCTGAAGCCAAAGCGAAAGGCTACGGCGCCGGGAGATTTTCCTTCAACGTCAAGGGTGGCCGCTGCGAGGCCTGCTGTGGGGACGGTCTGGTGAAAATCGAGATGCACTTTCTGCCGGACGTCTATGTCCCCTGTGACGTCTGCAAAGGGAAACGCTATAATCGGGAGACGCTGGAGGTTACCTACAAGGGGAAAAGCATTGCGGATGTTCTGGATATGACGGCGGATGAAGCAATGGACTTTTTCGAAAATCTCCCCAAAATCCGCCGGAAGGTGGAAGCGCTCTGCCAGGTGGGACTGGGATATATCAAATTGGGGCAGTCCTCTACGACGCTCTCCGGCGGCGAAGCCCAGCGGGTGAAACTGGCGACGGAACTGAGTCGCGTCGCGACCGGGAATACCTTCTATATTCTGGATGAGCCAACGACAGGACTTCATGTGGCGGATGTACACCGGCTGGTGGAGGTCTTGCAGGCACTGGTAGACCAGGGCAACACGGTTTTGGTCATCGAGCACAATCTGGATGTGATCAAGGTAGCGGATCATATTATCGACCTTGGCCCGGACGGCGGCGCCGGCGGCGGAGAAATTGTCGCGGCCGGCACGCCGGAGGAAGTAGCGGAGAACAAAAAGAGTTACACCGGCCAATACCTGAAGAAGATGCTGAAATAAAGGGAACGCCGCCGTATCGCCGGCGGCGTTCCCGGATGATGGCGGCAAGCGTTTGATGATCGTGCCATGGAACAGGAGGAATGTTATGCTTCCGGCGGAGTTTTTATCCCGGATGCAAACGCTGTTGGGCGGGGAGTATGAGGATTTTTTAAGGGCCTATGACCGGCCGCTGCAAAAGGGTCTGCGGCGTTCCGCAAGAAAAAATAACGGCATGGGACTGCCGTTTCAGGGCGAAAAAGTCCCCTGGGCGGAACAGGGCTATACCTATGCGGAAACGGCCCGGCCGGGAAAACACCCTTATCATGAAGCGGGACTTTACTATTTGCAGGAGCCTTCGGCCATGGCCCCGGCGGGGATTTTAAACCCGCAGCCGGGGGAGCGGATTCTGGATCTCTGCGCCGCACCCGGCGGAAAATCCACGCAGCTGGGGGATATGCTAAAGGGCGAGGGACTGCTGGTTTCCAATGAGATCCATCCGAAACGCGCCAAAATTCTCTCCCGCAATATTGAGCGTATGGGAATCCCGAATGCGCTGGTGCTTCATATGCATCCCAGAGATCTGGAGGGGAGGTTTCCGGGATTTTTTGATAAGATTTTGGTGGATGCGCCCTGCTCCGGAGAGGGAATGTTCCGGAAGGAGGACGCGGCTGTAACGGATTGGAGCCGGGAGACGGTGCAGATGTGCGCCCAGCGCCAGGGCGAGATTTTGGACTCCGCCGCTAAAATGCTGCGCCGGGGCGGTCTGCTCTGCTACTCCACCTGCACCTTTGCCCCGGAGGAAAATGAAGGCGTCCTCGACGCATTTTTGAAGCGGCGTCCGGACTTTTCGGTGGTGCAAGCGGAGAATCCGTGGTTTTCCCCCGGCAGGCCGGAGTGGACGGAATCGGGGAATCCCGATCTGGCCCATACCTTTCGGCTTTGGCCCCATAAGCTTTCGGGAGAGGGACAGTTTGCCGCGCTGCTTCAGCGGGAAGGAGAGGAACCCGCTCCGACGATGGTCGGGCCGGAGAAGCGTCCGATGCCGGAAGAACTTTCCCGGTTTTTGGCGGATATGGGCATTACGCTTCCCGAGGGGAGACTCAGTGCGTTTGGCCCGTCGGTGTATCTCTGTCCGCCGGAAATGCCGGATTTCACGGGACTGAAGGTTCTGCGGCCCGGACTGGAATTGGGACAGGTGAAAAAGGGACGGTTTGAACCGGCGCATGCGCTGGCTCTGTGGCTGGAAACCTGCAGGCATACAGCGGACTTTTCCGCAAATTCGGAAGAAATTCAGCGGTATTTAAATGGTCAGGTGATTGCGGGAGATCAGACCGGTTGGACACTGATCACCGTGGACGGCCTTTCCCTTGGTTGGGCCAAAGGCTCCGGAGGACAGCTGAAAAACCATTTTCCAAAGGGACTGCGCTGGCCTGCCCCAGGCCCCGCGCCGAAAACAACTACTTGACATTATAGAAGAAAAGACATAAAATTATGGCAACCAGCCGCATTTGCGGTGAAAACGAATTGCAATCTCATTGCAAACTACATGGAGGAACAATTTATGAACACTTCTCTTTTTAAGAGGCTTTTGTGCCTGGCGATGGCGCTTTGCATGGTAGCGGGTCTTGCTGCCTGCGGCAAGGCGGAAAGCGCCGCCTCTGAGGCGTCTCAGCCCGAGAGCGCGGGTTCCGCGTCCGCACAGTCCGCTTCAGATACCACGGATTTGAAGACCAAATGGGCCTCCCTTTCCGGCAAGACCCTGAAGGTCGCCACCAGCGGCCAGCAGGCCGGCTGGAGCCAGGATGACGGCAACGGAGGCATTGAGGGTTTCGACGTGGACGTAATGAACTACATCGGAGAATACTACGGCATGACCGTTGACTGGACTGTGGCCGATCCCACGGGCCTCTGGGGTATGCTCCAGAGCGGAGAGGTGGACACCATTGCCTGCTGCACCACGGTCAACGATGACCGTCTGGCGGCTTACTGGTTCTCCAACACTTATGCCTGGGAGTCCTATTCCATCGTGTCCCGTACCGAGGACGGCGTTCCAGAGACTGGCGACCTCAGCTTCTGGGACGGCAAGACGATCTGTACGCCCGCCGGTTCCAACCCGGCCCTGATTCTGGAGGAGATCATTGAACAGCAGGCGGAAAATGGCGTTACCATTACCGGCGTCTATCCCGACTCTTCTGCGGTTCTCATTCAGAATGTGGTCAGCAAGGAGACCGATGCGGCTTTGATGGTCACATCCACCTGCGCCTATAAAGTGCGCGACCTGGGCTATTCCGATACTCTGACCATTCAGGATATCCAGTGGAAGAATATGCCCATCGTCTATGCCTGGAACCGGGCGGAGGAAAACAAGGACGTCATCCATGCCATCAACGAATTGATCGATGAGATGTCCGAAAGCGGCAAGCTTTCCGAATTGTCCAACAAGTGGTTTGATATGGACATCACGCCGCTGCCCGAGGGCCAGGTCAATTATGTGACCCCCACCGGCGACAACGCCTGGAACAGCAACGAATAATTTTTCAATCGCACCGTATGGATTTCAGACCGCTCAACGCGGAAGGGCGCGGTGCGGCCGGATCCTTTTGCGCGGCAGGACCGGGGGGGATAGCCCCCCGGTTTTCTAAATCTGATGAAAGGGGCTTTTCTATGTATCAGTTTGCGCCCCAATATTTCTTGGATGCTTTTCTCCCAATCTTAAAATGTCTCAAGGTAACTATGCTGGTGACGTTTGCCTCCTTTGCGCTGGCCTTCGTGCTGGCCATCCTCCTGGCGCTGATTGCCATGATCAGAAACCGGGTGGTGCAGGTCGTTTTGAAGGTTTGGCTGAGTCTGTTTCGCGGCACGCCGCTGATTGCGCAGCTGTTTCTCTTTGTCTATGGCGTGTTCCCGTTGATTCCCGGCCTATCCGGCCTGTCGCTGGAGATTCGATGTTCCCTGTGTCTGGCGCTGAGTTTTTCCGCCTTTATGGCGGAGACCATCCGCGGGGCGATTTTATCCGTGGACAAGGGGCAGATGGAAGCCTGCTCTACCACTGGCATGACCGCCCTGCAGGGATATATCCATGTAGTGCTGCCTCAGGCCTTCCAACTGGCGATCCCCTCTCTGGCGAATAACTTTATCGAGTGCTTTAAAGGCTCTGCCATGGCGTCTATCGTTGGCGTAATGGATATGATGCTGCAGGCCAAAATGTTGGCCAACAAATCCTATCGGTTCATGGAGGTCTATCTCTGCGTTTTGCTTCTGTACTGGGTCATCAATATGATTTTCGTGGCAATTCAGAAAGTCATCGAGCAGAAGGCCAACGCCAAGTACAGCTGAGGAGGGGCGGAAATGATCAAATACGACAATATCCATAAGACCTTCGGAGCGGTGGAAGTCCTCAAGGGGATCAGCTTTGAGATCGGCACCGGTCAGGTGGTCTGTGTTCTTGGCCCCTCCGGTTCCGGCAAAACCACACTGCTCCGCTGCACCAACTATCTGGAAGTTCCCACCAGGGGCGTTATCACCATTGGGGAGAAAACCATCGATGCGGAGCGCCATACCAAAAAAGAAATTCGGGAGATCCGAACCCTCAGCACTATGGTATTTCAGAACTACAATTTATTCCGCAACAAAACGGCTCTGCAAAATGTCATGGCGGGTTTGCACATCGTGCAGAAAAAGCCCAAGGCCGAGGCAAGGGAAATCGCGGAGTACTACCTGAATGTAGTCGGTATGCGTGACCGCATGGACTACTTTCCCGCCCAGCTTTCCGGCGGACAGCAGCAGCGGGTGGGCATTGCCCGGGCGCTGGCGCTGCAGCCTCACGCGATTTTATTTGATGAGCCGACTGCGGCGCTGGATCCGGAGTTGGTAGGCGAAGTGCTTTCTGTCATGAAGACCGTTGCGAAGACCGGCATCACCATGGCGGTGGTGACCCATGAGATGGGCTTTGCCCGGGAGGTGGCCGACCAGGTGGTGTTTATGGACGGCGGTGTGGTCGTGGAAGAGGGCGCGCCTCGGGAGGTGCTGGATCATCCGCAGAATCCGAGAACACAGCAGTTTTTGCGGGCAGTAAGCAAGGAGGACGCCTGATTGGGCCTGCTGTCTTTGCTGAAAAAGATGGACGGAAATCGTTTGCGATTTCCGTCCGTTTTTGTTCCTGCGCGGTAGTCTTTACAGCCGCACCTCCACCGTGTTACCAATTGACATTTCATTCTCCGTCACCCGGCAATCCGCCGCCAGTATTTCCACGCCGGCGTTGGCCGCTTCCCGGAGGGCGGCGCCAAAGGCCGGGTCAGTTGCGTCATTGGGTTCCAGCCATTTGACCGGGGCCATCTGAATCACAAACAGCACTGCCGCGTCATAACCCTGTGCTTTTGCAGCGATCAGTTCCCGCAGATGCCTGGCACCCCGCTCGGTGGGTGCATCGGGGAACCGGCACACGCCGCAGTCCTCCAGGGTCACACCCTTGACCTCCAGATACATTCCTTTCCCCGCCCGTTCCAGGTAAAAATCGAACCGGGATGTACCGAATTTCTGTTCCGGCCTGATCAGTTCCGCCGGCCCCAGTCCGCCCAAACTGAGCCATTCTTTGACCGCGGCGTTGGGGGCCTGGGAATCCATGTTGATAAGATAACTTCCCTTGCGGACGGTAATCAGATCGTATTTTGTTTTTCGGCCGAAATTGTCCGAACGCTGGCACCAGACTTCCGCTCCGGGCTGCAATAGTTCCCGGCAGCGCCCGGTATTTTTCACATGGCAGATTTCCTCTTTTCCATCCATCTCCACATAGGCGATAAACCGGTTGGGCCGCCGGAGGAAGGTTGCCTGTTTCATGTTTTCGTAGCGCATATCTTCCTCGCTTTGTGCTCGTTTGTAGGGGCGTACCTGTACGCCCGTTTATTCCTATCAAAAGGTTGGGAACGCCGCACGGCGTCCCCGATCGCATTACATCTTCTCCGGCGCTTCAAAGCCCAGCAGGTCGATGCAGGTTTCCAGAACCCGCTTCACCAGCGTAATCAGCGCGATATAGCCTTTCTGCCTGGTTTCGTCGGTCTCGGTCAAAATTCTCGTCTCGTGGTAGAACCGGTTCACCGCCCCGGAAAGTTCATAGATATAAGCGCACAGCACATTGGGCTGTGTCTCCCGGTAGGCCAGCTGCAAATTGTCCGCAAAACGGCTGATTTGCAGCATCAAATCCTTTTCAATCTGATTTTCCGGCGGCAGGATTTGCAGGGGTTCCGCTCCTGCGCCCACCTTTTCCGCGTACTTTGCCAGAATGGACTTAATGCGGACGATGGTGTAGAGAATATACGGGCCGGTGTTGCCTTCAAAGGCGGAAAACCGGTCCATGTCAAAGGCATAATCCTTGGTGGCAAGGTTGGAAAGGTCGCCGTATTTCAACGCGGCCACTGCAATGATGCTCGCAATTTCATCCACTGCGTCCCCGGTGATAATGTTGTTTTCCGCGATCCGCTGCTTGACGGTGTCGGTGATTTCGGAGAGGAGATATTCCAGCCGCATCACGCCGCCGGAGCGGGTCTTAAAAGGCTTTCCGTCCTTACCGTTCATGGTGCCGAAGCCCAAAAACTGCAGCTGCGTTTCAGGGCGAATGATTTTTGCCTTTTTCGCCGTGCGAAATACCTGCTCAAAGTGGAGCGCCTGCCGCTTGTCCACCACATAGAGCACCTTGTCAGGATGGTAGTCCTGCTCCCGCTGGACCAGAGTCGCCAAATCCGTGGTGGCATAGAGGGTCGCACCGTCGGATTTGAGGATGATGCACGGCGGGACTTCCTTTTTGTCCTCCGGCTCCTGCACCTCCACCACCAGCGCCCCCTGGCTCTCTACGGCATAGCCGCCGTCCTTGAGGTTCTGCACCATGTCTGCGATATACGGTTCTGCGTCGCTCTCGCCCTTCCACAAATCAAATTCCACATTGAGATTTTTGTAGTTCTTCTTCAGGTCCGCCACGGACACATTCATCACATGCCGCCAAATGGCCATATACCCCCTGTCTCCCTGCTGGAGTTTTAACGTCGCTTCATGGGCCCGGGCGGAGAAATCCGCATCCTCTTTGCTTTTGGCGGAAGCGGCGGGATAAATCTGTTCCAATTCCGAAATGGTAAAGGGCGGCTCGGCGGGATAGTCCCCCTGAAAATCCGGGTCAAAATAGGGCAGGCTCGGCTGGCTTTCCCGGATGCCCTCGATGATCAGGCCCATTTGCAGGCCCCAGTCGCCCAGGTGTACATCGCCGATGACGTTGTTGCCCATGTACCGCTCGATACGCTTGATGGCTTCGCCGATGATAGCGGGGCGGATGTGCCCGACGTGCAGGGGTTTGGCCACATTTGCGCCGCCGTAGTCGATGATGACGGTTTTGGGCGCCGGTTCCCGCTCCAAACCGAATTGTTCCGCGCCGCTCATTTCATTGATATAATTTGAGACAAACGCGGGAGCGAGCCGCAGGTTGAGAAAGCCGGGCTTGGCCGTCTCGACCATGGAAAACGCCGTGTTCCCGTCCAATGCGTTCGCCACCGCATCCGCAATCTCCATGGGATTTTTATGATACTGCCTGGCGGCAGACAGCGCGCCGTTGCACTGGTATTCGCAGAGGTCGGGCCGCCCGGACACGCTGACCTGCCCCAACTCCGGGGCATAGCCCGCCTTCCGGAAGGCCGCGGACACCTCCGCCGAAATCAAATCAATGAGTTTTTTCATGTATGCTCCTCATTCCTTGTAAATTATAGGTTATAGGTTTATTCTACCACAAATTTTTGATTGACAACCTTGCATCACTGCGTTATACTGAAAATAGACAAAGGGTGCTACCGGTAAACGGTTCACCCCATGGATATGGTTAAGAAGTAACCGCTATCTTTGTGAGGGGTAGGCGGTTACTTCTTTTTGTTTGCCTGAAAAAACAGGGCAATCACCCCAACGATTAAAATACCGATCTGAACCAAATCAGAATATGTAACCATTGTCAGCCCCCTTTCATGAGATCAGGGGGCAAAGCCACCGCCCCCTGTCATGCTCCGAGGGGCTTTCCGCTTGACTTTTCGTGGTAGCGCCACAGGTAGAATAACACAAAAAATGTCTAAATGCAACTCTCGCTTCCAAATTATACCCGAACCTATTTCAGCAATTCCTCATAGGTCGTTTCCAGTGCATCTCGAATTCCACGCAGCTGTGTCGCTTTTATATGTTGGATTTCCCGTTCAATCTTTACCAGAGTTTCTCTGGTCATATCTACGCCCATCAGCTGCAGCATTCGAACAAGTTCTGTCTGACCGATTCCCTTTTGCTTGCGAATCTCCCGAATGTTGTGTCCAATATGAATTTCATCCTGCTTGATTTTC
>CAZGOQ010000047.1:9634-15941 GCA_964527315.1 uncultured Oscillospiraceae bacterium | reverse complement strand
GCCTCGTGGAGCCGGGCAATGTCGCCCAGCAGATAGTAAAATCCGTTACCGGAAACACGGCCCGCCGCATCCAAATCAATGCCGTCGAAGGACTCCATGATTTCCGTATGATAGGGAATCGGAAAGTCCGGGACTCCGGCTTCTCCAAAGCGCTGCACTTCAACATTGCAGCTGTCGTCCGGGCCGATGGGCACGGAGGGATCCATGATATTGGGGATGACCAAAAGAATTTTATGGAGTTTTGCCGCCAGTTCGTCCTCTTTTGCCTCCAGTTCTGCGAGACGGTCAGCCTGAGCCTTGACCTTCGCTTTTGCGGCTTCGGCTTCCTCCAGCTTGGAGGGATCCTTTTTTGCCATTCCCATGAGTTTGCCCACTTCCCTGGACAGGGCATTCCGGGCGGTTCGAAGTTCCTGCGCCTCGGAGATTGCGGCGCGGTTTTCCGCATCCAGCGCAATGGCCTCGTCTACCAGCGGGAGTTTTTCCTCCTGAAATTTTTTTCGGATATTTTCCTTTACAACGTCCGGATTTTCCCGGATAAATTTGATGTCCAGCATTTGTACCACCTCAAATATGATTATTTCAATTTTTCCAGCTGTTCAATCAGCCGCTGCAAATCTTCCTCACCATAGTATTCCAGCTGGAATATGCCCTTTTTCTTCCCATGCTGGATGGTGACCTTTCGGCCCAGGGATTTGGTCAGGGATTTTTCGCATTCTCTATAGTAGTCTACTTCCAGGACGTTCTCAGGTTCCGGCGCTTTTTCCGGCTTCAGAAGCCGCTTGACCAGCGCTTCGGTCTGCCGGACGGAAAGCTGCCCGTTTAGAATCTTCTGTGCGGTTTCCTTTTGCAACGTTTCCTTTTCCAATGGGATCAGCGCCCGGGCGTGTCCGGCGGAGAGACTTCCGTCCTCCACCAGGGAGACGATAGATTTTGGCAATTTCAGCAGCCGTAAGGCGTTGGTCACAGCCGGGCGGGATTTTCCGACGCTGTTTGCGGCTTCCTCCTGGCTGAGTCCAAAGCGGTCGATCAGCGCTTCGTATCCCCGGGCTTCCTCCATGGGATTCAGATCCTCCCGCTGAAGATTTTCAATCAGCGCCAGTTCCGCGGAAGTTTTGTCGTCCGCCTGCAAAATCGTGACAGGGACTTCCTTTAAGTCGGCCATGCGGCTGGCCCGCCAGCGCCGTTCACCGGCAATGATCTGGTAAAACCCGTTTTCCAGAGGACGAACCGCAATGGGCTGGATCAGTCCATGCTCGGCGATGGAAGCGGACAATTCCGCGAGCGCTTCTTCATCAAAGGCCTGTCGGGGCTGATTCCGGTTGGGCTCCAGCTTTTGAATGGGCAGGGTTGTGGGTGTATCGGAACCGGCGGCGTCCGCCGCAGGCGCGGCAAACAGCGCGTCTAAGCCCCGTCCGCTTGGCCCGCGGCCTAAGGCGTTTTGCTTTTTTGACATCATATTCACCTGATTTCTGGTGTTTTTTGAGGGGAACGGCAGGAATGTTTCACGTGAAACGAAGTCGGCGCAAAGTCCGCTTTGTCTCAGAGCGCACTACGGTTGCTCCTCGCTCGTTTTCAGCTTATCCGCCGGTTTTTCGGATCACTTCTTCCGCCAGCTTGGCGTAGGCTTCAGCGCCGCGGCTGAATTTGTCGTAGACATGAATAGGAAGCCCGTGGCTGGGGGCTTCGCTGAGCCGTACGTTTCGCGGGATGACGGAGGAAAAGACCTTGCCCGGAAAGTGCCGCCGCACCTCCTGGGCTACCTGCATACTGAGATTGGTGCGTCCGTCGTACATGGTCAGCACCAGACCGAGAATATCCATGGTTGGCACATAAGAACGCTTTACCGCGCGAAGGGTGGTCAAAAGATCGCTTAAGCCCTCTAACGCGTAGTATTCGCATTGAACGGGAATGATGACCCGATCCGCGGCGCAAAGGGCATTCAACGTCAGCAGTTCCAGGGACGGCGGGCAGTCGATGAAAATAAAATCATAATCCGGGCGTAATTTTTCCAACGCGTCCTTCAGACGAAACTCCCGCCGCTCCAGGCTGACCAGTTCGATTCCTGCGCCCGCCAAATCTGTGCCGGAGGGCAGGAGATCCCCGTATTTTGTATGAACCACGACATCTTTCGGCGCGGCGCCGTTGATGATCACGTCATAAACTGCGGCGTTTAACCTTGTTTTATCCACGCCAAGACCGGAGGTCGCATTGGCTTGCGGGTCAAAATCGCAGAGCAGTACACGTTTCCCACGGGCGGCCAGGGCTGCGGTCAGACTGACGGCTGTGGTGGTTTTACCGACGCCGCCTTTTTGATTGACAATAGAAAGAATCAAGATGACTCAAGCCCCTTTCGTTTTGAGGAACTTATTATATCAAGCTTCGAAACACAATGCAAGTGGTTTCGTATGTTTCACGTGAAACGAGTCGCTGCAAAGTCTGCTCAGTTCCATTTCCGCCTTTCGGTGAAAACTGCGTTCTTCCGGCCAAAGGCCGAAAGAACGGTTCAATACTTGACAGAGTTGGCCGCCACTGCTACACTAGCAGTATTCGACGAAGGAGGATATAATATGAGCAATTCAGTTTATGAAATGCTGCTGCTGTTTCTGATTTACTCCTTTTTGGGGTGGTGCGTGGAGGTCTGCTTTGTGGCAGTGACCAGCGGGAAGGTGGTCAATCGGGGCTTTTTAAACGGCCCGGTATGCCCCATCTATGGAGTGGGAATGCTGGGCGTTTTGCTGTTGCTGACGCCTGTTTCGGAGAACACATTCTGGCTGTTTTTCCTGGGGATGCTGCTCTGCTCGCTGGTGGAACTGATTGGTGGCTGGGTGTTAGAGAAGGTGTTTCACACCCGCTGGTGGGATTATACCGATCAGCCTTTTAATTTGGGCGGATATATCTGTCTTGGTTTTTCTATCATGTGGGGACTGGCGGTGGCCTTTGTGGTGAGACTGGTGCATCCTCTGATTTTTTCGCTGGTATGCTGGCTGCCCCATGTGGTGGGCTGGATCCTCATTGGAGTGCTCTACGGGGCGTTTTTGGCGGATTTTATCGTGACGCTGACCTCAATTATCGGTCTTCGTCGGAAGCTGACAGAGTTGGAACAGGTGGCAAAAACGCTGCATACAGTAGGTGATACGCTCTCTGATCATTTGGGCAATTCTGCATTGGCGGCGGATGCCAAATGGGAGGAGGCCAGGGAGATTTCCCAGGAGCGCCGGGCGGAGAGCAGAGAAAAACTGGAGGAGGCCGTAGAACTCAGCCGGGAAAAACGGAGAGAACGCAGGGAACTGATGGAGCAAAAGGCCGAACAGTCCCGCCGGGAATTTTTGCAGAAAAAAACCCAGCTGGAGCAACGCCGGCAAGAGTTGCTGCGAACCCTTGCTGACGCGCCCAGGCTGGAGGTTCGCCGGTTGGGCGGAGCGTTTCCAAATTTGAAACAGGCTATTCATAAACGAGTGGAGGAGTTGCGCAATCGGGAATAATTTATTTTCCCACGCAGAACCGGGAGAATATACCGTTTGTGATATCCTCCCGCATGGAACGCCCGGTGACTTCCGAGATGGCTTTCAGCGCGGCTTCCACATCCAGTAAAACCGCATCTGGGGTTTCACCCAACTCCATGGAGAGTTGGGCTTTTTCTATGGAATCTCTGGCCCGGGACAGGGCAAAGATATGGCGGCTGTTGGTGAGCAGACTGCCATCGCAGGGAAGGTCAGAGGCAAACAGCGTTTCCACCGTCCGGGTCAAAGCGTCCAGTCCATCCCCGGTGACAGCGCTGACAGAAAGTACCGTGTCAAAATTGATGTCCAAATGTGCCGAAGGCAAATCAGACTTGTTCAAAATGCAAATCATGTGCTTCGCGGCGCTGGCGGCGGCAATGGCATCCCGGTCTGCCGCCGCCAGAGGGACGGAACCGTCTAAGATCAGCAAGGCCAGATCGGCGGCCTTTGCGGCGCCGATTGCCCGGTCAACGCCGATTTGCTCCACCGGATCCTCCGTTTGCCGGATCCCGGCGGTGTCGATCAGGCGCAAAGTCAGATTGCCAAGGCGGATTTTTTCCTCCACGGTATCCCGGGTGGTGCCGGGGATATCCGTGACAATGGCCCGGTCATAACCGGCCAGCGCATTCAAAAGGCTGGACTTTCCCACATTGGGACGGCCCAGCAATACCGTTTTTACGCCGTTTTTTACCACCTGCCCCCGCTGACTGGTCGCAAGCAGACGGTCGAGGGCGGCTTTTTGCGCATTCAACTCAGCGGCGTAATGCTGGAGAGAGAAGTCATCAATATCCTCATCGGGATAGTCCAGCACCGCATGAAAGTGGCTCATAATGGAGACCAGTGCGTCGTAAACCGGTTCCAGTTTTTGATGCAGAATGCCGGAGACCTGCCCTGCCGCATTGGCGGCGGCGTCGGAGGTTTCCGCTTCAATCAGGTCAATGACCGCCTCTGCGGCGGTCAAGTCCATACAGCCGTTTAAAAAGGCGCGCTTCGTAAACTCTCCGGGGCCAGCCTGTCGGGCGCCGTTTGCAATCAGGGCGGAAAGCCCCTCTGTCAGAACGGCCGGGGAACCATGGCATTGGAGTTCTACGGTATCTTCACCGGTATAGCTGTGGGGTCCGCGGGTATAGACGGCTAAGATCCGGTCAATGACCCGACCCTGCCGGTCAAACAGATCACAGAGAATGAGTTTGCGGTTGGGCGCGTCTGAAAAATTGTGCCCGGAGACAGGGTGCAGGACTTTTTCAGCGACTTGAGCGCAGCCCTGACCGCTGAGCCGGATCACACCGATCCCCGAAGGGGCCAGCGCCGTGGAAATGGCGGCAATGATGTTGGACATAGGATCCCCCTCTTTTCAGGTTGTTTCGGTTGGAGCAGTGTGTATTTTGATTAAGATCATCCCGCTGAGCGGCGGAAGTGTCAGGGTTTCCGCACACAGCGCGTCGGAATATGCGTCATGCCAACAGCCCTGTGGCAACGGAATGATTTCAGAATGCGCCGATCGGTTTACATAACTAAGAATTCCTTCGTGCGCTAACGTGCGTTTTATGCCGAACACGGCGGGGGCGGGGGCGAGATAGGCGGTTTCGCCGCACCGCAGCGCCGAATGCGCTTTTCGCAAATGAGAAAGCTTTCGGATATGGTCTTGCAGTTCTCTATCCTCCCGGCCCCAGGGGTAGGGACCGCGGTTAAAGGGGTCGGCAAAGCCTTCCATGCCGGACTCATCCCCATAGTAAACGCAGGGGATACCGGGACAGGTAAACAGCAAAATATCCAGAAGCTTCAGCCGCTTGATTGCCAGCGCCCGCTGTTCCGGGGGCAAACGATAATGTTCCTTTGCGGTCTCGGAATCCGGTTCCGGGGCCTCGCCCAAAACCGTTAAAATGCGGGGGGTATCATGGGTGCCCAGAAGATTCAGCGCACCGTTCAGCGCGGAGGGCGGATAATGCTCCCGCAGCGTTTCCATCTGAGCGGCAAAGCGCCCGGCGTCGGTCTGCCCCAGCATAAACGAAATCGCGCCGGCACGGAAAGGGTAGTGCATGGTACAGTCCAATTCACTGCCCCAAAAGTATTTCCGGAGTTGGCCATAGCTGACTTTCCGGCTGGCGTCCTCCCAAACCTCGCCCATCAACAGTGCGTCGGCTTTTTCCGCTTTTCCGGCCGCCCGCACGGCAGCGATAAAGGTGTCCGGCAGTTCGTCGGCGACGTCCAGCCGCCAGCCGGATGCCCCCAAACGAAGCCATTTCCGAATCACGCCGTTGGTTCCGCAGATATGCGCCTGAAATCCCGGGTCAGTCTCTTCCACATTGGGCAGCGCGTCGATGCCCCACCAGCATTCATAACCGGCCGGGTGTTCCGGCCCAAAGCGGTACCAGCTGTCATAGGGACTTTCTTCCTCCGAAAATGCGCCGGGATTTGGGAAATTGCCATAGCGGTTAAAATAGACGCTGTCATCCCCGGTATGGCTGAAAACGCCATCCAAAATGATACGGATGCCCATTTCCCGGGCCGCAAGACAGAGGGAAAGGAATTCTCCTTCATCCCCAAAGCCGGGATCGATTTTCATGTAGTCTGCGGTGTCATATTTATGGTTACTGGAGGCGAGAAAAATCGGATTGAGATAGAGGGCCCCAACGCCCAAATCCCGAAGATAGGGCAGCTTTTCCCGGATGCCCCGCAGGGTTCCGCCGAAGAAAGGCCACCGGGTCACATTGTTTTTCTCATCCCGGCAGTAAAACGGCGTGTCGTTCCAATCCTGCACCACAAGGCGTTTTGCTCCTTTCCAGCCGGAGGGATGGGCGGCTGCC
>CAZGOQ010000047.1:0-9534 GCA_964527315.1 uncultured Oscillospiraceae bacterium | reverse complement strand
TCCGGCAGGGAAAAGGTCACGCTCCAACGGCCATTTTCCGAAAGCGTCATGGGGAGCAGGGTTTCCTCCTCCTGCCAGAGCCGGACAAAAACGCGCTCCGGCTCCGCGTCGGTGATATCCAGACACAGTGTTACCTGGCCTCCGACTGGCTGCGCGCCATAGGGAGTGCGGTATATGGGGTCGCGGGAATCGTGAAAGCATATCATTGCCGCAAAACCGTCCGATAGATCGACAGATACTTTCTGGCGCTTTTTTTCCAGCCGAAGTCCTGGGCCATGGCCTGAGACTGCAGCTGCCGCCAGGCGTCGGGATGATGTGCAAATACGTCCAGCGCATAGAATATGCAGGCCTGAAAATCGTCGCTGTCCGGCCGGGAGAATCGGAAGCCGGTACCCTTGCCGGTATATTGATTATAGGGGATCACGCTGTCTTTCAATCCGCCGGTCTCCCGGACGATGGGCAAAGTACCATAGCCCATGGCGATCATCTGGCTCAAGCCGCATGGCTCGAACAGGGAGGGCATCAGGAGCATATCCGCGCCTGCGTAGATCCGCATGGAAAGCGGCTCGTCAAAGGTGCAGCGGAATGCGATTTTTTCCGGATATGCGGCGGAGTAGTTCCCAAGAAGCCGCTGAAATTCCTCCTCGCCGGTGCCTAAAATCACCAGCTGAATGTCCCGGTTTACCAGGGCGTTCATAGCGCCTGCCAGCAGGTGCAGGCCCTTCTGCTCCGTCAGGCGGGAGATCAACGCCAGAACGGGGACCTCGCCGCGTTCCGGCAGACCCAGTTCCCGCTGCAAGGCTGCTTTGCACTGAGATTTTCCCGAAAGATCCTCGGCGGAAAAAGGGGATGGCGCGGCGGCGGGAGAGAATTTTTGTGTGTCGATGCCATTCAAAATACCTGCCAGGCGATCCTTGCGCTGAGAGAGCACCGGATCCAGTCCCTCGCCATACTGCCGGGTGCAGATCTCCTCGGCATAGGTGGGGCTGACAGTGGTGATGTAATCGGAGTAATAGAGCGCGCCCTGCATAAAGTTGATGGCGTCATGGCCCCAATGGAGTTGATCGGCGGCGTTTTTGCATTCATGGAGCGCCAGCAGATCGCCCAGGGCAAACTCGCCCAGGATTCCCTGGAATTTCAGGTTGTGGATGGTATAGACGGTGCGGATATTCCGGTAAGGCTCCAAAGCCTGATACTGTTCCCGGAGGAACACCGGAACCAGCGCCGTGTGCCAATCATGGGCGTGAATGACGTCCGGAAAGAATCCGTCTAGCCCGGGCAGGCATTCCAGAACGGCCTTGGAGAAGAAGGCGATCCGTTCGCAGTCGTCGTCATAGCCATAGGTGTTTTCCCGGAAAAAATAAAATTCATTGTCTATAAAGTAGTATTGGATTTTCCCCAGCTTCAGAGTCTCGACGCCGCAGTACTGATTCCGCCAGCCCAGGGGGACACTCAGCACGGCAAGGGGCTTCATTTCCCGGCGGTATTCCTCGGGGATCTGCCGCAGCTTCGGAAGGATGACCCGAATGTCGCAGCTGCGGCCCTTGAGCGCCGGAGGCAGACTGCCGACCACATCCCCCAGACCGCCGGTTTTGATAAATGGGGAACACTCAAAGGCGGCAAACAGCACGTTGATTTTTTCAGCCATAGTTGTCCTCCTTACATCTCCTGCTTTTTCCCAATGACAAAGGGCCGCTCCTCGCTGCCGGAGAGTTTCACATCGGAGTTGATTTTGACGTATTTGTCGCAGATCACATTTTCCACCACAGCGCCGGGACGAATGACGCAATACTGCATCAAAACGGAGTTCCGCACCACGGCCCCTTTGCCCACGGTCACGTTTCGGAACAGGATGGAGTTTTCTACTGTGCCCTCCAGAATACAGCTGGCGGAAATCAGGGAGTTTTTCACCTTTGCGCCGGGCAAAAATTTGGCGGGCGGGGAATCCTGGGTTTTGGTCAGAACCGGCCAATCCTTGGCAAACAACGCCGTCTGCACCTCCGGACGCAGCAAATCCAGCGAAACGTGCATATAATCTGCGGCGTTGTCTACCGCGTGTTCATAGCCGGAGTAGCACCAGGAATTTACCTGGATCTGGTGCAGATTGCTGGACAGAATATCCATGATATCAATATAGCCCAGATTTTGATAGCATTCAATAAATTCCAGCAGCAGCGCCCGGCTGATGAGCATACTGTCCAAAAAACAGTTGGCATCGCCCTGGGCGGAGTCCGCGATGCTTGTGACCTGTCCGTCCTCAGAGAGCGTCAGGAAAAGACCTTGGGCAGTCTCTCCGGAATGGACTTCCTTATAAATCAGGGTGGCCGGTGCGCCGGAGGCCTCGTGCTGGGCAATGGCCGGGCGGAAATCAATGTTATAGACCCGGTTGGAGGCGCAGAACAGCACGGTATCTTCGTCTGCCCGCAGAAAGAAATCCCGGTTTTGTATGACGTCCCGGAGACTGAACCGAGCGTTAATATCCTTCAGACCGTGGCCTGCGCCAGGCAGCATAAACATACCGCCCTGCTTGGTGTTCAATCCCCATTCGCGGCCCATATTCAGATGGTCCGCCAGGGAACGGTAGTTGGCGGGGGTGATGACCCCAACGGTGTCGATTCCGGAATTGGTGATCGAGGAAAGGGGAAAATCAATGAGTCGGTAACGGCCGCCGAAGGGGATGGAAGCAACGGGGCGGTCCTCAATCAGCTTGCCATAGTTGCTTCCGGTATAGTTGGTGGAAATTAATCCGATTACACGTCCCATATTCAGGCCTCCTTTTGATTGGTCATGTCGTCGCCCAGCAGGGTGATGACACTGTCTTTTGCGGCGTCGCCGAAGGTTGTGCCGGAGAGAATGACAGCCCGCTCGGCTACAATGGCCCGGTATACCTTGGCCCCGGGCTC
The DNA here is from genome assembly GCA_964527315.1 of uncultured Oscillospiraceae bacterium. Lineage (GTDB taxonomy): Bacteria > Bacillota > Clostridia > Oscillospirales > Oscillospiraceae > HGM13006. The sequence continues at coordinate 6,631 of CAZGOQ010000047.1, read as the reverse complement.
CACCACGGCGTCCGGCAACAGAATGGAATCCTGCACCAGTGCGTCTTTGCCGATGGTGACGTTAGAGCCTAAGACGCTGTGGCGTACCGTGCCGAAAATGCGGCAGCCGTTGGAGACAAGGCTTGTCTCCACAATGCCATCCGGCCCCACAAAAAGCGGCGGATAAATGTTGGAGTTGGAATAGATTTTTGTGCCGTTGTAGAGTTCCAGCGCCGGATGTTCTTCCAGCAGTTCCATGTTGGCCTCGTAGTAGCTGTCAATGGTGCCGACATCCTTCCAGTAACCGGAGAATCGGTAGGCAAACAGACGCTTGTCCGCAGCCAGCATAGCGGGAATAATGTTTTTTCCGAAATCGTGAGAGGAGTCTTTGCTTTCATGGTCGGCAAGCAGTTCGGTTCGGAGCACGGGCCATGAGAAAATATAGATCCCCATGGAGGCCAAATTGCTTTTCGGCGCTTTAGGCTTTTCGGAAAAACGGACAATGCGGTTTTCTTCATCGGCCTCCATGATGCCGAAGCGGCTGGCTTCCTCCCAGGGAACGGTCATCACGGAGACAGTCAGATCGGCCTCGTTGGCTTTGTGCGCTTCCAGCATTTTGCTATAGTCCATGGTATAGAGGTGGTCGCCGGAGAGGATCAGCACATAATCCGGGTCATAGCTGTCGATGAAGTCGATGTTGTGATAGATGGCGTCGGCAGTGCCCATATACCAGGAGCCGCCGCTCTCTGTTTCATAGGGCGGAAGGACATGAACGCCGCCGTGGTTGGAACTGAGATCCCAGGCTTCGCCGTTGCCCAGATAGGCGTTAAGCACCGTAGGCTTATACTGGGTCAGAACGCCAACGGTGTCGATCCCGGAGGAGACACAGTTGGACAGACTGAAATCAATGATGCGATACTTTCCGCCGAAAGACACGGCGGGCTTGGCGTTCTTTTTTGTCAGCGCCTTTAACCGGCTGCCCTGACCGCCGGCCAATAGCATGGCAATACATTCTTTCTTTCGCATGGGATGACCTCCTTTTTATTTTATCCTATCACAATGGGTATGCCAAATCTCGTCGCAATACTGCGCGATGGTTCGATCAGAACTGAACTGCCCGGCCCGGGCGATGTTACAGAGGGACATTTTGCTCCACAGGGCTTTGTCCTGATATTTTACCGAAAGCCCCTGCCACGCCTTGAGGTAGGCGTCAAAGTCCTTTAAAACAAAGTATTCGTCATTGCCTTTGAACAGCGCGTCGTGGATACCGTGGAAATTTTGACCGAAGGGCAGGAAGGTATCGTTTACCAGCTGGCCGCAGAGGGTTTTGAGCCGGGGATCTGCCTGACAGGCGTCGTAGGCGAGATATCCGCCGTTTTGATAGTAGTTCATGACTTCCTCGGCGGTCAGGCCGAAAATGGCGATGTTCTCCGGCCCCACCAGGCTGGCAATCTCCACATTGGCGCCGTCCAGTGTTCCCAGCGTCACAGCGCCGTTGTACATAAACTTCATGTTGCCGGTGCCGCTGGCTTCTTTTCCTGCGGTGGAGATCTGTTCGGAGATGTCCGCCGCCGGATAGATCAGCTGGGCGGAGGATACGTTAAAGTTCTCCCAGAAGATCACCTTGATCTTCTGGCTGACCACCGGGTCGGAGTTCACCAGATCGGCAATGGAGCAGATATACTTGATGGTTTCCTTGGCGAAAGCGTAACCTGCGGCGGCTTTGCCCGCGAACAGGAACGTGTGGGGCGCTACCTCCGCATTGGGGTTTTCCTTTAATACATTGTACAAATGCATGACCTTAAAGGCCGCCAGCAATTGGCGCTTATAGGCGTGGATCCGCTTGACCTGAATATCAAAGACGGAATCCGGGTCGATGGAAATTCCCATGGTCTTTTCAATATAGTTCCCCAGGCGCACCTTGTTCTCCCGCTTACTCTTCGCCATTTCCGCCAAAAAGGCGGGGTCATCCTGATACGGCAGCAGTTCTTCGAGCCGCATGGCATTGCCCAGCCAGTCTGGACCGATGGCGCTGGTAATGAGCCGGGAGAGACTGGGGTTGGCCTCCGCCAGAAAGCGCCGGTGGGTGACGCCGTTGGTCTTGTTGTTGAATTTCTCCGGGGTCAAGGCGTAAAAATCTTTCAAGACCTCGGTTTTCAGAATGTCTGTATGCAGCGCGGCGACGCCGTTGACACTGTAGCTGCCAATGATGGACAAATTGGCCATATGCACCTGGCCGTCCCACAAAATGGCGGTATTTTTCAGCTTCTCCTGCCAATCCGGCTGGCTCCGGTCAAAATCGGCGCAATACCGCCGGTCGATCTCTTCGATGATCTGGTAGATACGGGGCAGCAGACCGCGCATCAGGTCGATGGGCCACTTCTCCAGCGCTTCCGGCATGATGGTGTGGTTGGTATAGGAGATGGTTCTTTGGGTAATGGATCGGGCGTCGTCCCACTCCAGCCCTTCCTCGTCCATCAGGATCCGCATCAGTTCCGGCACACAGAGGGCCGGGTGGGTGTCATTGATGTGAATGCTGACCTTCTCCGGAAACAGGGTAAACTCATCGCCGTAGACTTTTTTGAAATTCCGCACGATGTCGGTGACGCCGGCGCAGACGAAGAAATATTCCTGCTTCAGGCGCAGGGCCTTTCCTGCTTCTGTGCTGTCGTCGGGATAGAGGATCGAGGAAATGGCTTCGATCTCGCAGCGCTCCCGCATCGCCCCGGCGTAGTCGCCCCGGTTGAAAGCGTCCAGATCCAGCTTCTGCACCACCGGTTCGGCGCTCCAAAGCCGGAGGACGTTGACGGTTTTTCCGCGATAACCCACAATAGGCACATCGTAAGGCACCGCCAGAACGGTGGCCGCATCTTTTGTGACGCAGTGGAGCCGGCCGCTCTCGGTGGGGATCTGATCTACATGGCCGCCGAATTGGATGGCCACGGCGTTTTCCGGCCGTTTTGTCTCCCAGGGATAGCCGTTCTCCAACCAGCCGTCCGGCTCTTCGGTCTGATAGCCGTCCACAATTTTCTGGCGGAACAGGCCAAACCGGTATCGAATGCCTACGCCCACGCCGGGAACGCCCAAATGGGCCATGGAATCCAGGAAACAGGCCGCCAGACGGCCAAGTCCGCCGTTGCCAAGGCCGGGGTCCTGCTCGCAGGCGCAGAGATCTTCCAGATCAATGCCCAAATCCCGGAGACCCGCCTGCACAGTATCCAGTTCTTCCAGATTGATGAGATAGTTTTTCAGCAGACGGCCCATAAGAAATTCCATGGAGAAATAATAGACTTTTTTCTGCTGGAGCCGGATGTGACGCTGCGAGGTCTGCGTCCGCACCTTACTGACAGAACTGGAGAGCAGATAGGCCAGCACCTCATATTGCTCAAAGGTACTGCACTCTTCAATGGGCTTTGCAAAGGTCTCCAGCGCCTTTGCGCCATAGGCAATTTTAAAATCTTCTTTTCCGGCGAACATAAGATCGCTCCTTATTTCTTATTTTTTGCGCTGCAGCAGGATGCCCCCGATGGGCGGCACCTGCACCCGAACGGACCATTTCTCGCCATGGGCCGGGATCGGTTCCGCCTTGAGGACACCGGGATTTCCCTTTCCGCTGCCGCCAAATTCCTGCCGGTCCGAGCAGAAAAGCTCCCTGTAGTTCCCGGGAGCGGGAACGCCGATGCGGTAATCCTGATAGACGTCCGGCTGGAAATTGAGCAGCACGGTGACCGCTTCGGTCTTTTTGCTGCCGGTGCGGCGGAACATCAGGATGCTCTGCCGGGCGTTGTCCGCATCCAGCCAGTGAAAGCCGTCCCAGTTTTGATCGTTCTGCCAGAGAGCGGGGGTGTCCCGATAGAGATGATTCAGGGCTTTGACAAAGTCCAGATGCATTTTATGGGATGGGTAGTCTAAAAGGAACCATTCCAGGCTTTCGTACTCCCGCCACTCGATGAAGGGACCGTATTCCGTGGACATAAAGGTCAGTTTGCCGCCGGGATGGGTGATTTGATAGAGCGCCAGCAGCCGCAGTCCGGCAAACTTCCGCCAGTAATCGCCAGGCATCCGTCCCATCAGGCTCAGCTTTCCGTGAACGACTTCGTCATGACTCAGGGGCAGAATAAAATTTTCCGAGAAGAAATAGGCCATGGAAAAAGTCAGCAGATCATGGTGATAGCTGCGGAAGGGGAAGTCCGTTTTGCAGTATTTCAGCGTGTCGTTCATCCAGCCCATGTCCCACTTCCAGTCGAAGCCCAGGCCGCCCTCATCAGGGGAGCCGGTTACATGGGGCCAGGCGGAACTTTCCTCCGCGATGGTAATGGCGCCGGGCGCATGGGTGTGGACGGCGTTGTTGAGTTCCTTTAGAAAGGACACCACGTGAAGATCCTCTTCGCCGCCATATTCATTGAATAGCTTGTCCGAAGGATCGGACAGACCAAAGTTCAGATACAGCATACTGGTCACACCGTCCACCCGCAGGCCGTCGATGTGATAGCAGCGGAGCCAGTACAGCGCGGAGGAAATGAGAAATGCCCGCACCTCGTTTTTTGCAAAATTAAATTTATAGGTGCCCCATTCCGGATGGTCGGCGCCTTCATAAAGCATTTCCCCGTTAAAGCGGCCCAATCCGTGGGCGTCCCGGCAAAAATGGCCCGGAACCCAATCTAGGAAAACGCCGATCCCGTTTTCGTGGGCTTTGTCCACAAAATACATAAAATCCTTCGGTGTACCATAACGGCTGGTGGGGGCGAAAAACCCCGTGACCTGATAACCCCAGGAGCCGTCAAAAGGGTGCTCCATCACCGGCAGCAGTTCCATATGGGTGTAGCCCATGTCTTTGACATAGGGGATCAGTTCATCCGCCAGCTGGCGGTAGGTGAGAAACGGGTAATCGGGATCCGCAGGGTTCTCCTGCTGCTTCCAGGAACCCAGATGCACTTCGTAGATATTCATGGGTCGGGGTGTTTTTATCTGTTTCTGTGCGGTCCGATAGCGGCCATCCTTCCATGGGTAGCCGTCCAGAAAGGCCACCCGGGAGGCGGTTCCGGGCCGTACTTCCGCTGAAAAAGCATAGGGGTCGGCTTTGTCAAAGACCTGCCCGTTTCCGGCAGTAATGCGATATTTATAGAGCGCACCCTCACTTACGCCGGAAAGCACATTCGAAAAAACGCCGGTGCCACCCTGGGGCAGCAGGGACTGAGGCTGCCAGCTGTTCCAGTCTCCAATGACGGACACGGATGCCGCGTCGGGACACCAGACGGTAAACCGAACGCCGCCGGTCGCCTTGTGGGCGCCAAAAATGCGATAGCTGTGATAATAAGTTCCCTGATTGAACAGATAAAGTTTCTCTTCTGTCAGGGCGTTGTCGGTAATGCGCATCGGCTTCCTCCGTTTTCATAAAGTGAAAAATGGACATCCTAATACAAGTACATTTTACCGGTCTTTGGGTCTTATGTCAAGCAAAGAACACAAAGAATCGAGTCATCACAGATAGAGTCATTGGGAATTTTACACAAAGAGTTGACCAAATTTCCGCAAATCACAAAAAATCAGGGAATCCTTTTGTAATTTACAAAGGTTCGTTCATAATTTGTTCATATTTATAGACTAGTATATCCGAGACAATTCCAAGAATGGAGCGATTGTGTGAAGCTGATCACATTTGCGGTGCCCTGCTACAACAGCGCCGCCTATATGAAAAAATGCGTTGATTCTCTGCTTTCCGGCGGAGAGGATATAGAGATCATTCTGATAGACGACGGATCCACCAGAGACGATACCCCGGCCATCTGCGATCAGTATGCGGCGGCGTATCCGGGAATCATCCGCGCCATCCATCAGCCCAACGGCGGCCATGGCGAAGGCGTCAATCAGGGTCTGCGGAATGCGACAGGAATGTATTATAAGGTCGTGGACTCTGACGACTGGCTGGATCGGGACGCTTTGCAGGCGACGCTTGCAAAACTCCGAACCCTGTCTCAGGGCCCGGAGCCTCTGGATATGATGATCTGCAACTATGTATATGAACACATTGCGGACCACACTTCCTGCACGATCAATTATCACAGTGTGTTTCCTGAAAATCGGATTTTTTCCTGGGAGGACTGCGGTCATTTCCGGCCGAACCAGTATCTCCTGATGCACTCCGTCATTTATCGGACGGAACTGCTGCAGCGCTGCCGGCTGGAGTTGCCGAAGCATACCTTTTATGTGGACAATATTTTTGTATACTATCCGCTGCCGTTTGTCAGGACGATGTACTATATGGATATCGACCTGTATCGTTATTTTATCGGCCGGGAAGATCAGTCGGTCAATGAGGCTGTGATGGTGAGCCGGGTGGATCAGCAGATCCAGGTGACACGGCTGATGTTTGGCTATTATGACCTTTCCCAGCTGGAAACAGAGCAGCCCCGGTTGGCAAAATATATGTTCCGGTACCTCTCGATGATGCTGTCCATCTGTTCCACCCTGCTGAATCTGGATGGCTCCCCGGAGGCGCTGGAAAAGAAAAAAGCGTTATGGGAAGATCTGCTTTACGCGCATCCGGAACTGCATCACCGCCTGCGGGCCTTTTCCCTGGCGGCGGCAAGCAATCTGCCGGGCCGTGTCGGACGAAAAATGGAGGTTGGGGTCTATCATCTGGCCAGCCGCG
>CAZGOQ010000046.1:0-15956 GCA_964527315.1 uncultured Oscillospiraceae bacterium | reverse complement strand
AACTCGTCATACATCCAGGTCAGGTCAACAATGACACCGGAGCCGATGCAGTGCTCCAGAGGCAGTTCGGCCAGCGTGTAGCCATAGCGCGCACGATCCACTTCTTCCTCGTGCAGGGTGTGGTTCGGGGCGTCGCAATGGGTAGCGGCATGAAGCGTACCGGTGTAGGTGTTGGTGCGCTTATGGAATCGTTCCAGATACTGTCCTCTGGGGAAGTTCAGGTCGCTGCGGGCGCCGGGGAAAGGCCACAGGGGCGTGTCCCAACCCCAAGGCTGGCTAAGATCCCAGATTTTCGGCATTTTCTTTGTTTCGAGATACAGTTCTTCTTTGCGCAGGGGCATGTAAGCCATGATATATTCCTCCTAGATATGTAATTACATTGTGTTGGCGGGACATCTGAACAGACGCCACTTCTAAAATTATTTTACACCTTGGAATAGTTCTAAGGTCAATAGGCCTTTGCAAAGTTTTTTTTTTTTGTTATAATATCCGCAGAGCGGATATTATAACGTGACAGACCTTTTGTGCCTGTGCGCATCAATTTCATTCGCTGTGCCGTCGGAAACGGCACATGGCAATATAACATCGCCGCAAACGGCTATGTTATAATAGAAACCAGAAATAGCTGTAAGTGAAAAGCCTGCTGCACCGTTTGCACAGATTTGGGCTTGCAAAAGAGGCAATGCAGAAAGGATGACGTCGGATATGCGTTATAAAATTGGAGATGTGGCGAAAATATTGGGTATTTCCCCGGATCTGCTCCGGTACTATGAAAAAAAGGGCGTTGTGAAGCCGGTCAAGGATCAGAACAATGACTACCGTTACTATGAGCCATGGGATATCAATTTCCTGATCGACTGCCTCTGGTATAAAAACTTTGGCTTTGGGATCGAGCAGGTGGCGCAGATCGTTTCCCGCAGCGACTATGACAATCTCCTTGCCATGATGTCGGAAAAGAAGACAGAGATCGAGTATTCCATTCGATGGAAGGAACTTCAGCTGCGGCGGCTGCGGGAAGCGTTGACCGAGATTCAGCGGGCCAGAGGACTGCTGGGGAAATGCGATCTGGTTTACAGTCCGGAGATCGTACGCTATCTCAACCGGCATAATTTTATTTATGATAACAGCAAGGAACTTCAGGCGCTGTCGCACCAATGGCTGCAATATATGCCGCTGATTCACCGCTGCTTTGAGATCGGACAGGAAGATCTTGAAAACAAAACGGACAACTATGCGTGGGGATTTTCCCTGAATATGGACTATGTGCGGGAACTGAATGTTCCGGTGAAGCCGCCGGTGAAGCATCTGCCGGCGGAGCCCAGCATCCATTCCATATTTAAAAGCGCCGGGAAGGACGCCTTTACGCCCCGGCATTTGAAATTTATCATGGACTATGCCAGAGAGAACGGGCTTTCTGTGGCAGGTAATGCCAGGGGAAATCTGATTTGTTCCGTGCTGGAGGAGGAAAAGCTGACCGGGTATTTTGAGGTCTGGCTGCCGATTCATCTGGCCCCTGGTATGAAAATACCGGAAGCGCCGACGCAGTTCGGCGGTTCGGCAACTTGAAGGGAGACAGATGATGAAACAAGATGGTTTGCTGCTGTGGCTCAAGCGATTGGGCGTTTATCTGCTCGGTTTGTTTATTATGGCCGTCGGCGTGGTGTTTTCAGTTCGTTCTGCACTGGGCGTCAGCCCGGTGACCTGTTTGGCCAATGTGACCTATCAGATTTTCGGCGTCAGCCGCGGCGTCACAGCTTTAAGCCTTGGCGTTTGCACTACGCTGACCTATTGCGTGTATATTGTCATCGAAATTCTGATCCTGGGGAGACAGTTTCAACCCTCGGTGCTGCTGCAAATTGTCGCGTCAACGATCTTCGGATGCATGGTCACGCTGGCGACAAAGGTATTTTCCTTTCTGCCCATGCCGACCTTTTATCCAGTCAGGCTGCTGTTCCTGCTGATTTCGATTCCGATGGTTGCCGTTGGCGTGATGTTGTATCTGGCCCCTAATATTCTGCCCACACCGGGAGAAGGGCTTTCGCTGGCGGTGTCCAAACGGATCGGAAAGCCGGTGGCCAGCTGCAAAATCATTACGGACTGTTGTATGGTGCTGATCTCGGGCGCCGTCTCTTTGCTTTATTTTCACAGGCTGGTGGGCGTCCGGGAGGGAACGGTGATCAGTGCGCTATTCGTGGGCTTCGTAATGAAACGGATACAGCGGGTCTGTCAGCCAGGACTGCTCCGCTTTGTCCAGCGGGAAACCAAACTGGAACGGGCCATTGCCACCGGCAGCGTCGGTGCAATGGACAACGCCGGAAAACCAAAGATTATCATTACCATCAGCCGGGAGTTTGGCTCCGGTGGGTATGAGATTGGCCAGAAACTGGCAGAGCGTTTGGGGATTACGTTTTATGATAAGCAGCTGGAGCCGCTGGAGGCGCAGGAAAGCGGTCTGCCCCTTCGTTTCGTTCAGGATCATGAACAGCGAATGGCCCATAATCTGGTCTATGATTTTGTCACTGCCGGATATGCCATGTATAATGAAGATCTGCCGCCCATGGAAAAACTCTTTGCCGCCCAGACCCGGATTCTCCGGAGCATAGCGGCGGGGGAGGAGTCCTGTGTGATCATGGGCCGCTGCTCCGATTATATTCTGTACAACGATCCCAACAGTTTCCGCATTTTCATCCATGCGCCAACGGATGATCGGGCGGTTCGTGTTGCCAGGGAAAATCAAATCTCTCTGGAACAGGCTTATGCGGATATTGAACGCACGGATCTGGGCCGTGCCCGTCACTATCAGTATTTTGCAGGAAGAGAATGGGGCAACACAAAGTATTATAATCTGGCGGTGGATTCAGCGATGTACGGCATTGACCGATCCGTTGAACTGATTGACAACGCCATCCGACTCTGGTGCGATGTGAAGGGAACCGATCCGCTGGGAGCGCTGCACACAGCAAAGGAAGAAATACAAAATTAAGTAGAGAACAAAAAGATGGGTTGCAAAATGCAATTTCTGTGGAAATTGCCCGCCCCAAAAGTTAGAAATAGCGGGAGAAATCGCGAAAACTCGTGGTTTCTCCCGCGTCAATATTAAGTTGATTTTCTGAAAAGTCTATTTAGAGCAGACCTGGTTTTTCACAGAACAGGAATTATACGGTTCTTTCATAGAAGCGATCCACAGCGCCCTGATAGATGGCGATGCAGTCCTCAATTCCCATGTCCTTAAGATCCTCTACAAAGGAATCCCACTCGTCCATGGGACGAACGCCGGTGGCAAACTTGGCCAGATTCTCGTCCACGGTGGTGCGGATGTCGGTGTAGATCTGGCTATATTTCTCGCTTTCCTCAGTAGTCAGAGAATAGCCGGAGGGCATTTGCGAGGTGGAGTCCGCATTGCTGTCCCACACGTCGGCGCACTCAAACTGAATGTCCATGGTATAGCTGGAAGGCGTCTCCGGGCACAGCATGGGCAGGCAGGAGTAGATGTAGTAGGTTGGCTTGTTCATTTCGCTCAGGTCGCTGTTTTTCCACGCATCGGAATACTGGAGGTTGTCATTTTCATCGAAGATGTAGGAGCCATCCTCGTTGCCTTCAACGCCCATGGCAGTCAGAAGGGAACCCTCATAGGTGAAGAAGTAGTCCAGATATGTGCCCAGAACCTCCATGTCCACTTCTGTGGTGGTGATGGAGATGCCGGCCAAACGACCGGACAGATGATCCTTGGCGTTTGCGAAATGGGTGATTTCACCCTCGGCCTTGGTGATGGGGGCCAGAGGCGCGATCTCAAAATCCGGATCGGTAGACTGACCGTCCATATAGTAGTTGGGAACCATGTTGGTCTCACCGAAGAACACGCCCACGTCGCCGGAGGCGATGGTGCCGGTGAACTCCATGGGATTCTGGTTTTTGGAGATGAAGTCAGGAGAAACAATGCCGTCCGCAAACCACTGGGCGAACATGGTCATATACTCTTTGTAGCCTTCTTCAATGATGCCGTATTTCACCACGCCGTTATCCATGTAATAGGGGTCGGCAAACATGGGAGATGTGGCAAATCCGCCGGAAACGCCGAAGCCGGAAACCAGGGCATTAGAGGTATGGACAATGCCGGAGACTGCCATCAGCGGCTCAGAAAGCCCCAACTCAGACTGGAATGCATAGAGAACCTCGTTCAATTCGTCATAGGTGGTGGGAATCTCCATGCCGATCTTCTCCAGATAATCGGTCCGGATAAATGCCCCCTCGGTAGCGCCGTCGGGGTAGTTGTTAATGGAGATCAGCTTGGGGAAGTTGCCTACATCGGTGTGAAGCTGACGCTTCTCGTCGTCGGAGAGTTGATCGTAGCAACTCTTGTAAATGGGCATATAGTTTTCCACCAGGTCGTTGAGATCCATGAAGATATCGTCGTCAATGGCGGAGTCATAGGAACTGTCCCACAGCTGGGCCACGTTGGTGATAATGTTGGGCAAATCGCTGGCGGCCACCCGGAGACTCCACTGCTCGGAGTTGGAGGTGGTGGAATGCTCATCCAGTTCCACATGGACGCCGGTGGTCTCTTCCGCCTGCTTATAGCCCAGATTGTCGGCAAAGCCGTTGGGCATCATGGTGGACATATTGTCAGAGAAAGAGACCCACATGGAAAGCGTTGCGTTTCGGTCTTCGTCAAACAGAGGCAGATCACAGACGGCGTCTGTAGTGATCATCGTAAAACCTTCGGCCTGTTCGGAATCACCCTCCGGAGCAGATCCTTCTTCTGCGGACGGCTGCGCCACGTCAACAGAAACTGGCGCCGCTGTGGGAGCGCTTTCCGAAACCTCGGCCTTCGAGGAGTCTCCCGCCGAAGAGACAGAGGAGACAGCGCCATCGCCGCAGGCGCTGAAAATGGCAAACACCATAATCATGGCCAGCAGCATTGCGAGAAGCTTTTTCATACAATGTACCTCTTTTCCATAAATTTTATTTGGCCGCACCTTAACATACAGCGTTACAATACAGCTTGACTATAACATATATTTTCAGAATTCGCAATACTTTCGTAAAAATTATAACACTTACGTCACAATATGACCAGATAAAAAGCAGCGGACGAGGTATCGTCCGCTGCAAAGGAATGCAATTTAGTAACTCCAGGTTTTGTCCAGAGATTCGAAAGGCTCGGGAATTTTGGGAGTCTCTGTGGGAATGCGGCAGGGCTTGTAATCAGTATAACGGCCCTCCTCGTCCTTTTCCACACTGACGCCGCCGCCCATGGCGGGAGACTTGCCGCGCTTTCCGTCGGGATCGTCGGGATCGAATTCTTCCTCCGGCGGGGGACCCATGGGCATTTTGGGATCGCACCAGGAGCCGCTGTCACCGCCGGTGGTCATATCCATGCAGATCAGCAGGCGCAGGAATCGCCATTCGCCGTCCTCAAAGATAAAGTCGCCGCCATATTTCTCCCACATCCACATGACGCCGGCGGTACCCTTGACATAATCATGCCGCAGCGCAAAGCCGGGAGTGTACCACACGCCCTTGGCGCTCATGCCGTCCGCAGAGATCTCAATAATGGGGGAAGCCAGAGTGTGGACGGGCATCTCCGCCAGTGCGCGGCCGTCCACGTCCTTGATGGCTTCGGCCAGTTCAGGATGGGCCTTGATGATCTTGCCTTTCAGCCACTCTGCGTCGGTGTACTTGTTGTCGCCGGCGTACATGGGCATCAGCTTGTGCATACCTTGCCAGCGGCCAAAATTCTGGCTCCAGATGACCTCCGGGCCGCGGGTTTTGGACCAGCAGTTCAAAAGCTCTTCGCGGTTCATATCCGCCGCATGATAATAGGTGTGCTGGCTCATGAGATTCTCGATGGCGCCAACGGCTTCAATTCTATGAGCTCTCAGTTCCAGTTCTGTCATCTTACTTGCCCTCCTTCATGAATGCTTCGGGGCCGTAGCTGATCTCCGGCGTCCAGGTTTCATAGGGCGCGGGGAAGTGGGGATAGGCGCTCCAGCCGTACTTGGAAGTGTAGATGCCGGGAATGCGCATGACGCCATACTGCTTGGGACGCTCCGGCATGGGGCCTCTCTCGGGTTCGGAATACTCCGTGCCGGCGGAGAAGCTGAAATCGGTGCCCACGAAGAAGTGCCAGATTTTCCACTCGCCGTCTTCTTTGATGAAGTCAATGGCGTAGCGCTCATACATCCACTGACCGTCCAACGGTGCGTCGTCAGGATCCATGGGACCGCCGTGGCCGCAGATATAGCCGGGGGTATACCACATGGCCTGGGCCGTCTGGCCGTCACCCGCAATCTCGATCAGGGGGGTAGTCAGCGTGTGCATCTGGCCTTCGCCGGGCTTGGGACCATGACCGATATGGGGCCGGACATAGAAATTCCACACCACATCGCGCCCCACTTGGAAACCACCGGAGTTGCCCCAGCTGACATTGGGGGCCTTGTGGGCCCAGAGGGTCTCCATTTCAATGTCGTGGCGGTTGCAGGCATGGAGATAGGCATGACGTCCCATGACATTTTTAATCTGGATCATGTCATAGGCGCGCTGGATCTTCTCCTCTGCCGTAAATTCACGAATATTTTTTGCCATTGCTGCGCACCTCCTTAATAGCTGAATGTATTGGCGAAGGTATCATAGGGTTCCGGCATTTCCGGCTTGACCTCAAAGATATAGTCCTCGCCAAAGGTGATATAATTCTGCTCTTTCACTGTAGGCTCGGGGATATCAACGCCCTCATGGTCATACATTTTGGCAGTTCCCCAGTTCTGGCCCAGGGGGCACTCGATATCGGTAAAGATGATCATGTGCCAGATTTTCCACACGCCGTCCTCTTTGATGAAGTCCACGGCGCACTTACCGAAGTTCCAAGCGGCCTTGGGACCGGAGGAATAGACCTCGGTGGTGGCGCCATAGATGTACCACAAGCCTTTGGCCGTCTTGCCGTCAAAGGCGACCTCAATGATGGGGGTGGTGAAGTTCAGAACGGTGTTGGAGCCGACGGCCCAGATCTCCTCATCGGACTTGCCGCCCAGTTCCTCAGGGTGCAGCTTCCGCATGACCTCGTTGGCCCATCTGGTCTGTGCGTTGTTATAGTCCACCAGAAAGCTTTTTACGGCTTCATAGCCCACGAACTTGCCGTTGTTTACGGTCAGTGTAGGCTCGTTTTTGGACCACTCGGCGAAATGGCGGTCCATCTGCTTATAACAATTGAGGAACGTGAATCTTCCCATGATATTGGCAATCGCGGTGGTATCTTCTACCACATCCGCCATGTGCATGACATCGAGGGGTGGGTGCTTATACATAGAATTTCCTCCTGTTTCAATGGTAAAGCTTTTTGAATGCCGCATACCGCAGCATCTCCGATAGCCTTTCAAATCTATTTTAGCAACTCAGCTTTTTCATTTCAAATGTCACTTTAGAAACTGTGGTATCAATAATTGATTTCTCTGCAAATTGAAGGGGATCCATGTCGGTTTTTGAAAGGACTCAAACACAGTATTTGAAGGTTTTCTGATTTTGCGGCGGATCTCCGGCGCGTTTGACATTTTTCTTCAATTTCAGTAAAATAAAAGCGTCCTGGGGGGATGCTTGTGGTAGTACTCTGTATTATTCTGATTTTGCTTGTCGTTTTGTTTGCGATACTGAGCCTGATGCAATACTGCAGAGGGAAAAGAGAACGGGCGGAATTTGCAGAAAAAGAGGCATGGTATCAAAAGCAGATGCATTTGCAGAATCTCTCGCTCCGAGACCTGTTATTTGCGAGACTGATCGGCGGGAAATATTACCGGGAACTGCCGGAACTGCTTGCGGACGGCGAGACGGTGGATGTGACATTCCCCCACGCTGTGTTTTGCTTGCTGGTGGCCAGGCTAGAAACCTGGGGAGCGCTGTTTGAGGATAACAGGCAGGATCGGCGGGAGATCAATTTTATCCTGCGGAATGTGCTGGAGAACGGGTTCTCCGGCGTCACCCATGCCGCCGACGTCAATGGCGAAACAGTGGCGGTGATCAACGTGCCCGCGCTGCCGGGAGACAGCACGAAGCCGCTGGCGGAGGCGGCCCGGCAGGTGCTGGAGGTGTTGGAATCAGAGTTTGGACTTACGGTTACAATTGCCTTCAGCCGGGTGTATCATAGCCCGCTGGAACTGCACCAGGCCTATAAAGACGCCTGCCGAGTCCTGGAGTTCCATCAGCTTTTGGAGGACGATGCGCCGGTCACTGTTTATGAGGAATTGACGGCGCCCAATGTCAGTATAGAGGATACCGCTTATCTCAATCTGGAGCAGCAGCTTTTGCAGTATGCAAAGCAAAACAGCTTTCCTCAGATGCGGAAGTGCCTCCATGAAATGATCGATCTGGGGTTCGGCGCATCCGGCGCATCGGTAGAAACCGTTCGATTTCGGATTTACGGGGCGGTCAATCTGCTGCTCTATCTGGCGGAGGATTTTGCGAAAGTTGTCGGGCGGGAGGTCATGGAGGAGATTGACCCCGGGCCGCGGTTGACGGAGGCGGAGTCGCTGGGGAATATTGTCGCCGTGATCGATGATATTTTTGATGCGCTGGAGCAGCATACCGCCCATGGACAGCGCACCGCTTTTACGGATTGGGTGGAACGCATCCCACAATATATTGAGGAAAACTATTGGGATCCGAACCTGAATGTAGCGGCCATTGCCGATCATTTTCAGATGTCCACCACCTACTGCTCCCGGCTATATAAGGAGCGGTACGGCGCACTGCTGCGGGACGCCATTCAGCTTCGGCGGCTGACAGCGGCGAAGGAACTCTTTCCCTCGGAACTGAACCTGAATCAGATAGCGGAAAAAAGCGGCTTTTATACCTCCTTGAATATGTTTCGCGCCTTTAAAAAATATGAAGGGATTTCTCCGGGACAATACCGGGCGGCCCATGTCTGAGGGAATGCAGACGTCTGCTCCGGCAACGGAAAAGACGTCTGCTGCTTTTTGTTAAAGCGCAGTTTTTGATATCTCGATTTCCTATTTTGTCGCTTGAGAATTTCTCCGCTTTTCAGTATGCTGACAGTGCCTTGAAAAAGGAAAAAGCAGAAATGAAAAAGGAGGAATTTTGATGAAAAAGAATCTGCTTGTTCTATTTTTGGCGCTGACGATGGTTCTGACACTGCTTTCCGGCTGCGGCAGCGAAACGGTGTCGTCTCAGGCGTCTGGAACGGACGTCTCCTCTGTGACATCACAGGTTTCCGCTGCGGAGACGGAGAAGCCTGCACAGCCTGAAAACGTGGATTCCGCTGCGGAATCCGCAGCGGAGATTGTTGACGAGCGTTCTCCCATTGAGTATCCGCTGGTGGATGAGCCTGCGACCCTGACCTATTGGCAGGCATGGCCTCCCTTCCTCAACGAGATTTCCGAACCGAAGGATGCGGCAATGTTTCAGAAGCTGGAGGAGATTACCGGTGTACATCTGGAAATTCAGGCGGTCAGTACAGAGGGATCCGATGAGCAGTTCATGCTTATGTGCGCCGGCGGTGACATGACCGATATGATCCAGAAGGGCGGACAGAATTACACGGGCGGCGGCGCCAAGGCCATTGAGGACGACATCCTCCTGGATCTGCTGCCCCTCCTGGAAAAGTATTCTGTGAACTATTGGGAGATTATAAATTCCGACCCCAACATCTATAAGAATGTGGTCAACGATGAAGGCCAGGTGCCGGATCTCATCGGCATGTATGTGGATTACTACTACACCGATCAGGGCAGCTGGATCCGTCAGGATATTCTTGATGAGGTGGGAAAGGAAATTCCCACGACCATTGATGAACTGGATGATGTGCTGGCTGCATTTAAGGATCATGGAATGACCGATCCGCTGGTAGTATTATCTGAAGGCAACTGCGACCTTCTGATGAAAGCCTATGGCGCGGTGGATACGCTGGTAGACGGCAAAGTGCAGTTTGCCGCACTGACGGACAACACCAGGGAAGCCCTGAAGAAGATGCACGAGTACTACGAAAAGGGCTATATCAATGTGGATTTTGTGACTTATAATTACTCTGACACAAAGCCCCCGCAGGAGGTTGTGCTCAGCGACAACGCAGGCATCTTCACCGAGGATGTAGCTTCCATTGCGGGCTATTACCTGATGTCCAATAATGAGAAATTTGAACTGGCGCCCATGGGGCAGATCCGCAAGGATAAAGACACCAGGATGGATTATGGCTTCATCGGCGTTAAGGCGGCGGATAAATATTCTCTGTCTCTATCCACCAACTGCTCCGATCCGGAACTTGCCATCAAGTATATGGATTATCTGTTCTCCGATGATGGCTTTGTGCTGGCCAACTACGGCATTGAGGGCGAGACGTACACCGTGGAGAACGGCGAGTATCAGTTCACCGATTTGATCCTGAATAACGAACAGGGCTTTGACTGGCAGCTGTGTCAGAGCCTGTATATCAATCCCGGCTTCCCCTGCCTCAACGATTTGAAGGCACAGGAACTGACCTATAATGACGCCCAGAAGGCTGCCGTCGACGTCTGGGTTGGCGCCTTTGACAGCGCGGATGAAACCATGCCCAACGCGCAGTGGCTCAGCTACACCACAGAAGAATCTGATCTTCGCGCGGAGAAGCAGACCGATATCGAGACCAAGCAGCAGGAGTTCCGGCTGAAAGCGATTACCGGCCAGGTGGATATCGACGCCGAGTGGGACAACTATTGTCAGACGCTGATCGCCATGGGCATTGAGGATGTTCAGGCAACCGATCAGGCCGCAGTAGAACGTTATCTTACGAAGTAAAATAGACTACAAAGCAACAGGCAAGGTCTCCCTTTCGCCGGGAGCCGTAAAGCAGTGATTGAAAATGGAAACCGCCCATCCCGATTTTGCAGAAATGCTTGACCGGGATGGGCGGTTTTCGCGTTCAGAACTGAGCGATTCTCTGCCCCATTTACTGCACAATGACGGACAGCCCTCTCTCTTTCTGTGCGTTCGCTTGCCCCGCTGACTGATCTGTCGGATTTGCAGTTTATTGGACGTTCACATTTATGGCCAGAAAAACACATTGGGACATTTTTTTACATGAGATGATTGTCCGTTGTTTTTCAAATATGTCGTCCTATATTATATATTATAATTATATAAGGAAAGAAGCGTATGACTATGGCACAAATTCAAGGAAAGCCTGTAACAAAAGTCCCCAGGATTCCCTATATTCCAATTGAGCCGGATGAGTGGTTTCGGGAAAACGGCATTGAAAATAAAATGGGCGGTCCCCCTCCCATGGGCGAAGGCCCTCAAATGACCCCCTCGATTCATATTCAGAACGGGAAACGAATTGCGGGCAATGAGAAAACCGTTTACGGCGGCGAAATTTCCAATGAGTGCGCCGCGGATGTGCGGATTGTCTCCTATGACGGTTCCGTCGGCGGCATTTTCGCAGAAGGCGCGGGCACAGATTATACCGTGGAAGGAGCAGTGATTTCCCTGAAGGGCGATGGTCAGGGGCTGGGCGAGCAGTCCGCAGGCGCCGGTGTTTCTGATCACGCCAGGTTGACGCTGAAGGATTGCCTGATCGATGTGGACGGTCTCAGCCGCACTGCAACCTCCGCCAGCGGCGGCAGTGTGCTGAAAGTCTATGACTCTGTTCTGACAAGCCACGGCGCGCCCTATGGGGACGATTGCCCCGGTCAGGCTCCCAAAATGAGTCCGCCTGCCCCTCTGGAGATCCAAGGTAACAACCGGACGCACTGCACGGTGCAGAATTCCTATAGCTATTTCTATCGCTCCATTATCACCTGCGACGGCTGGGCGGCGCTCAGCACCGACGCATCCAATGGGTTTGTTTATTTGGAAGCCAACGACTGCAAGGTGGTTTCCACCAAGTCCGGTTACGGCGCTTATGCCGACTGGGGCTGTCATGATGTGTTCAACGACTGCAAATTTGATGTGGCTTGTCAGGCTGCCATTGTGGCTGGCGAAGCCAGCGTAAAATTCACCGGATCTGAACTGAAATGCGGTACCTATCTGGCGTTGATGCATTGCGTTATGGGCCGCCACACAGAAGTAGGCGAGTTGACGCTGACGGACTGCAAGGTCAAGACCGGCAAGACCGCCATCGAGGTCCACGGCCAGAATGTGGTGGTTTCTCTGGAGAATTGCAATATTCAAACCGGGGGCGCGCTGATGCGCACCTGCAAGAATGCCGACCCCAACGCCGCGATCGTCAATGGCCGGCCCACTCCCGGCGACGAACTGAGATTGAAAGATATGTCCGTTACCGGCGATATTCTCCATGAAGACCCGGAGCGGGACTGCCGCGTGTATCTCACCTCTGCCTGTCTCACCGGCGCGGTGAAAAACGCTGCTTTGATCATGGATCAGGGCAGCCGCTGGTATGCTGCCGGAGATTCCAATGTGGTTCTGGGCTGCGACATAGAGAGCGCACAGATCGACGCGCCCAAGGGCGTAACGGTCAGAGCAAAAGCCGCGACAGGGCAGGGCACTTATACGCTTGCTTCCGGCGGCACACTGGTCATTGAAGAATGAAAGACAAAAAATGACAAATACATGATGTCGGTAAAACTTTGATCTGTTCTCAGTAGATAATGCGATCAATGGAGGTATTTTGAATGCCCGAATGGCAGATTTTCAATCCAAACGAATATACAGACTGGGAAAAGCCGCTGGTGGAGACGCGGCAAAAGATTTCCGCAGGTGCGCCTGTGGAAATGCCCATGATGCCGCCCGGCATGGATCCCGATGATATGCCCCCCATGAAACCAGGGGAGCTGCAGCCCTATACTGTGGAGCAGATCTACGCATACAACCACAAGTGGGATCCCTACAATCCGCTGTTCAATGATGTGGAATACGCCAAAAAGGCCGGTTATGCGGGACTGCCTGCACTGCCCGGGTTTATGGGCCGGGCCGGAGGCGCGATGCTCGGCTTCCCCAAGGATGTGGCGGATGCGTTCTACTATACCAACGATGGGACTGATATTGCGCTGATGCGACCCATCGTTTCCGGAGACACCCTGAAGGACGACGGAGAGACCAATGAGATGGTGGATCTGACCGAGCCAGGCAGTAATGTGCGTATGTGGTATCTTGGCGGCACCGGCACCATGACGGATATGCAGGGCAATGTGGTTCTGACAGCTACCGGAAACACCCGGGACTGCTATAAGAAACGCGTGGATGGAGGTCCATCCATTGATTTCTCTGAGAATATGGCGGAATGGTACGACTATTTCCCACCGGCTCATTACACCACAGACGAGGATTGGGATAGAATTCGTATGCTTTGGGATCAGGAGGTGATCCGTGGTGCGGACACCCTGTATTGGGAAGACGTGGAGGTCGGTACCTTTCTGCCGAAAACCTGCTCTGGCCCCATTACCTACATGGACATGATCGCATGGTACGGAAACAACAATCTCCTGACCAGAAAATTTCTGAGGAATCCCGAAAATCTCAAAACCTGTTTCCGGGACGGGAACGGAAACTATATGTTTGAGACGGCACTGCATTTGGGCGGACGCAATATGCCCGGCGGACGCATGGCCTTCTACAACGACACCGCTGCCCACCATGTCTGCCGTGTGGTGACGAACTATATCGGAGACCGGGGCTATGTGACCCGTTATTGCTGGCGTTTCTATCCTTTCTTCAAGGAGTTGCGCAGCAGCTATATCCCAAAGGACTACGATCTGCTGCAGCGGGTCGTGCCCGGCTATGAGAACCGCCCGCTGAACCGCCACGGCGGAGAAGGCGATACGGTCATTGGCAATGCCTACATCTACGGAAAGCGCATTGACGAGCAGGGACGTCATATCATTGACATCTGTGCCTGGGGCGAGGATCTGGAAGGAAATATCTTGCAGGTCTGCCCCATGGCTGCCTGTCTGCCATCCAAAGCTGAGGCATAAAAATCATTATATGTTGAAAGGAGTACACTATGAAAAAACTGAAATCTTTGTTGGCGCTGCTGACGGCGATCGCCATGCTGGCTGCGATGGCTGCATGTGGTTCAAGCACTGTATCATCAGACGCATCGGAAGTCTCTGAGGCAGAGTCATCCGTACAGGCTGCAGCGGAGGAGTCGCCAGCGCCCGAAGCGGGAATTTCGGAAGTCTCGTCTGCCGAGGAACCCGAGGAGGAACTGCCTGAACTGGAATATTCTCTTCCACTGGACGATGATTCCGTTTCCATTTCCTACTGGATTTCCTGGAACCCGGATCTGTCTGCTGTCTGTGCCCCTGGCGACGCCTCTGTATACAAGGCGTTGGAGGAGCGCACCGGCATCCATGTGGAGTATATTGAGTCTTCCCCTTTCAATCAGGGTCAGGACTTTGACCTGATGATCGCCTCCGGTGAGTATACAGATATTTTCCCCACCAGCGGAACGCTGAGTGTGGAGCAGGCCTATGAGCAGGATATTTCCATCGATCTGACGGACTATATGGACACCTATCTGCGCAATTACTACAAAATTCTGGAAACCAACGATGAATATATGAAAGCTGCCGTGGACAGTGAGGGCCGTTTTCTCAGTGTAAACAGTATGTACAGCGAAAACGTGGCCGTGAACTGCGGCCTTGTGATCCGCAAGGACTGGCTGGATAAGCTTGATTTGGACATGCCGGAAACCTATGAAGATTATTATAATGTCCTGACTGCGTTTAAGACCGAGATGGGTGCAGAATCCCCCATGCACCTGGGCAGCTACGGTGTTCTGAATGGAAACTATTTCTGCTCCGGCTTCGGTATCAATGGCTATGTGTCTTCCATGGACGCCCCCTTCTATCAGGTGGACGGCGAAGTGAAATTTGGCCCAATCCAGCCTGAATTTAAGGATTATCTGGAGTTGATGCACCAGTGGTATTCGGAGGGACTGGTTTATTCTGACTTCTACAGCGTTACCGACCCTATGACCGCTCCCTCCGATCAGGTCACGACGGGTAAAATGGGACTTTGGCTCTGTGAACTGGCCAGAATGCATGAGTTCGACACCCAGTTCGATGCGGACGTTGGCTTTGAGATATGGCCCGTGCAGGATCCAGTCATGAATTCCGGCGATGTGAACAAGTTGCGTGTGGCAACGGAAATCGCAACTACCGGCGGTGAAGTGATTGCATCGACCTGTAAATATCCGGAAATTGCCGCCCTGTGGCTGGACTATCGCTACACGGATGAGGGCCGGCTCCTGCTTAATTATGGCGTTCAGGGAGAAGGCTTTGACTACAATGATGACGGCGAGCCGGAACTTTCGGAGTTAATCACCGGTGCAGAAAATATCAATTTCGGCCTTGCCATGTATGCCACGGTATTTCTGGGCTACAGTGAGCCGGAACGTATGTGGTCTACCTACTCCGATGCCCAGATGGCCTCTCTGGAAATCTGGAAAGAGGGCGATAACGAATACGGCTATTCCTCCAACGCTGTGATGACCACAGAAGAGAGTGAAGAATACAACAGAGCCTATTCGGACATCAATACCTATCTGCAGGGCGAGATTGTCAAGTTTGTCACCGGCGACCGGCCTTTGGATGAATTCGACGACTTTGCCGCAACGATAGAAAGCATGGGCATCGATATCTGCATCGCACAGAAGCAGGCTGCGTTGGATCGTTACCTGGGATAATCCCTCAAGACGAAAAGCGTGCTGCAAAATAAAAAAGCAGGTATTGCGAGAATTATCCGGCAGAAGCAGAACGAAGGGAACAAAATGCGGCTGGAATGTGGTAATTTGAACCGTTCCCCGTCAAGCAGATAATAAAATAAATTTTTTCTGCCATCAGATTTCGGTCTGGTGGCAGTTTTATGCAGCCGACAGGTTTGTCCCTGCATATATTAGGGCTATGCCCAAAGAGGAAACAGGGCCTTTGGAGAAGTCCCGGCGTCTTAATTTACAAAAATCATGTAGAATCGGGCTATGCCCGATTCTACATCAGCCTGTCAAAAAACTACCCAAACGC
>CAZGOQ010000045.1:0-16568 GCA_964527315.1 uncultured Oscillospiraceae bacterium | reverse complement strand
AGTATTTCCTATATTCTCGACGCCGCGTCAAAGCCGGTCCGGGTGGCGTTCCGGACATTCTTTGCCGTCACGCAGTCGCCTACCGGCTCAAAGAACAGGCTCAATCCCCGGAACTGTTCCGCGTCCTGATTCCTCGGCCGCATTCCAGCCGCCAACACCACCGTGTCGGCAGGGATCAGCGCCCGGTTGCCATAGCCGTCCGCCGCCTCCATGCCTTCGGCTGTGATACCGGTACACTTCACGCCGCAATAACAGGTCACATATTCGTTCATGTGCTCCAGCAGCGCCTGCCGTGGTATGGCGGCTTCCTCCTGGGCCACCGCGCCGGTCATTTCGATCAGCGTCACACGTTTGCCCAAATACATACTGAGATACAGCGCCGTTTCGCAGCCCACCAGGCCGCCGCCCAGAACGGCAATGTTCTCCCCCATGGGGATGTTATTCAGGCCCCGGTGATAGCATTCCTCTGCGGTGATGACATTTTCTCCGTCGATTCCCGGAATTTTAGGGATAACAGGATCCGCACCAACGGCGGCAATGACCGCATCCGGCTTCATGGCTGCCACCATATCCGGCGTGGCCGCTGTTTCCAGATGAACGGAAACCCCCAGCTTGTCCAGCATATGGATCTGATAATCCATAAAGTTTTCCAGCACCTTTTTAAAGGCCACCTGCCGGGAGAAGATCAGTTTCCCGCCCAGACGGTCTTCTTTTTCCAAAAGGGTCACGGCATGGCCCCGCTGGGCGGCCGTGATCGCCGACTGCATTCCCGCCGGGCCGCCGCCAATGACCACGACCGTTTTCTTCCCTTCCGGCGGCTGTTCCAGCAGCTTCAGGCGGTACTCCCGCCCCACCGTGGGATTGACCGAGCAGGCAAAGGCCGTATTGCGGCCATAGTCCAGACAGTGAAAACAGCGAATGCAGGGGATAATTTCATCTTCTTTTCCAAGCAGCGCTTTCTGCGGGGCAAAGGCGTCGGCAATGGTACCCCGGGCCATGGCGATCAAGTCTGCGCCGCCGGTGGCAAGCGTTTCCTCCATCAGTTCCGGCCGCTGGAACGCCCCCAGTGTCAGTACGGGGATATGAATTTCCCCGCTCTCCTTCACCGCCCGGGCCAAATAGGCGTTGCAGCCTGCGGGAAGAAAGTTGTTGGGATGCATGATATGCTCCGTCTCACTGTAAAAGCTTCCGGCGGAAATATGGGCAATGTCGATCTTGTCCTGAATCAGCTTCAAAAACGCAACGCAGTCCTCCGTGGTAAAGCCGCCGTCGCAGAGTTCGCTGCCGGAGACCCGGTATTCGATCAACAGCTTTCCGCCCACCCGTTGGCGGATGGCGTCTAAAATCATGATCGGGAATTTTGCCCGGTTTTCCAAAGCGCCGCCGAATTCGTCCGTCCGGGTGTTGAATTTTGGAGACAGGATCTGGGAGAGCACCAGGCCGTGGCCGCCGTGAATGAGAATCATATCAAAGCCGCAGTCCAGAGCCGCCTCCGCCGCATCGGCATAGGTCTGCGCAATTCGTTCCATGACCGGGCGGGTCAGCTTGGGATATTTTTTCCCGTGGCCGTTAACGGTATAGGAGACAAGATTGCCGTTGTCATCATAGCCATGGTACTCAAAGGCCAGCAGTTCCAGCGAAATTTTCGCCCCATAGTAGTGAACCGCATCGGTGAGCTGCCGCCACAGCCGGTGGTTCTTCTGGGGAAAGATGTTTTCATGGGCGTGGACGTCATCCTGGGGCTTATAGACGTCCATATTCTGGGCGGAAAAGGTGATATTGGCCGTGCCGCCCTTTGCCTTGTTTGCATAGTAGGCAATCACCGCTTCGTTGGGGTATTCCTCCAGGCCCGCCAGCAGGTGCGTCCCCGCCGGAGCGGACCAGATGCGGTTTTTAAAGGTCACGCCGGAAATGGTAATGGGCGAAAACAGATGGGGGTACTTTGTTGTCATAGTAACGTCTCCTTTTTTGCAAATGAAATAGCCAAAATATACACTCAGTGTGTGTTTTTTATCCGCTTATTTTCTGGAGCAGTTCCGGGAGTTCCATCAGCCGGGCAATTTCTAAGTCCACATGAACGCTGGTATTATTTTGCTTTCCAGCCGGATTAAACCAGCAGGTTTGAATCCCGGCGTTGTTGCCGCCTTTGATATCCGAACTCAAACTGTCTCCAATGATGAGGGCTTCCTCCCGCCTGAAATCGGGAATGGCGGCAAAGCACTGGTCAAAAAACGCAGGCTGCGGCTTGTCCGCCCCCATGGTCTCAGAGATAAAGACGCCCTTGAAATAATGGCCGATGCCTGCGCTTTTCAGCCGCCCCTCCTGCACGACCGCCGTGCCGTTGGAAACCAGATACAGGTCATATGCGGGCGAAAGGGTTTGGAGCAATTCCTTCGCGCCGGGCATGAATTTGTGCCCCTGGGCGAGAAACCGGATGTAATACTTCTGGGTTTCCCGGCTGGAAACAGAGACGCCCAATTCCTCATACAGCAGGTCAAACCGGCGCACCAACAGTTCCGGCCGGGTAATTT
The DNA here is from genome assembly GCA_964527315.1 of uncultured Oscillospiraceae bacterium. Lineage (GTDB taxonomy): Bacteria > Bacillota > Clostridia > Oscillospirales > Oscillospiraceae > HGM13006. The sequence continues at coordinate 14,037 of CAZGOQ010000045.1, read as the reverse complement.
TTTTCTGTTCCAGCAGTTCCCACAGGCTTTGATTGATGGCGCTATAGCGGGAAACCACCGTTTCCGTAGGCTCCACGCCCATTTGCAAAAGGGCCTTCCGCACCGCCCGCGTCTCCGCCCAATGGAAATCCAGCAGAGTGTTATCCAGGTCAAATAAAAGGGTTTTCAGCATGACGTTTTCCTTTCCGGCCCGTGCTTCAGGCCCCGATCCCGCAGGAGCCCCAAACCGGCGACCGGCCTGCAGCATGATTATACCCGTTTCCTCCCCAAAAAGCAACGGCACAATCGCCGGCTCCGCCGCATAGATGCCATCGAGGTGATTTTTGTGGCAAGGAAAATCGACGAAGCCGCCGTATGGCAGCGGGTGACCGCCGCCTCTCAATCGGCGGGAGAGGGGGCGCCCAGCCACCAGCCGGTCACGCCGGAATTGAAACAGCTGCTCTCTGAAAGCACGGTGCGGGCCGCCGCCTACGCGGCCCTCTGCCGCCAAACGGGAAATCAGACATACCGTCAACTCTATCAGCAGGAGGTTCAATGCCGGGCAACTCTCAGAGGGCTTTATTATTATATGACCGGGGAGACGCCGCCGGGGAGTTTGGTAAAAACCCTTCATGGGACGCACCAGGCCATGCTCCGGCAGCTGCTGACGGCGGAGGAGCAGGGGGCCGAGCGATTTCGCGCTCTGGCGGAAAAGGCCGGCGGAGAAGTCCGGGAAACGCTGCTGTCCCTGGAACGGCAGGCCCGTCGGCACTGGTCCATTTTGCTGCGAACGCTGGGGCTGCGCCTGTGATTCGACGACGGCAGCGTCAGGGACGATTATGCAGCAAAAAAGATGATCCTCCCCCCGGCGAAAACGCCGGCGATTCCGGCGGCTCCGGTATGCCACCTCCGCCCCCTGTGGACTGATCTCGCTTTTTTATGCCCCGAAACCTGCCGGCTTCGGGGCAATTTACCATAAAAATTCTCCGTGCTTTATCAGAAGAATGGTTGACGGATTCCGGTTTGTGCCGTATAATATTTTTGGTAAACTCAGAGAAAGCCCTGACGCAAACGCGGATTGCGGTCAATACCATTCGGTCTTAGCCCGCGATTGATAAAAGGGCAAATGAAATATGGAGGTTGATTCCAATGAAAGAGTTATATGTGGTAAACTGCTGCCGTACAGCGGTCGGCTCCTTCCAAGGTTCTCTGTCCAACACGCCTGCTTCTGATATGGGCGCTGTGGTGGTCAAAGAAGCGCTGAAGCGCGCCGGTGTAAAGCCGGAGCAGGTCGATGAACTGATGTTCGGCTGCATCCTGACGGCCGGTCAGGGCCAGAACCCCGCCCGTCAGGTAGCTGTCAAGGCCGGCCTTCCCTTCTCCGTTCCCGCTTACACCGTAGGTATGGTCTGCGGCTCCGGCATGAAGGCTGTGATCGAAGCCGGCCGCGCCATTCTCGCCGGCGATGCCGATGTTGTGGTTTGCGGTGGCGCCGAAAATATGACCATGGCTCCTTACTCCATCCCCTCCGCCCGCGGCGGCGCCCGGATGTTCAACACCACCATGGTCGATACCATGGTCAACGACGGTCTGTGGGATGCGTTCAACAACTATCACATGGGCACCACTGCCGAGAACATCTGCGACGTCTGGGGCATCACCCGTCAGGAACTGGACGAGTTCGCCGCTTCCTCTCAGGCCAAGACCGCCGTTGCTCAGCAGTCCGGCCGGTTTGACGATGAAATCGTTCCCATCATGGTCAAGAAAAAGAAAGAAATGGTCGAATTCAAGGTCGATGAGTTCCCCCGCGCCTCCACCAACATAGAAACTTTGGGCAAGCTGAAAGGCGCTTTCCCTGTCGGTCCCGACGGCGTAGAGGATACCGTTGTCCATACCTTTGAGCCTACCGGCATTCATGAGGCGGATACCAAAAAGCATGTGCAGAGAGTCACCGCCGGCAACGCTTCCGGCATCAACGACGGCGCTGCCGCCATCGTGCTGGCCTCCGGCGAAGCTGTGAAGCAGTATGGTCTCAAGCCCATGGCAAAGCTGCTTTCCTGGGGCCAGGGCGGCGTAGATCCCAAGATCATGGGCGTTGGTCCCGTTCCCGCCACCCGTCAGGCTATGAAAAAAGCTGGTCTGACCGTCGACGATATGGATCTCATTGAAGCCAATGAGGCGTTTGCCGCCCAGTCCATCGCCGTAGCCCGCGAACTGGGCTTCGACATGAGCAAGGTCAACGTCAACGGCGGCGCACTTTCTCTGGGCCACCCCGTCGGCGCTTCCGGCGCCCGTATCATCGTCACCCTGCTCCATGAAATGCAGAAGCGGCCCGAGGCCAAGAAGGGTCTTGCTACCTTGTGCATCGGCGGCGGCATGGGCGTTGCCACGATTTTCGAGAAGTGCTGATTTTGACGTAATAACGTCTTAGACTCAGATATATGAAAAGTCCGGAGCGCCTTTTCTCGGCACTCCGGGCTTTTACAATTCATCGCAAGGCTTTATTCCTCCATGCATCTTTCCCTGTTCCGCAATCAATTCCCCGACAAGGCCGGAAAATCAATCATAAAAAGAAAGTAGGCTGCTATGCAAAAAAACAACTTTATTCATTTCCTTGTGCTCACCGCCGCCGGCATGATTAACGCCTTTGGCGTTACATTTTTTCTCTACCCCGTGAATTTGTATGACTCCGGTGTTTCCGGTACATCCATGCTTCTGGCGCAACTGACCCCGGAGCGGTGGTCTCTTTCCGTTTTCCTCATTTTGATCAATCTGCCCCTGTTCTTTTACGGCTATCGGAAAATGGGCCGCTCCTTTACGGCGCGTTCCATTTATGCCGTCTGTATCTATTCCATCTCCGCCTGGCTGATCACCGACGTTCTGCCGGTGGATGTCAGCCTGGCTTCTCCGCTGGCGGAGCAGGATCTGCTGCTGTGCGCACTGTTCGGCGGCTTCATCTCCGGCATCGGCAGCGGCCTGACCATCCGATTCGGCGGCGCGATGGACGGCGTTGAAATTCTCTCGGTGCTGTTTGCGAAAAAACTTGGCGTCTCTGTGGGGCTGTTCTGCATGGGCTATAATGTGATCCTCTACATCATTGCCGGTCTGGTAAAATCCAGCTGGATCCTGCCCCTGTATTCCATTATCACCTATACGGCAGCGCTGAAAACCGTGGATTTTATTGCCGAAGGTCTTGATAAGGCAAAATCCGCCATAATCATCACCGACAAGCCCCAAGCGATCTGCGACGCGCTGTCCAGTGAATTTGGAAACGGCATTACGCTGTTGAATGCAAAAGGATATTATTCCAATTCCGATAAAGCCCTCGTCTATTTCGTCGTCAACCGCTTCCAGATCAGCAAGGTCAGAACCATTGTCCGTCAACAGGACGACAAGGCTTATGTGACCATCACAGAGGTTTCCGACGTGTTAGACCCGGACTGATAAGAAAGCGCCCCCGGCCGGGAGCGCCTCTTTCAGCACAGTTCCTTTTGTCCAATTCGCACCGTCAGCAGAATCTCCTCCCCGGATTCCTGCTGCTCCAGTTCTGCGTTCACCCCGGCGGAACGCAGCAATTCCGTGTCCTTCGCCACCCGTTCCAGAAACAGCCGGGTGTCCCGCCTTCTGTAGCGCTGATTGCCGGACACCGCCTGATTTTGCAGATAGGTGTCGATGTACCGCTCCGTCTGCGCCACGCTCAGCCGTCGCCGACGCAATTCCTCCAGCACGCTGAGTCGCTCCGTCTCCCCCTGCACCCGCAAAAGTTCTCTGGCATGCCGTTCGCTGAGTCCGCTTTCCCGCAGCGCCATGCGCACCTTCCCACTGTGCTGCAGGAGCCGCAGTTTGTTGGCCACCGCCGACTGACTGCGGCCCAATTTTTTTGCCGCCTCGGCCTGCGTCAGTCCGCTGTGACGGAGATATTCTTGCAGCAGCTCCGCCTCGTCAAAATATTCCAGATCCTCCCGCTGCAAATTCTCCGTCAGCGCAATCAACTCTGCGTCCTCTTCCTCAACGTCCAGCAGCAGGCAGGGAACCTCCCCAAGTCCCGCCATCTTTGCCGCCATGAGCCGCCGATTTCCCGATACGACCAGAAAACTCTCCCCGATTTTACGCACCGTCAGCGGCTGAAGCACGCCCACCTCCCCAATGCTGGCGGCCAGTTCCTGCAGCAGCGTTGTGGGCCTTCCCCGCCCCGGCTGCCCCGGTTTGACCAGATGTATGGGCAAATAGAGAATCCTGCCCTCTAAGTGAATGGAATATGCCATAAACAATCCTCCCTCGGGCCGTTCTCCCCGATTGGCCCCTGTGAATATCCATATTATATCATATTTTCAAGATTATTCTACTATAATTTGTCGAAATTGGGAACCAAATCCAAAAAATGTGGTAAAATTTTTTGGGAAATACAAGATGTTGCGGAATTTATGTTGCGGACACGAAAAGGGCCCTGAATCTCCTCGTTTTGTAGTAAAGCGCCCGATTTATCCCCTCGTTCTTCCTCTTCCTTGCCTTGCTTTTTTCGATAAAAGCTGATAAACTAATGACATTGACAATGGCGCAAATTTCTGCATCGGAGGGGAACCGTCATGGCGGCAGAAACAGAAATCATTACAGAAGAGCAGCTTTCCCGGCAGCGGGAATTTGCACAAAAGGTGCGGGAATACTGGTCCTCCCGGAATCGGACGCCCACCGCGTTTCTTGATACTTACGGCTGTCAGCAAAATGAGGCGGACAGCGAACGAATGCTGGGCGTTTTGATGGAAATGGGATATACCCCTCAGGAAACTGCGGAACACGCAGATGTGATCATCGTCAATACCTGCGCCGTCCGGGAACATGCGGAACAGCGGGTTTTTGGCAATCTGGGCGCACTGACGCATACCAGCCGCCGCTATCCCCAGCAGAAAATCTTCCTCACCGGCTGCATGGCGGGTCAGGCGGAGGTGGTCGAACGGATCCGGAAAAGCTACCCCCATGTGGACGGCGTTTTTTCCTCCCATGCTCAATGGCGGCTGCCGGAACTTCTGTATACCGCTTTGACGGAAAGCCGCCGCCAGTATGTGACCCCGGAAACGGGAAATATTGCGGAGGGCCTGCCGATCCAGCGAAAAAGCGCTCTGAAGGGCTGGGTCAGCATTATGTACGGCTGCAACAATTTCTGTACCTACTGCATCGTCCCCTATGTCCGGGGCCGGGAGCGAAGCCGAAAACCGGAAGATATCATCCGGGAAGTCTCCGGCATGATCGGGCAGGGCTATAAGGATATTACGCTGCTGGGGCAGAATGTGAATTCCTACGGCAGGGATTTGGGCTTGGGCATAGATTTTTCCGATCTGTTAACGCAGCTGTCTCAGCTGCCGGGAGATTTTCTCCTGCGGTTTATGACCAGCCATCCCAAGGACGCCTCCCGAAAACTCTTTGACGCCATGGCTTCCTCTCCCAAGATCGCCAAACACATCCACCTTCCCTTCCAGGCGGGCAACGACCGGGTGCTGAAGGCCATGAACCGGGGCTATACCAGTGCGCAGTATTTGGACCTGATTCGCTATGCCCGGGAAAAGATGCCGGAACTTGTTCTGACCTCTGATGTGATTGTGGGTTTTCCCGGCGAGACGGACGAGGAATTCGAAGATACCCTCTCCCTGATTGAGCAGGTGCGCTATGACGCATTATTTACCTTTCTTTTCTCCCCCCGGGGCGGAACCCCGGCGGCGGAGATGGACGATCCTTTTTCCAAAGAACAGAAACAGCGGCGCTTTGACCGGCTGGTGGCGCTGCAGAATCAGATTTCCGCGGAAAAACACAGCGCCTATATCGGAAAACGCATCCGCGTACTCCTTGACGGGCAGGACGGCGATTTTTTGACCGCGCGCACTGAGGGCGGCCGCCTGGTGCGGCTCCCCGGAGATCCGGCGCTGATCGGCAGGTTTCAAACGGCAGAGATTACCGACTGCACCACATGGAGCCTGATCGGAAAAATCGTGGAAGGAGCATAACCATGGCAGATCTCACCCCCATGATGAAGCAATATCTTGAAACGAAAGCAAAAAACCCAGACTGCATTTTATTCTTTCGCCTGGGCGATTTTTATGAAATGTTCAATGATGACGCCAGACTGGTCTCCAAGGAACTGGATCTGACTTTGACCACCCGGGACCGGAACAAGCCGTCGGATGAACAGGTGCCCATGTGCGGCGTTCCCTATCACAGCTATGAAAGCTATCTGGCCCGACTGGTCGCCAAGGGCTACAAGGTGGCCATTTGTGAGCAGGCGGAGGATCCCGCGGCCGCCAAAGGTCTGGTCAGGCGGGAGGTCACCCGAATCGTCACCCCCGGCACCGTGACGGAAAGTTCCATGCTGGAAGAGAGCAAGAACAATTATATTGCCTGCATAACGAAATGTTCCGGGACCTGGGGCGTTGCCTTCTGCGACCTCTCTACCGGGGCGTTCTATGCCACTGGCAGCCGGGACGACAGCGAAAAAATCATCAATGAGTTGGGCCGCTTTGCGCCCACGGAGATTTTGCTGGGCGGCGGCGCGGCAGACGACCGGGCCTTACGCGGGACACTGGACGCGCGTTTTTCCGCCTGCATTCAGGTCGGAGAGACCGAACTGTTCCGGGAGGACGCAAACCGGGTGCTGTTGGCCCGGCAATTCCCGGATGATGATTTAACGCCGGTCCTCGACTGCCCGGCGGCAGCGCTCGCCTGCGGCGGTCTGGTGGCCCATTTGCGGTCCGTTGAGAAATCAGATCTTTGCCATATCAATCATCTGGAATACTATATGACCGGGCAGTTTATGGAACTGGATTTGACCGCCAGGCGCAATCTGGAACTGACGGAAACCATGCGCTCCGGAGAAAAACGGGGCAGCCTTCTGTGGGTACTGGATAAAACAAAGACCGCTATGGGGGGCCGGATGCTGCGCTCCTGGCTGGAAACGCCCCTGCTGCGGCCCCAGGTCATTTTAAAACGCTCTGCATCGGTAGAGGAACTGATCCATGCTTCGGTGGCCCGGCAGGAATTGCAGCTGCTTTTGCGGGATGTGACTGATATGGAGCGCTCCATTGGCCGCATTGTGGCAGGCTCCGCCAATGCCAGAGATCTGCTGGGTATGGCCCAGACTATGACCGTTCTGCCGGCGCTGAAGACGCAGGCAGCCCAATTCCAGTCGGAACGACTGAACTCCCTGGCGGACAAACTGGACCCCCTGACGGATCTCTGCGATGAGTTGAGCCGGGCCATTCAGGCAGACCCGCCGCCGCCCCTGACGATTCGGGAAGGCGGCATGATCCGGGACGGCTACGACAAGCAGGTGGACGAACTTCGCAGCATAATGACCGGCGGCGAAGGCAGCAAAGAAGCCATTCAGACCTCAGAGCGGGAAAAAACCGGAATTTCCAAACTCAAGGTTGGCTATAACCGGGTCTTTGGTTATTATATAGAGGTGCCCAAATCCTATCAGGGTGAAGTCCCGGAAAACTACATCCGAAAGCAGACGCTGGCAAACTGCGAACGGTATATCACCCAGGAGATCAAGGAACTGGAATCCACCATTCTGGGCGCAAAAGACCGGGTTACGGCGCTGGAATATGAGATCTTTACCCGGCTCCGCACCTACGTGGCCGCGCAGGCCACACGCATCCAGCAAACCTGCCAGATCATTTCCGAACTGGATGTGTTCTGCTCTCTGGCGGAAGTGGCCATGGAAAACAACTATGTACGCCCGGAGGTGGATCTGTCCGATGAGATACACATTGTTGAAGGACGGCATCCGGTCGTGGAGAAGATGCTGACGAACACGCTTTTTGTACCAAACGACACCGTTTTGGGCACACCTGCCGACCGTGTCTCCGTAATCACCGGTCCTAATATGGCCGGAAAATCCACCTATATGCGTCAGGTGGCGCTGATTGTGCTTATGGCCCAGATCGGCTCCTTTGTTCCGGCAAAAAGCGCCAGAATCGGGATTTGCGACCGGATCTTTACCCGCATCGGCGCTTCTGACGACCTTTCTTCCGGCCAGTCCACTTTTATGGTAGAGATGAACGAGGTGTCGGAGATCCTTCGTCACGCGACCTCCCGAAGTCTTTTGATTCTGGACGAGATCGGCAGAGGCACTTCCACCTTCGACGGCATGGCCATCGCCCAGGCAGTGCTGGAATACTGCGCCAACCCTCGGAAAATCGGAGCAAAGGTACTCTTTGCCACCCACTACCATGAGTTGACCGCTATGGAGGGGAAAATCGAGGGCCTGAAAAATTACAATATCGCCGTCAAAAAACGTGGCGATGATATTATTTTCCTTCGCAAGATCCTCCCCGGCGGCGCGGACGACAGCTTTGGCATCGAGGTGGCCCGGCTGGCGGGGATCCCCGAAAATGTGATTGCCCGGGCCAAGTCCATATTAAAGGAATTGGAATCCGGTGATTCCGAAATCCAGACCCAATACCGGGCTGATCGGGAGCCGGAAGATCAGGTGAGCCTTCTGGATATGAGAGGCGGTCAGATCGCAAAAAGGCTGCGGGAGATCACCATTGAAACCCTGACGCCCATCGAAGCGCTGAATATCCTGTTTGAACTGAAAAAAATGGCGGAGGAGGTCTGAGATGGAATTGCCCTCCATGACCCGCCGGGAGCGGCTTGGCGGTCTGATCTGGTTTTTTATCTACAGCTTTTTGATCAGTTCTTTGCTGGAACTGATCCTGATGCTGCTGGGAATCGACTATGAAATTCCCTTTTTAAACGCAGTCTACTTTCTGACAAACTTTCTGATCACGGCGCTGCTGTTTCACCGCTTTCTGGCCGAATCCCTGTCCGCGGCGCTTCAAAACCCACTTCGGCTCCTCAAGGGCATTGTTTTGGGCTTTTGCGCCTATTTGCTCCTGATGATCCTGCCGGATGTGCTTTGGTTCTTTCTGCCGGGAGACGCCTCCATCCCCAACGACGACACCATCCGCTCCATCGCTTCGGAAAACTACCGCATCATGTGGGTCGGCGCGGTGCTGCTGGCCCCCATAACGGAAGAGACTCTCATCCGGGGCTGGCTCTTCGGAAATCTCCGGCAAAAAAACAGGGTTTTGGCATATGCGGTAACCGCAGCTGTCTTTGCCGCCCTGCATATGGTGAGTTATTTGGCGGATATGAGCCCTTCCTCGTTCTGCTACAATCTGCTGGTCTATGGTCTGCCCAGCGTCGCCCTGTGCTTCTGCTACGAATACTCCGGCACCGTCTGGGCTTCCATCCTGCTGCATATGGCCATCAACGCCATGGGTATGGCAGGGATATAAATTGTATGCGTCCTTTCCGCACACTTCCTGAAAAGAACGGCAAAAAAGGAGTGAATTGTATGTCCAAACGAACCTCCCGCAATACAAGAAGCAAAATTGTTTCCGCCGCCTGGGAACTGTTTTATGAACATGGTTACGACAATACCACCATAGACGATATTGTAGAGCGCTCCGGCACCTCCAAAGGCTCCTTTTATCACTATTTCGCCGGAAAAGACGCGCTGCTTTCTTCCCTTTCTACCCTGTTTGATGAAAAGTATGAGGAATTGGTTCCCAATTTGGATAAGAATTTGAACGCGTTCGATCAGCTGATCTATTTAAACCACGAACTGTTTTTTATGATTGAAAACGCCGTTTCGCTGGAGCTGTTGGCCCAGCTGCTTTCCACCCAGCTGATCACCACCAGCGAAAAGCATTTGATGGATCAGAGCCGGTACTATTTCCGCATTCTGCGAAAAATCTGCTCGGACGGCCAAAAGGCCGGGGAACTGCGCAGCGATATCTCCGTCAACGAAATGGTAAGGGCCTATGCGCTGGAGGAACGCGCACTGATGTACGACTGGTGTATCTGCGGCGGAAATTATTCTCTTTCGCAGTTTTCCTCCAGTCTGCTGCCAAAGGTGTTGGGGTATTTTAAGTATTAAAATCCACAGGGGGAAATTTTTCTTTCTCATGTATATTTTTCCTCCCCTCCGGTGACAATAGTCTCGGAGGTGCAGAAAATGCAAGAAGAAAACAAAAAGAAACGCTTTGCGGGTAAGGGCTACTACATAGCCCTGATCGCCTGCATTGCAGCAGTCGGTATTTCAGGCTATGTATTTGTGAAAACCGCAAGAGATTCCGCCGTGGAAACCAGCGCGGCCGCAACTATTTCCCCCGCCGCCGGCGCACAGGCTTCCGCTTCGGAAAAAACGTCCGCCTCGCCCTCAGCTTCCGCGACCGCGAACCCCGCCGTTTCCGCCGCTGCGGACAAGATGGAGGACGCCTATGAGGAAACTATGGGCGACGCAGACATTCCGAATGCGATCCAGTGGCCACTGGAGGGCCAGGTGCTTTCCTCCTTCAGTCGGGATACTCTGACCTACAGCAAAACCATGGCGGACTGGCGCACCCATGAGGGACTGGATATCGCAGCAGTTCAGGGAACTCCCGTGTCCGCCGTCCAGAGCGGCACGGTAACCGCCGTCTATGAAGACGACTTCCTGGGCAGCGTGGTGGTCGTTTCCCATGAGGGCGATCTCTCCACTCTCTACGCCAATCTGGCCGAAAATCCCGGCGTGACCGTTGGAGAAAGCGTCTCTGCCGGTCAGGTCATCGGTCAGGTCGGAAACACAGCGCTGCTGGAAACGGCAGAGGAAGATCATCTCCATTTTGAGGTGTTCTCCGAGGGCATTTCGATTGATCCTCTGAACTACCTGCCTCAAAGCTGAAAAATGGGCGCGCTGCAAAATGTGATTTTGCAGCGCGCCCCCGCAAGATTCCTTTCTATCATACTTCCAACTTCTGCCTTTGCAAAAGGCCTATTTCATAGCTTATCCGCAATAGCGGAGACATTGTTCGATTCGCTGTTCCGCCCGCTGACGAACCCGCAGCACGGCGGAGGGTGTTACGCCAAGCTTTTGCGCAATTTGTTTTGTCGTGCTGTTATGCACATAATATTCCTCAATGACCAATCGCTGGCGGTTGGTCAGTTCATCCTGCAGAATCAGTGGCAGGATCTTTTTTTTGCGTTCAAACAGCGCGTCATAATGTATACTTTCCACTACGATAATATCCCCTTTCGTAATAATGCTCGAGCAGCTGAGACAACTCCCGGGTCTGTTGATATACCTCTGAAAGCCGCCTGATCCGGTATTCCAGCATAATGCGCTGTTCCGGCGGGCAGTTTTTTCTCTTCTGCCGGAGACTTTGAATGCGCTCCCGCATCGGCCCCAACTCTTTTTGATATTCCCTGGAAAGATCATACAGCGTCACAGACGCCGCCTTCCTTTTCGCCGCCCATCTCTGCGGCAGCAACGGCAAAGCCCGTCGGCGGGTACGCTCTGATAAAACTCTTTACCACAGCATCTGCACCAGGCCCGCGGCCTTTTGGCTCCATTATCCTGTGCTTTCCACATCCTGCTGGTTTGTGTGTTCATTATCACCCCTCAATTTGTGTATCATGCTTCCATTTTATTACACATGGTGTGTGCTGTCAAGACATTTTTTACATAATTTACTTTACATGGAAATTTTGCTGTGCTACACTTACTGCATACGTTCCCGCAGAACGTGCCCAAAGAAGGAGGAAACATACATGGTTGGAATGCGTATCGCCCAGCTGCGGCGAAGCCAAAATATGACCCAACGGCAGCTGGCAAAGGCTCTGGGAGTCTCGACCAGTGCGGTGGGAATGTATGAGCAGGGGAGACGGCAGCCCTCCGCAGAATTGGTGGTAGCAATCTGCCGGATTTTTTCCGTCAGCACCCAATGGCTGCTGACGGGCCGCCCATATACCACCGCTGATCTCCGGGCAGACCTGAAAATGCTGCTCTCTGCACAGGCGGACATTCCCCCTGCTGCGCAGTCTTCTGACCGGACGGAATGACCCCGCCAGTCTGTGCGGCACGCCGCTTTCCTGAAGACGCATCGCGTTTCCGGCGTGTTTCCGACACAATGCCGCAGCCCCCCACAGTATTGGCAAAAAAACTTGATTTACGCAGGCGGTTTGAGTATAATATTTCAGAAAAGTCTGTTATTATTGAAGGAGGGATTTTTTGTGGAAAAGAAACCCTATTATATATCCACCGCCATCGCTTATACCTCGGCCAAACCCCATATCGGCAATACCTATGAGATCGTTTTGGCGGATGCCATTGCCCGCTATAAGCGTATGACCGGCTACGATGTCTATTTCCAGACCGGAACGGACGAGCATGGCCAGAAAATCCAGGAGAAAGCCGAAGCCGCCGGGATCACCCCTCAGCAGCATGTGGACAATATTACCAACGAAATCAAACGGATTTGGGATATTATGAATACATCCTATGATAAATTTGTCCGCACCACAGACCCGGAGCATATGAAAAAAGTCCAGAAAATTTTTAAGCGCTTTTACGATCAGGGCGATATCTATAAGGGAAAATATGAGGGAAAATACTGCACTCCCTGTGAATCCTTCTGGACAGAAAGCCAGTTGGCGGACGGAAAGTGCCCCGACTGCGGCCGCGAATGCATCGACGCGGAGGAAGAAGCCTACTTCTTCCGGATGAGCAAATATGCCGACCGCCTGATGGACTATATCAATGAGCATCCGGAATTTATCCAGCCCGAGAGCCGGAAAAATGAAATGATCAATAACTTCCTGAAGCCCGGTCTCCAAGATCTGTGCGTATCCCGAACCTCTTTCACCTGGGGCATTCCCGTGGATTTTGACCCGGGCCATGTCGTCTATGTTTGGCTGGACGCGCTGACCAACTACGTCACCTTCTGCGGCTACGATCCGGATGGCAATTCTGACGAACACTATCAAAAATACTGGCCTGCCGACGTACACCTGATTGGCAAGGACATCATTCGTTTTCACACCATCTATTGGCCCATCTTCTTGATGGCTCTGGGGGAGCCTCTGCCGAAGCAGGTCTTCGGTCACCCCTGGCTGCTGGTGCAGGGCGGTAAAATGTCCAAATCTCTGGGCAACGTGGTCTATCCCGATGATCTGGTGGCGCAGTTTGGCGTAGACGCCGTGCGCTATTATATGCTCCACGAAATGCCCTTTGCCAACGACGGTGTGTTCACCTATGAACTGATGATCGAACGGACCAACTCCGATCTGGCAAATATTCTGGGCAATCTGGTCAACCGTACCATTGCCATGGAGCACAAGTATTTCGACGGTAAAATCATGGCTCCCTCCGCCGGCGAGCCGCTGGATGAGGAACTGAAAGCCGTGGCGCTTGCCATGCCGGAAAAGGTCGAGCGGAAAATGACCGATCTCCATGTTGCCGACGCGATTGACGAGATTTTTGTCCTGCTCCGCCGGGCCAATAAGTATATCGACGAAACCACCCCCTGGATGCTGGCAAAAGACCCCGGCAAATCCGACCGGCTGGGCACCGTACTCTATAACCTGCTGGAGTCCATCCGCTTTGCCGCGATTATGCTGAAGCCGTATTTGCCGGAAACGGCGGAAAAAATTCTGAAGCAGCTGAACACAGCGGACGGCGGTGTGGAATCCCTGACTGAATTCGGGAAAATGCCGGTGGGCGGCTGCGTTGGGACGGCGGAAATCCTTTTTTCCCGTATCGACGCCGCGAAAAAGCTGGCGGAGATTGAAGCCGCCAAGGCCGCAAATGAAGCGCCTGCGGCGCCGGAAGTAGAATTCAAGGACGAGATTGCCTTTGACGAATTTGAAAAAGTTGATATGACCGTTGTGAAGGTCCTCGACTGTGAAGCCGTAAAAAAATCCAAAAAGCTACTGAAATTTACGTTGGACGATGGCAGCGGCGTTCCCCGCCAGATCCTGTCCGGCATCGCCGCCTATTATCAGCCGGAGGAACTGATCGGCAAGACCCTGGTGGCCTGCACCAATTTAGCCCCCCGAAAAATGATGGGGCTGGATTCCTGCGGTATGCTGCTGAGCGCCGAGAAAGGCGAAAGCTTCCATCTTCTGATGCTGGACGACGCCATTCCCGCAGGCGCAAAACTGGTTTGAGGTGAACGCCTGTGCGACTGGATAAATATTTAAAGGTGTCCCGGCTCATCAAACGGCGGACCGTAGCCAACGAGG
>CAZGOQ010000044.1:12785-16656 GCA_964527315.1 uncultured Oscillospiraceae bacterium | reverse complement strand
AATCCATTATTGCCCTCACAAAATTCCGATTTGTTGAACTGCCCTGATTATAGCACATGAGCGGAGGCTTCGCAAGGCTGGTGCAAGCCGGGTTACCCCTGATTTTGCCTTTTGCCGCTTCAATTTCAAAAATCAGAAAAAATGTCTTGACAAACTGTTCCCCGAGGGAACCAGCTGCCGCACCAAGATCCGGTTCGCCTTGTAACTTAAGCAATCGTACGCAAAATGCTCATTGGATCGTTCTATGTCGTGAGTACATTCAAAGGCAAAAGAATACCCAGGAGGAATATTTCTTGCTCAATGTCCTCTATTGAACACCACCCGCAATGAGAGGAGAATTATACCACGAATTTTTCAAATTGTAATAGCGGATTCTGAAAAATTTGTGCTTCTTGTGAAAAGCGCGGGAGAAATCGACAAAACCAAAAATCACATATGGACAAATGAACCGGAAGGATGTATGATAATTATGTTAAAGTGTGCCCACTTAAGATGGGCGGAGAACATATTTGAGAGGTGAAAAGTATGGCTGGATTTTTCGGCGGCGTACATCCAATTGACAAAAAATCCCTGTCCTGCGAAATGGCCTTCGAGCCCCTGCCGGCGCCCAAAATCGTGGTGATTCCGATGTCGATGCATATTGGCGCGCCCTGTAATCCTTTGGTAAAAAAAGGGGATACGGTCACAGTGGGCCAAAAGATCGGCGACAATACGGGCCTTTGCGTGCCCATCCATGCATCCGTATCCGGTACGGTTTTGGCAGTAGAACCGCGGCCCCATCCCAGCGGCGTCAGCGTCATGTCTGTGGTGATTGAAAATGATTTTCAAAACACCATGTGCGGGACTGTGGTCCCAAGAGAGAATGTGGAAGCGCTGACGGCGGAAGAATTGACGCAGATCATTCATGACGCCGGGATCGCAGGGATGGGCGGCGCAACATTCCCTACGGACGTTAAAATTTCCAGCGGCGTGGGAAAGCTGGATACCATTATTGTCAATGCGGCGGAATGTGAGCCATATATTACCTCTGATGACCGGCTTTTGCGGGAAACGCCTCAGCGGGTCATTGAGGGACTTCGGATTCTGCTCCGGATTTTCGGGCAGGAAAAGGGGTATATTGGGATCGAAGCCAACAAAAAAACGGCCATTGGAATATTGAAGGAGCAGTGCCCTGCCGGGGGAGACGTGGTGGTGCAGGTATTAAAGACCAAATACCCCCAGGGTGCGGAAAAACAGCTGATCCAGACTATTACCGGCCGGCAGGTGCCGCCCGGCGGACTGCCGGCGGCGGTGGGGTGCGGCGTGTTCAATGCATCCACCTGTGCGGCGATCTACGATGCGGTCTATCTGGGCCTGCCGCTGACCCAGCGGGGCGTTACCGTCACCGGTGAGGCGGTCAACCGTCCGAAAAATTTCATCGTTCCCATTGGAACGCCCTACGCGGATCTGATCGAAGCGGCGGGCGGTTTTTCGGAGGATCCCTATAAGATCCTCTCCGGCGGGCCGATGATGGGCATTGCGCAGTATGATCTGAGCGTGCCGGTGATCAAGGGGACCAATGCCATAACCTGCCTTTCGAAGAAGGCGAGGGCAGAGGTGGCGCAGCCCCACTGTATCCGCTGCGGTCGCTGCGTCAGCGTCTGTCCCATGCATCTGATGCCGCTGTATCTTTATCAAGCGGAGCGGAAGGACAACATCGAAGAACTCAACCGCCGGAACATCGGCGACTGCATCGAATGCGGTTCCTGCGCCTACATATGTCCGGCAAGGATTCCACTGGTGCAGAGTTTTAAGAACGCCAAGGTCAAGGTCAAAGCGGCCGCAGCCAAACAGAATTAAAGGAGGACACAGAGCATGAATCAGGAAAATTTGAAGCTGACAGTCTCCTGTAGCCCCCATGACCATGCGCCGGACGGTACGAGAGACATTATGCTGGATGTGGTCATTGCACTAATCCCGGCTATGATCGGCGCCATGTACTTTTTCGGCCTGAGAAGCCTGTGCCTGATGGCGGTTTCTGTGGCGGCTTGTGTGTTGTTCGAATGGCTCTACCGAAAGCTTCTGCATAAAGACTGCACGGTAGGCGACTGTTCCGCTATTGTAACGGGTCTGCTGCTGGCGATGGTCTGTCCGGTGACGATTCCTTATTGGACGATCATTATTGGAGATTTCTTTGCAATTATCGTGGTCAAACAGCTTTTTGGCGGGATTGGCTGCAATTTCTTAAATCCCGCGCTGGCGGGGCGGGCGTTTCTGTTCTCCTATCCGGTGCTGATGACCACATGGGTTGCGCCATACACGTCCCTGCATCTCTTCGGTTCCAATGCGGATGCGGTGACGGCGGCAACACCCCTTGCCAATCTTCATCAGGGCCTTCTGCCGGAAGAAGGACTGCTGGACTGTCTGATCGGCAATATTGGCGGCTCCGTGGGCGAGACCTCGGCTGTTTTACTGCTGGCCGGCGGCGTCTATCTGGTGGTGCGGAAAATCATTTCGCCTCGAATCCCGGTGGCGTATATTGCCACAGTGGCGGTGATTGCCTTTCTGTTCCCTCAGGGAAATGGACGGTTGATCTGGATGGGTTACCAGGTGCTCTCCGGCGGTCTTATGCTGGGTGCGATTTTTATGGCGACAGACTATGCCACTTCTCCAGTCACCAGAGCCGGCCAGATCGTATTTGGTATTGGCTGCGGCCTGATTACCATGCTGATTCGTTATTTTGGCTCCTATGCCGAGGGCGTCAGTTATGCAATTCTGATTATGAACATTACTGCGGCGCTGCTGGATAAATTGGGGGTACCCCGGCGATTCGGGCAGATCAAAGCAAAGAAAGGGGAGACGGCGTAAGAATGGAACAGGCAATGGCAAAACAGAATTCGGTCGGCTATTTTCTGAAGCTGACATTGACACTGCTTTTGATTTCGGCGGTGGTCTCCGGCCTTTTGGGACTGACCAATTATATTACGGAGGATCGGATCGCGGAAATCACGGCGGAAAAGACGGCGGCTTCCATGCGGGAGGTTCTCCCCGCAGATACCTATACCGCCCTTGCCTATACCGGGCAGGAAGCCAATGTTGCGGCGGTCTATCAGGCGGAGGATAAGGGCTATGTGGTAGAGGTCACGCCCTCCGGCTTCGGCGGCACGATTGATATGGTGGTGGGGATATCCCCGGAAGGGATTGTTACCGGCGTTTCTATCATTGATATGTCGGAAACTTCCGGACTTGGCGCGAACGCATCCAAAGAGAGTTTCCGGAGCCAGTACGCAGGGAAGGGCGGAGAACTGGCTGTCAACAAAGACGGCGGCGAGATCGACGCGCTGACCGGAGCAACAATCACTTCACGGGCTGTGACCGATGGCGTCAATACTGCGCTACGGGTTGCCGCAGAGATGGGATAAGGAGGGAATGCCATGAATGTAAAAAAACAGTTTAAGGATGGTCTCCTGACCCAAAATCCGGTGCTGGTGCAGCTGCTGGGTATGTGTTCCACCATGGCCATTACGACGACATTATTTAACGGCATTGGTATGGGCCTTTGCGTGACGATTATCCTGATCTGCTCTAATGTAGTGATCTCTCTGCTGCGCAATGTGATCCCGGCCAAAATCCGTATTGCGGCGTATATTGTCGTGATTGCCGGTTTTGTGACGATTGTGGATCTGCTGATGCAGGCATATCTGCCGTCGCTGAGCGAGTCGCTGGGAATTTTTATCCCGCTGATTGTTGTCAACTGCATTATTCTGGGCAGAGCAGAGGCGTTTGCGTCCAAAAACTCTGTGGGAGCAGCGGCCATCGACGGCGTGGCCCAGGGGATTGGCTACACGGTGGTATTGATCATCATATGTCTGGTTCGTGAACTGCTGGGCAG
>CAZGOQ010000044.1:0-12775 GCA_964527315.1 uncultured Oscillospiraceae bacterium | reverse complement strand
GGCGGCGGTCTTCTCGGGACGGACGGAAGCGGAATTCGCCTGATTCCGGAGCAGTTCCCGGCCATGATGATGATTTTGCCGGTGGGCGGTTTCCTGACGTTGGGCGTCCTGATTGCCGCTGTGCAGTATGTGCTCAATCGCGGAAAAAAGGGGGGCAGTGACAAATGAGTATCACAACACTTCTCTCTATCGCTATTGGTGCGATTTTGGTTGATAACTTTATTCTGTCTCAATTTTTAGGTATCTGTCCATTTATGGGCGTCTCCAAAAAGATAGATACAGCGTTGGGCATGGGCGTTGCAGTGACCTTTGTCATGGGCGTTGCTTCAGCGGTGACCTATGCGGTGAATCTGCTGCTGGTGCGGCTGGGCCTTGCGTATATGCAGACGGTGGCCTATATTTTGGTCATTGCGGCGCTGGTGCAGTTCATTGAAATGTTTCTTCAAAAGGCCATGCCGGCGCTCTATTCCGCGCTGGGCATCTATCTGCCGCTGATTACTACCAATTGCGCGGTGCTGGGCGTTGCCCTGCAAAACACGCAGAATGAATACAATTTCATTGAGAGCGTGGTATACGGAGTGACTGGAGGCCTGGGCTTTACGCTGGCAATTTTTCTGTTTGCTTCCGTGCGGGAGCGACTGGATTCCAGCAGCGACAGTCCCAAATGCTTTGAGGGCTTTCCTCTTGCGCTGATATCCGCTGGTCTCATTGCCCTGGCCTTTATGGGCTTTCAGGGACTGCGTATCTTTTCCTGACAGGAGGACGGCATAGATGATAAACGTGTTATATGCGGTTCTGGTGCTGGGCGTTATGGGCGGCGTATTTGGTTTGCTTCTGGCGGTGGCTTCCAGGATCTTTGCGGTGGAAAAAGATGAACGGCTGGAGCCGGTGACGCAGGCGCTGCCCGGCGCCAACTGCGGCGGTTGCGGTTACAGCGGCTGCGCGGCCTATGCCCAGGCGATCCTCGACGGCACCGCGCCTTTGGGGCTTTGCGCCTCCGGTGGCAAGGAGAGCGCCGATCAAATTGCGGCGATTTTGGGCATGGAAACCGTAGAGGTGGATCGGAAAGTAGCGCTGGTCAAGTGCCGAGGGATCCACGTTGCGAAAAAAGGCGAATACGCAGGCATTCAGGACTGCGCGGCAGCTATCCGGCTGCTGGGCAACGGCCCCAACGAATGCGCCTATAGCTGCCTGGGCTTTGGTAATTGTGTCAAGGCTTGTTCCTATGGAGCACTCCATATTGTGGACGGCGTGGCCCGGGTGGATCATGAGAAATGTGTGGGCTGCATGGTCTGCGCCAAAGCCTGCCCCCGAGGGATCATTGCGGAGGTGCCCTATACGCAGGATATCGTGGTGGCCTGTTCCTCCAAGGAAAAAGGCGCTGTGCTGCGAAAATACTGCGACATCGGCTGCCTTGGTTGCAAGCTTTGCGAAAAGGCCTGTGAGCATGACGCGATCCATGTGGTGGACAATCTGGCGGTGATCGATTACAGTAAGTGCGTCAGTTGCTCTGCCTGTGCGGAGAAGTGTCCAAGAAATCTGATTGCGGACGCCAATCTGCGAACAGAGTTCGATATTGTCGAAGCCAAAGCGAGATAATCTCCAGATTGTGAAAAAGTCCTTTTGCCTGAATAGAGTTTCAATAAAAAGTTATGTGGAATCGGATTATGCCCGATTCCACATAACTTTTTGTAAATTCAATTGAGACTATGGTTTTTTCACAGTCCTTTCGAAGATTTGAGCCGCTCGATTCAGGTTTGGCCCTGTATGCTTGCTTTCAGCCGGTAAGAATCTCTATTCATATCCAGTACACGAGCGCGAAATATGAGCCGATCCATCAGCGCAGCTTCCATGGTCGTATTCTCAAATGAAACTATCCACCCGGAGACATGCCAATCTCTCGTCAACCGTTTGTGTAATTAAAGTAGAAGACGCAGTCACTAAGCTGATCGTTGCTGCCGATGGCGATGCTGCTCCAGGCTGTCTCATCGCCGGTGTAATAGATTTCACTTAAATTGGCATTGTAACAAATCGCGCCGTCCCGGATGATCGAAAGGCCTTCCCGCAGAACGATCCAGCGCAGGGATTCACATTCAGAAATCGTGCTGGCTTCCAAAATTCCAACGCCGGCGGGAATATCAATGCCAATCAGGTTGTCGTTGTCGTAAAACGCGCCTTCTCCAATGACCGTCAGTCCATCGCTCAGATGGATCTCACTGAGACTTGCATGGGAAAAGCACCAGCTGCCAATGCTGCTGAGATTGCTTCCCAGATACACCCAGTACATATTCACGCAGTTGTCAAAGACGCTGTCGCCCAGCTGTGCGACCCCTGGGAGATAGGCTCCCTGAAGATAGTCGCAGGAAGAAAAGGCGCCCTTCTGAATGACCAGATTCGCTGTATCATCCGATGCATAGATGTTGGTAAGACTTTCACAGTTTTCAAAAGCGCTTTCGCCAATGGAGGTCAAGGACGCAGGAAGATACAGGTCTCCATAAAGCCCCGTGCCAGCAAAGGAAAATTCGCCAATGGTCTGCAGCCCCTGTCCCAGAGCCACATACGCCAACTGCTTGTCACCGTTGAATGCGCTGCTTCCGATCATGGCGCAGCCATCGCCAATGGTGACACTGGTCAGATATTCGCAGTTTTGAAAGGCTTTGATCCCAAGCTCGGTGACATTGGAGGGAATGACCACCGTGGTAAGATTCTCACAGGAGGAAAAGGCTCCCTCGCCTACGACCAAAGAGGCGGTTCCCTCTGCAAACTGGAGCGATGAAAGGCCGGTCTCAGCAAACGCATAATTGCCGATGAACGTTACAGAACCGGGAATGGTGATACTCTGGAGACAGGGGCAACAAAAGAAAGCCTTCTCTCCAATGACAGTCAGACCTTCGCTCAGCGTCACCGTAGTGAGATAGCTGCACTCATAAAAGGCTTCCACGCCTATGGAATCAAGACCGCCGTTGTCGGTGAATACCGTCAGATTGTCGCAGTCACAAAAGGCCCGATCTCCAATGCTTTCCACATTGCTCAGCGTCACTGCGGAAAGATTGTCGCAGCCGTAAAATGCCTTTTCTCCGATCCAGAGGTAGTTTGCCGGCAATTCTACAGAGTAAATGCTGTTGCAGTCCTCAAAGCCGTAGGACGCAATGCCTGTAACCAAATTTCCATCCAGAATGGTGGGCAGCAGGAATTCAGTACCCTGCGGAACGTCATCCTCATCAAATTCCAGTCCGCCTTCTTCATCCAGCGAGAACCAGGGGCTTTCCTCCTCGGTGGTGATTACCGGTTCCTGCCCCAGCCAAAGCATACAAGCCTCATAGCCTTTGTCATAGGCATCCCGGAACAGAAGCTTGGAAAACCATGCGTCATGAACCGCAAAGAAATCCTGACAGGCGTCCTGGTAGCTGCCGTTGGTCATAGAAACTTGAGCTTGATTGTAGATTTCCTGTATTGGCTGAATGTGTTTGATGTAGTAATAACCGCCAATACCGCCAACAATCAGCAGGAAAATCAGAAAACGGGTCATTTTCCTTCTGCGCTGTCTTTTTCGGTTGTAGTGCGCCTGTTCTACGCGGCGCTGATCCTCTGCGGCCCGAACCTGTTGCTCTTTCTCTGCGAGACGTTTCTGCTCCGCGGTGGACATCTGTTTTTTATGGCTGTGTTCGGAAGCCGCCGGCTCCTCAGACTTTTGCTCAGCGGAATCTGCCTCTTTCGCCAGCTTACTGTCGTAGCTTTTCCGGGATGACGCATCGGCAAACGCGCCGTCCAGCGCCTCGTCGATGAGGTCTACCCTGGTTTCCGCTTCCTTGCGCTTGTCGGCGTCTGCCGAATTGGTCCGGCTGGCCCACCTCCTGCGCTGGCTTTCTAAATTGTCCTGAATGTCCTCCAGGGACATGGACTGAGAAAGTTCCAGTTCCTCATAGAAATTCTTCATAGTTTTTCCCCCGTCGGCCTAGGGCGTCAGTCAATGGATCTGGAATCCATCGCCTGCTTTTTCCGCTGGACCTGTTCTCTTGTCAGATTGGACTTGCGCTCGATATCCGGAGTTGCCACTTCCACCCATTCGCCCTCGGGATCGCCGGAGGGAATGATGTACACAGCTGCGTGTACAATGCCGTCGATGCCATAGCGCATGGCGATTACAACGGGCGTCTCCTTTGGCGCCTTTGGAATGGACACCAGTTCATTAAAAATGACGTTGCAGTACTCCGGATTTGGATCGTCGCCCTCCACCAGCCGCAACCGGATCTGCTCCTGGTTATCCTGGACCGTTGCGAACACATCGATATTCTGCGCGGGCAGTCTGGTGTTCTTCTGGATGATGAAGGTCACGCGTTCTTCATCGGTATCCGGATCTGTGGCGATGGTGCCCAAACCGTGGGAACATACATCCACCACTTCTACATCCTTGCCGGTGGAATTTTTCTGGCCGGTTACCTTGCTGAGCAGGAACTCCGCATAATAGCTGGCGCCTAGGGCCACAGCTTCGTCCGGATTCAACTCCTTGGAGGGTTCAATTCCAGTGGTATCTTGAATCATCTCCTGCACACAGGGAATCCGGGAGGACCCCCCCACCAGCAGAACCTTTGAGATATCCCTCCATTTCAGTTTGGCTTCCGCCAACGCATCGGTCATATAACCCTTCATAGTACGAAGATGCCGCTGCATCATTTTGTCGAATTCCTCCCGGGTGATCTCCATCCTCAGCGTTTTCCCATTGGCCCGGATGGTCAGAGGCGCTTTGGTGCGGTTGGACAGGGATTTTTTGACGTTTTCCGCCCGAAGCCGCAGATCCTGAGTTGCTTCGTCATCATCATCCAGTTCCATACCGAACTGCTTGCGATACTCCTCCATAGCCTTGTTGATGATAAGATTGTCAAAGTCGAAGCCGCCCAAACTCCGATTGCCGGTGGTGGAGAGAATGCGGATATTGGACAGATTGTTACTCAGTTCCATGATGGTAATATCGAAGGTGCCGCCGCCCAGATCAAAGACCATAACCCGGCAGTCCTGACTTTTTTCGCCGTAGCAGTAAGCCACTGCGGCGGCGGTGGGTTCGTTGATGATATGCAGGACGTTGAGTCCCGCAATCTCGCCGGCGTCCTTGGTGGCGTTCCTCTGGGCGTCGTCGAAGTAAGCGGGCACTGTAATGACCGCACCGTCCACTGTATTACCGGTGGCGTCCTCCGCGTCCTCCTTCAGACGCTTCAGGATCATTGCGGAGATTTCCTCCGCGCTGTACTTTTCGTTACGGGAGGGGCGGAACGAAAATTTATTGTCACCCATCTGGCGCTTGACAAATTGACAAACGCTGCCGGGATTCGCTACGCTGTTTTCTTTCGCGGTATCGCCGACAACAATATTTCCGTCCTCAAACATGACAACAGATGGTGTGGTTCGCTCACCGTCACGGTTTGTGATGATATGCGCTCTGCCATCGGAGCCAACCGTGGCGATGGCGGAAAAGGTTGTTCCGAGATCAATACCAACCAACATGTAAAACACACTTCCTTTACTAGATTTTTATTTGCCGCAGCACCGCAGAGAGTTTCGTAATGGGCATTCACAGGAAAACTGCTGTTTTTTGGCTGGGTCTATGATACCATATCTTGAACAAATTTGGAACTATTTTTCTTTAAATTCATGAATTCTTCTTTTTGGCATTGGCAGACCATAAAAGCCATTTGAATTCAGTTCAGGCGGCCGGTACAAAAAAGAAGAGGATCGGATAATCGCGGTGGAAGCAGATACAGATCTGTGCAGGCCGCTGAAAAACATTGGCACATAAAGACCTGAATTCCTACGCCTTTCCATTGTACCATGAAAACGCCCCGCCTTCTTCTATTATAGGGAGGCAGGGGCGTTTGGGTAGTTTTTTTGACAGGCAGAAACGACAGCAGCCGAGATTGGCTGCTGTCGTTTCTGCCATTTCTGTCATTCTTCTGCAAAGATCAGATCCTACGCTCCGCTCTCGCTTTCCGATTCCAGAACGTCCACCAGCGAGGTGTCCGTGAAGAAGGTATCGGCACTGTAGAGAAACAGCACATCGGTGACGCCGCTGGTCAGAACCGGGTCCAGTTCGCCGTAGTAATACCGGGGGTCGATCATAATGATCTTCTCATAATAGGGATAGAGAAACTGCATAAAGCAGTTGGCGTAGGAATCCTTGAATACCAGAAGGCAGCGTTCGTTGTCAGCAGTAGTATTGATTTCCACCTTGGAGTAGTTGCCACCGAAGAACACGGTGTACTGATCCTTGTCCTTCAGGCATTCGCTACGGTAAAGGGAGCAGACCCGTTCCGTGGAATCCGGATAGGTCACATAGTAACGGATGTCGGTATCCTGGGGGGTAAAGACTTGAATGGTATCCGTGGCCTGATGGCTGCCGCTCTTGGAGGACAGCGTGCCTTCAAAGCTGTCGGAGACGGTGTGGATATCGTAAGCGCTGGCAGCGCTGGCAATGCCCAACTGGCCTGCACAGGCGTCAAACACATAACGGGCACCAAGAGAGGTCCAATGGTGATCGGTTCTATAATAGATGTATTCGTCAGAATGGGCTGAAAGTGCTTCTGCGGCGTCCAGAAACTGAATTGAGCCAAGCAGCCTTCCTTTTACAGATTTGATATCCTGAAGCTGATCCTGCACTGGCGCATTTCTGGGCAACTTATCGTTGAGCACAGCGGCGGCGTCAGGCACCAGAAGCATTCGAACAGAGAGATCCGCGTGTTTGGCGGCAAAACTGTTAATGGCGTTGATGCTGTGGGTCAAGGCGTCTGCATCCGGTACGACGGGAGCGCTGAGCAGATAATCGTCTGCGCCGAGATAAACGCCGGAAGCCTCTTTCCGACCCAAAAGTATTTCCGTTCGGAGTTTGAGATTCATCCAGCCGTCCCGGAAGAAGTGCTGGTCGCTGACATAGTCCATCAGATCGGAAAAATAGCTTCCGTCCGCCAGCGCGCTCCACTGAAGCGCTGGCTTCTGGGCAAGACTCCTGTTCTCCGCAGTGGAAAAATCTTTGTCCTTGACGGCCAGATTGACAATGAAAAAGATCAGCACCACAGCGAAAAAGGCAAAGGACAGCAAAACATTGTGGAGCGTTCGCTGTCTGGAAGCAGATCTGTAGCGATTTCTGTTTTTTTTGCTTTTCGGGGGGAGTGTGCGCTGAGATGCGCCGAGTTTCGCCGGAGACGGATCCGGCGCGGGAGTTTCTGAACCATCCAGAGGTTCCAGACGCTCCAAATCCTGCATTTCAAGCATATCCTGAGCCTCCTTAGAACTGGGAATAGAGGAAAGAGGAATAGGTTGCACTGACCATATAGGCAACACAGACCATCAGCAGCAATACATATAAAATCACAGAGAGGTAGGTCATGACGCCGCCCCTGCGGTAGGTAAGACGCTGATGGAGCGCCTTGGCAATGGGACAGCAGCCGATCACTGCAACGATCAGAATGCGGATGCTGTCTGCAAAGTAGTATCGGAAAGTGCTGTCGATCATGCCCATGCGGCCTGCGCCGAACATCTGCCCATAATAGTGCACGGCGCTGGATAGAGACGGGGAGAAGAACAGGACCCAGCCAAAGAAAACAAGAAATACCGTTCCGAGAATACGGACAGGCTTGGGGATCTTCTCCAAAATGTCCTTCAATACAAATTTCTCCAAAAGGATGATTGCCCCATGATAGACGCCCCAAAGGAGAAAATTCAGGGAAGAACCGTGCCACAGTCCGGTGAGGATCCATACCACGGCGAGATTTCGAATTTGCAGTTTGACAGAGCAGCGGTTGCCGCCAAGAGGAATATAGACATATTCCCGGAACCACCGGCCCAGGGAGATATGCCACCGCCGCCAGAATTCAGAGATACTGGCGGAGAGATAGGGATAATTGAAATTTTTCTCAAATTGAAAGCCAAAGAGTTTTGCAAGTCCGATGGCCATATCGGAATAGCCGCTGAAATCAAAGTAAAGCTGGAGACTGTACAGGATCATACCCAGCCATGCGGTGAAAACCGACATGGCAGACAAGCCGGATATCGCGGAGAAAGTTTTCCCCAGACTGTCTGCAATCAGCACCTTTTTCATCAGGCCGACCAGAAAAAGGTTGATGCCGGAGCCAAAACCGGCGAATGTGACGTTCCGATCCCGAAGCTGCGGCGCCATATCTCGATACAACACAATGGGGCCGGAAGTCACCTTGCCGAAAAAGGCGGCGTAAAGGATGAAATCCAATATGTTTTTCTGGGCCGGTGTTTTGGAATGATATACATCCAGAACATAGCTGAGCACGGAAAACGTAAAAAAGGACAGGCCCAGCGGCATCGGCAGATCCGGCGCTTTGAGAGAAAGCGACAGGACACTGTTGATCGCAGAGATCAAGGGATCAATGTATTTGAAAAAGCAGAGAATCAGCAGATTGACTGCCACAGCTGTGAGCATACTGATTTTTGCGCCAGTATGTCGTCCCTGTTTCAGAAATTCCTCGATTTCCAGGCCGGTCATATAGTTTAATATGATGCTCAGCAGCATCAGCAGCAGATAAACCGGGCTGCCCCAGGCGTAAAATACAAGGCTGACCAAAATCAGCGGCGCGTTCCGAAAACGCTTTGGCGTCAGATAATACAGGATCAAACTGATGGGAAGAAACAGGAAGGGAAATACGATATGATTGAAACTCATTGCCATTCCTCCTTACAGTGCGTCCAGAAACGCCTCTTGTACCGCCGATGGATCCTCAGCAGAGACAAACAGAATATAATTGCCCTGCACCTCGATGATACTGCGCTCCAGCATAGCGCATTGCTCCACGCCGTAGCCCTCAAAGCTGTCCAGTTGGGCGGAAAGACGCTGGGAAATCGCTTCTTTCACGATCTCCTGCTGGTCGGGCTCGGAAAGCTTTAAGAGAAGAAGTTCTTCCGCACCCATATTGATGGAGGGGTAGTAGAGCAGGACTCCGTCATAATCCCCGGCGTCCAGTCCATAGAGCCGTTTCAGGGTCTGATTGCTGCCCTCGGCCATGGAACTGAGATCTGCTGCGGCCGTGACGGCGGCGGACATGGTCTGAAAATCGGTCTGACTTTCCTGATTTGAGGCAAGCTGGAACACCAGCGCAATGAGCAGCGCCAGTACACACAGCCATTTGGCCGCTTCCAGCAAGAGAAGCTTTTGGGACTTCATGAGGTTACCTCCTTTGAAAGGTCAGATTATATTTCATCATTGGCAGCCGCATCGTCCAGTGTGCTGCTATAAAGTTCCAAAATCATATTGACGGCCCAATGGGGATAGAAGTCGCGGCTGACATGGATGCCGTCATCCTCCCACAGGTCCGCGTATTGGGCGGCGGCGGCGTCATTGTTAACATAATAGCAATTTGGCAGCTGGCTGCACATATCCTCCACAGCGGAGTTATAGGAAGAAATATTGATCAGCACAGGCAGGGAGGTGAAGGCCGGTTCTCTGGCAGGCAGAGTGGAACTGACAAAAATTTTTGCATCGGGCACGGTCTGGATCAGGCGTTCCAGAACGGACTGATATTCCTCTACATAGCTTTCTGCAGTGGACCATATGCCGCTGGCGATATCGTTCAGGCCGAAGCAGAGGAAGATATTTGAAGGGTTCATGGCTACCACATCGGAGATATGCTCATCCAGATACCGCAGGGTCGCGCCGTTTTCCGCGATTACCCGGTCTTCCGGCAGGAAACCGTACAGTTCGAAGCCAGTGGCGCGGGAATCGCCCAGCAGCACATAGTCGTTGAACAGACTCCAGACGGAGATCTCGCCGCTCTCCAGCTGACGGAGACGCTCGTCCCGGAGTTCCTGAATCTTCTGTTGCTGAAGCTGTTTCCGGATCTGGTCAATCTGCGCGGGATCCTGCGCTTCGAGTTGCTTGAGATAGTCCACACCTTCCTGCACGGCGGAGGGATCCAACGCAGCTGTGCCGCCGTCACCGCTTCCGCCCAGGTGAAATGCAAGGATCAGAATAAAAACCAGTACGACAAGAACGGCTGCAAGAAACGGCAAATATTTTTTAGGAGCCATTTTTCCATCTCCTCGAAATATGACGAAATAATGAACATATTATAGTATAATCTTCAGGTCTTGTCCAGAGGAATTATGTAGATATTCGCTTCCAAAATGTAAGATTTTTCTGGCCGGATTTTGCAGAAATGGCAAACGCATTGACGGAAACAGGCTGACTGTGATACAATATAAAACAAAATCGCATTCGTGCATATGGGCGATATGCCTGCGCACGGAGCGCTCTGGTTCGCCGTATCACCGGAAACGGGATATGGCGGCGATATCATGAAAAGATGCATAGGAAGAGGTCCTGTTATGTGGCTGAGTATCATCATTCCCGTATACAATGCAAAGGACTATCTGGAAAACTGTATTCGGTCTATTCTTCAAAATGACATCAGCGGCTGTGAGATCATCTTGGTGGACGATGGTTCCACGGATGGCGTCAGCAGCGCACTCTGCGATCGGCTTTCGGAGCAGTATGATGCGATCACCTGCATCCATAAGGCTAACGGCGGTGCCGGTGACGCAAGAAATGTGGGATTACGGCAGGCAGGGGGCGTCTACGCAGCTTTTGTGGACAGCGATGATATGATTTCGCCCTGTATGCTCACAACGCTCCGCCGCGCGGCCGCGCAGTATGAGTCGGATGTAATCTTTTTTGGCATGGAAGCTACGGATGAACATCGAACCTATCTCATGCCGCAGCCGAAACTGCCGCTCCGCCGCGCACTGACGCTGAAGGAGTCGCCGGAACTTTTGCTGACCATGCCGGCAGCCTGGACGGCAATATGGAAACGGGAACTGTTTGAAAAGCACAATATCTGGTTTCGGGCCAGAGGCTGGGGCGAAGATCTCTGTATGACCCGGAAAATGCTGGCGGCGGCTGAGTCTGTGGTGGTGCTGCCGGATACGCTCTATCGGTACTATCTCCATGAAGGATCGGTGACCGCCAGAAAGGATCCGGCTCATAACAGGGAAATCATCGGCGCTATCGACGAGGTGCTGCAGTGGTATCGGGACAAAGGACTGTTTGACGAGTACCGGAAGGAACTCTGCAAACTCTGCGTTGACAATGTGTTTTATGACGCGGCGGTGCGGGTGTTGAAGGCCACGCCGTCACATCCGCTGCTGGCGGAACTTTGGACATTTACCGAAACAAATTTTCCGGAGTTCTGGAACAACCCATATCTTCGAACCTATTCCA
This sequence comes from uncultured Oscillospiraceae bacterium, assembly GCA_964527315.1. GTDB lineage: Bacteria > Bacillota > Clostridia > Oscillospirales > Oscillospiraceae > HGM13006. Next base: position 1,545 of record CAZGOQ010000044.1, on the reverse strand, counting down.
GAAAAAAAAGGCTGATCATGCGGATGCTGATGCGCCGGCGGTATCGGTGCATTCATCTGCTGTTTCGGCTGAGCAGGGATTAAATGATGAAAAACAACAATCAGCTCCGTGCGGGCTCTATGCTCACCTATGTCCAGATGGCGATGAATATCGTCATCTCCCTGGCCTATACGCCTGTGATGCTCCGCATTCTTGGAAAAAGCGAATACGGCCTTTATTCCACAGTCGCGTCTACGATCTCCATGCTGTCAATTTTGAACCTTGGGTTTGGCGGAAGCTATGTCCGGTATTTTATTTTATACCGGAAAGAGGGCGCAAAGGATCAAATCGCACGGCTCAATGGATTGTATCTGATCGTGTTCTCTGTCATCGGGGCGATTGCGCTGGGCTGCGGCCTGTTTCTTTCGCAGCATTTGGAACTGGTGTTCCGGGAAGGAGTCACAGCGGAGCAGTATCCGACGGCGAGAATTCTGATGCTGCTGCTGACGGTGAATCTGGCGCTGAGTTTTCCCATGGGTGTGTTCAGCCAGATCATCAGCGCGCATGAGCAGTTCGTATTTTTGAAAATTACGGAACTGTTGCGGACAGTGGTTTCACCGCTGATCACGCTGCCGATCCTGCTCATGGGCTACGGATCCATCGGCATGGTCGTTGTTACTGTGGTGCTTTCCATGGCGGTCTATGGACTGCACCTGTATTTCTGCTTATTCCGGCTGAAGATCCCGGTGACATTCCGCGGACTGGAGGGAGCGGTGCTGAAGGATATCGCGGTGTTCTCCGGATTTATTGCCATCAATCTCATTGTTGATCAGGTCAACAACAATCTCGATAAGCTGATCCTGACCCGCTTTTGCGGGACGGCGGTGACAGCGGTCTATGCGGTGGGCCAGCAGCTGCACACCTATTTCATCTCTTTTTCCACGGCGGTTTCTTCGGTGTTCACGCCCCGCATCCATCAGATGGTGCAGGACTGCCGGGAGGACGTCGGGAAACTAAGGCAGGTGCTGACAGAGTTGTTTGTCCGGGTGGGACGGCTGCAATTTCTGCTTCTGGCACTGGTGAGTACCGGCATCATTTTCTTTGGAAAGCCTTTTATCTGGTTTTGGGCCGGGGAGGGCTATGAGGATGCCTATTATATTACACTGCTTCTGATCATACCCGGCATGGTGCCCCTGTGCCAGAATCTTGGCATTGAAATGCAGCGGGCACAGAATCTCCACCAATACCGATCCGTGATCTACGGGATCATGGCAGTGGGCAATCTGGCGATCAGTCTTGCTCTGTGCAGGATCTGGGGCGCCATTGGCTGCGCACTGGGAACAGCCATTGCGGTGGTCGTCGCCAACGGGCTGCTCATGAATATCGTCTATTATCGGAAGATCCATGTGGATGTGCTGGCCTTTTGGAACAATATTTTCCGGATGCTGCCGGGACTTCTTCTGCCCGCCGGGGTCGGGGTCCTGCTGAATTTGCTTGTAGATCTGTACTATATTCCTGCGCTGCTGCTGAGCATTGGACTTTACACGCTGGTCTATGGGATCTCGG